>JAFXJK010000043.1 GCA_017532355.1 Oscillospiraceae bacterium | reverse complement strand
GAACCTAAGCCCGTAGACCCTAACCAGAAGGTGCCTGACGCCGAATCTTTTACACTTCTGATAGTCGGAACGGATTACAGACCTGATATGTACAAGGATTATTATCATACCTATGAGGATATCGACAAGATTGCAGGCGGACTTAAGGAGTCCGGCTCGACGGTTGGTATTCTCGGAACAAAGATCCGTTATATCAACGCGACGTGGATCGCCCTTGTGCGCGCCGATAAAGAGAACCGTGAGTTTGTTACTACCTATATTTCTCCCGAAACACGCGTATCTTCTCCTTCCGGAGATACCACACTTGGTGACGTGTACGGAAGATACGGCTTGACGGTGCTTTGCGATCACGTTGAAGGTTTAGCCAATCTCAAGGTCGACCATTCCATAGTAATCGACGGTGAGCGCGGGATCGAATTCATTTCATCTATGGGTTCGGTCAGATTCGAGCTTGTGTCTGATATCTACAGCGGCGGTGCTGACCACTTATCTGCTTCTACCAGCGTCATCACTTCTATCATCGAGGAATCTGATCCCGAGAGTGAAAGCGCCAGTGAAAGCGCTAGTGACAGTGAAAGCTCTGAAAAGGTAAGTGACGATCCTCCCGAAGAAGCGAATGATGATAAAAAAGGTAAGGATGATAAGAACACTGCGGAAGACGGAGATGACCCTGAAGAGCAATCCGTTGCAACTGAGATCGTCGATAATGTTCTCGTGCTTGAGGCAGGTATTCAAAGCCTTTCCGACTATTCCGTGCATATCGTTAATACGTTCAAGGAGCTTTCGAACGAAGACGTAAAGGTCAAGAGTACCATGATCCTCGATATGGTTGAAAGTTATCTGAGACGTTGTTCCGATTATACCGTCGACGAGCTTAAGGATAAGTTCAAGAGACTCACATGGGGACAGTCCGGAGAGATTAGTGAATACTTCAGCGATCCCTATGCCACGAAACCCGTTTTCGCCACCAACATTACGAGTGAGGATCTTCCCGAGATACACGCGATGCTTGAGGCTCTCGAGTATTTTGATTATATTGAGTACGTATATCCCGTAAGCTATTCAGAGGAAGATAAAGTATTTATCCCCGACACCCACACAGCACTTGAATTTTTTGCAAAATATAAAAACAAGTAAACAATCTGAAAGGAAGTAAATAAAAATGGCACGCATGAAGAACACAGAAAAAGCAATGGATAAGATCGTTGCTCTTTGTAAGGGCAGAGGATTCGTATACCCCGGAAGTGAGATATACGGAGGTCTCGCTAACACTTGGGACTACGGTCCGCTCGGCGTAGAGCTCAAAAATAATATCAAGGACGCATGGAGACAGAAGTTTATCCGTGAGAACAAGCTTAACGTAGGACTTGACTCCGCTATCCTTATGAATCCTCAGACATGGGTAGCTTCCGGTCACCTCGGCGGATTTTCCGATCCTCTTATGGACTGTAAGGACTGCAAAACCCGTCACCGTGCAGACAAGCTCATCGAAGATACGGGCGTAAACCCTGCAGGCTGGAGTTTTGAGGAGATGTCAAAGTACATCGAAGATAACAACATCTGCTGCCCCGATTGCGGAGCACACAACTTCACAGACATCAGAAAGTTCAATCTCATGTTCAAGACCTTCCAGGGTGTTACGGAAGATGCAAAGAACGAGCTCTACCTCCGCCCGGAAACTGCACAGGGCATCTTTGTTGACTTTAAGAACATCGCTCGTACTACAAGAAAGAAGATGCCTTTCGGTGTCGCTCAGATAGGCAAGTCCTTCAGAAACGAAATCACTCCGGGTAACTTCACGTTCCGTACACGTGAGTTTGAGCAGATGGAGCTTGAGTTCTTCTGCCGTCCGGGAACAGACCTTGAGTGGTTTAAGTATTGGAAGGATTACTGTGAGAACTTCCTCCTCTCCCTCGGTATCGCAAAGGAGAACATGAAGCTTCGTGACCACGAGCAGGAAGAGCTCTCTCACTATTCAAACGCTACAACAGACATTGAGTTCCTTTTCCCGTTTGGCTGGGGCGAGCTCTGGGGCATTGCTGACAGAACAGACTTTGACCTCAAGGCACACCAGACACATTCCGGCGAGAATATGGAATTCTTCGATACAGAGACAAACGAGAAGTACGTTCCGTACGTTGTCGAGCCGTCGCTCGGCTGCGACCGTGTTGCTCTTGCTTTCCTCTGCGAAGCATACGATGAGGAAGTTGTTGACGCAGAGAAGAACGACGTCCGCGTAGTTCTCCGTCTCCATCCGTACCTTGCACCGTTCAAGGCTGCAATCCTTCCGCTTTCAAAGAAGCTTTCCGAGAAGGCAGGCGAGGTTTATGCAGACCTTGCAAAGAAGTTTATGATCGACTTTGACGATGCAGGTTCAATCGGTAAGCGTTATCGCCGTCAGGACGAAATCGGAACTCCGATTTGTATCACATACGACTTCGAAAGCGAAGAGGACGGATGTGTTACAGTCCGTGACCGTGACACAATGCAGCAGGAGCGCATCGCAATCGCTGATCTTGCGGCATACATCGAAAAGAAAATTGAATTTTAATCCTGACTGCGAAGGCAAAACGCCTTCGCAGTTTTGTTTTCAAAATGTTCATAATGTTTTGTTGCAATTCCGCGACAGGTTTGTTATAATCATTAGTAGTAAATTTATTAAGGAGACAGGAGAAAATGAAGAAAACAAGAATTTTATCTCTTATTATTGCGGCCTTTATGCTTTGTACATTGCTTGCAGGCTGCGATGATGGTGCAAAGACGGTTATGAAGGTTGGCGGTGCGAGAATTTCAAAGGACATCTACGCAAGCGCAATTGTTCAGAGCAATATGATGTTTGAGCAGACCTACGGAATGTCCCTTGCTTCAATGCTGGGTGAAGATATGGGTGACGGACAGACAACAGGTGCTGACCTCTTGAAGGAGTACGCAGAAAACCTTATTATCGAGTTTGAGACATACGCTGCTGTTGCAAAGGAAAACGGAATCAAGCTTACTGAAGAAGACAGAAAGACTATGAAAGAAGCGAAAGAAAAGCAGATTGAAGCTGCAGGCAGTCGCAAGGCATTTATTGAAAAATTTGAGAGTGAAGGCATAAGCGAGTCCTTCTATGATTACGTACTGGGAAGAAGCGCGCTTTTCTCAAGAATTCAGTCCGAACTCTTTACCGGTGAAGGAAAGTATGCTCCCACTGCCGAAAAAATTGCAGAGACCTTCGGAAAGGATTTAATCTGTGTTAAGCACGTTCTCGTTATGGCGAAGGAAGCAGATGCAGATTATGCTGAAAAGAAGGCAAAGGCAGAGAGTATTGCAAAGCGCGCAAAGAACGGCGAAGACTTTGACGCTCTTATCGCTGAGTTTGGTGAAGACCCCGGAATGGAAACCAACAAGGGCGGATACGTTATGGACACAAACGGCTACACCCCGACGGGCGGCTCGATGGTTGCAGAGTTTACGGCGGCAGCTACGGCACTTGAAGTAGGCGGAGTGTCGGACATTGTTCCGTCAAGCTACGGCTTCCACATAATCAAAAGATATCCGATGAGTGCAGAGCATATTGCAACAGACCTTGAGGGCTTTACTGCTCAGCTTGGTAATCCTCTCATTGGTCAGGTTCTTTCAGAGTATATGGAAGGTATTGAAGTTGAGTACACCAAAGAGTACGAAAAAATTGACCTTTACGAGATTCTCAACGCAGAGAAGACAATCGGCGATGAGGTCGGTATTGAAGATGCGCATGCAGGTCATAACCACGGCGCAGAGGGCGAGGAGATTCCTGAAATCACCCTTACCCCGGCAGAATAATATTGTAACAGGGAGAGCTATTTTTGAAAAATAGCTCTCTTCGTGTGTAAAAAAATTAAGTGAGGTTTTAAAAATGGTTGACAGAAGAGAGTTTTTGGAAGTCCTTGAAGCGGTTGCAAGAACCCCTGCACCGAGCGGCATGGAAGATAAGCGTGTCGCGCTTATTCTCGACTGGTTTGAGAAAAACGGAGTTTATGCGTATGAAGATGAGGCAAAGAACGTAATCGTTCCGTTCGGCGATGTCAAGGGTGATAAGATAAACGTATTCCTCGGACATACGGACGTTGTCTTTCCGGATATGGAGCCGCTTCCGTATTACGACGACGGTGAGAAGATTCACGCCCCCGGTATTGCGGATGATACTGTTCACGCAGTTCAGCTTATGTTTATAGCAAGAGCGCTTACGCAGGAGAAGATTACCCCGAAGCACGGTATGCTTCTTGTTATGAACTCCTGCGAGGAAGGACTCGGAAACCTAAAAGGCATCCGCCAGATTATGAAGGACTTTGAGGGCAGAGTTGCCTGTGTTGTTTCCGTTGACGGAAGCTATCCCTACATAGTCAACCGCGTTGTCGGCTCTGAGCGTATGCGCGTAAGCGTAAAGACCGAGGGTGGCCATTCTTACGGTGCATTCGGAAGAGACAACGCTATCGAAAAGCTTGCCAGAATCATCTGCGATTTGCACGAGATAGAGATTCCGCACATCGGTGATTCAAAAACCACCTTCAATGTCGGCACAATCTCGGGCGGTACATCTGTCAATACAATTGCTCAGAATGCCGAGATGCTTTACGAATACCGTTCTGACTATGCGGAGTGCGTTGATATTATGCGCGCAAAGTTTGAAGAGGTAATAAAGAAGCACAAGGATGCAGGTGTCGATGTCGAAGTTGAAGTTCTCGGAATTCGTCCGTGTGCAAAGGGCATTGACGAGGAAGCTTTCGAGAAGCTTCTCTGTCGTTGCGAGAAAATCTGTGAGGAAGTAAGCGGCATGGAATGCAAGCGCAAGTCCTCCTCAACTGACAGCAACATTCCTCTTTCTCTCGGAGTTCTCTCGACCACAATCGGCGGAAGCATCGCATGGGGAGCTCACCGCCGCGAAGAGTGGGTTGATAAGGAGAGTATCTTCGTCGGTTACGAAATAGTTGACAGAACAGTCCGCGACTTTATTAACGACTAAATATAAAAAAGACTGCGGAAGCAGTCTTTTTTAAACTCTGCGTGAGGTGCTTGTTATGCCGGTTTATCCTGATTATTATAAAGAGTTTCGGTGCATTGCAAAGGACTGCCGTCACAACTGCTGTATCGGCTGGGAAATTGAGATTGATAAAGATACAAAGGCGTATTACGATACGGTTGATGGTGAGTTTGGACGACGCCTTTCCGAAAATATAAAGGACGGCGAGAACTCAGAATTCATTCTCGCCGCGGACGAGCGTTGTCCGTTTCTCAACGGCGATAACCTCTGCGATATTATCCTTGCGCTCGGAGAAGATAAGCTTTGCCACATCTGCCGCGAGCATCCGCGATTTTATAACGAAATCTGCGGAAGGGTTGAGGCAGGGCTCGGCCTTTCCTGCGAGGAAGCGGCAAGGATAATTCTCGGAAGAAAAGAAAAAACAGTGCTTGTCTCGGATGAGGAGATTTCTTCAGACGATGAAATCCTATTCTTGAGAGATAAAATTATTTCAAAGCTTCAGGACAGAAAAAAGAGCATACGTATGCGCCTTTTCGAGGTCCTTGCGCTCTGCAACGCAAGCCTTCCCGAGCGAGGAGTGGAGTACTGGGCAGAGTTTCTTCTTTCTCTTGAATGTATGGACAAAACGTGGCAGGAGAGGGTAGCGGCGCTTAAAATTCTCTCAAATGTGCGGACAGATAAGTTTGATACATATATGAAGGATCGCGAGACGGAGTACGAGCAGCTTGGCGTTTATCTCATATACCGTCACCTTGCGACCGCGGCAGATATCGACGATGCTGCCGCGCGTGCGTGCTTTGCAGTGTTTGGCGTCTGGCTCGTATATGCGCTCGGTCTCTGCGAGTTTTTAAAGCATGGCAAGTTTTCGTTTGAGGATCAGGTCGAGCTTTGCCGAATGTTCTCGACAGAGCTTGAATACTGCGAGGAGAATACGGAAGCGCTCTTTGATGAGTTTTACGTTGGAACTTAAAATAAAATCTTCGAATATGATAATAGGCACAAGGGGTTATCCTTGTGCCTATTAAGCTTTTTGGAGGAGATTTATTTGGAATATAACAGACGCGCCGCGGTGAGATACGCAAGACGTTGGGCGTTCCGGCGCAACCCCGAATTCTACAGCTTTGACGAAATCGGCGGAGACTGCACGAACTTCGTTTCCCAGTGCGTTTATGCAGGCTCGCTCGTGATGAATTTTTCGGAAAATCTCGGGTGGTACTACATATCGCCCGACCTTCGCTCGCCATCATGGACGAGTGTCCGCTTTTTCTATGAGTTTATAACGCAGAATGAGGGAGTAGGGCCGTACGGATATGAGGCAGAACTCTCACAGGTGCAGATAGGAGATGTCATTCAGCTTGCCTACGGCGGAAGTGAGGATTTTACGCACACTCTTCTTGTTGTATCCGTCGGCAGAAACCCGTCTCCCGAAAATATCCTGCTTGCGGCGCACACTCGTGATGTCTATCGCCGTCCGCTTTCGACGTATGATTACACAAACGCACGGCTTCTTCATATCGAAGCCGTGCGCGACGCGTGATGAATATTAAAGCCTTACGATTGTTGGCTCGTGCGAAAGAGCAGGGATGATTTTCTCTATGATGTCAGTTGTTTTAAGCGCGAGGCTTGAGGTGTTGATGCACGGATGAACGCCGATAGCCTCGGCTTTGAGGATATCTTCATCGATGAGAAGTGAGACCTTCTTTTCCTTATCGTTCATAAGTCCGAGAAAAGAAAGCGAGCCCGGGGTGATGTCGAGAAACTCTTCCATATATTCGCCCTTTGCAAAGGAAAGACGGGCAGAGTTAATCTGCGCGGATAAGTCCTTTGTCTTAAAGGGTTTGTCGGACGGCATCATAAGAAGGTAGAAGCTCGTCTCCTGACGGTTGCATAGGAGAAGATTCTTGCAAAGCTCCGTTCCGAGAACCTTATCAACCTCTTCGCACGCCTCCATCGTCATCGCAGGCTCGTGGTCAACTCTCGTGTAGGAGATGTCGAGCGAGTCGAGAAAATCGTAAACGCGGACTTCTTTCGGAAGTCGCGCAGATGTATTTTCGGGTCTTCCGTTTTCAAGTGTCATTGTCTTTCACATCCAAACTAATAATATATTGAGGATATTACATTTTGAAGAAAAAGTCAATAGAAAAGGAAAGCCTTTAATCATTCAGGTATTTGTTTAAGAAGTTGAGCGTTGTCTTTTTGTCTGCCGACCAGAGCGGAGCGATAAGGTCGCGCTTTGCGCCGTCGCCCGTTATTCTGTGGACAACCGCTTCTTTCGGCAAAACGGAAATGCAGGATTTTAAAATCTCTGCATACTTTTCTAATGAAAGCGCCTCCACCTTGCCGTTTTCATACTCTCTTTCAAGCCGCGTGCCTTTCAGTATATGTAAGAGGTGAAACTTAACCCCGTCGGTTTTGCACAGAGCGGCATAGCGCGTAGTTTCTACTGCATCGTCATCGGGAAGACCGATGATTATATGCGTTATGACCTCAATTCCTTTTGCATGAAGCCGAGCGACGGCATCTTGATAAACCTCATTTTCATATCCTCGGTTGATGTATTTCGCAACATTCTCGTCTGCCGTCTGAAGACCGAGTTCAACCGTTACGGGCTTGAGCTTATTAAGCTCTGCGAGAAGCTCAATTGTCTCATCGGGGAGACAGTCGGGGCGCGTCGCGACGTTCAGTCCGACTATGTAGTCGGGCGCGATTGCCTCGCAGAAGAGCTGCTTTAACCGCCTTATAGGGGCATAGGTGCTTGTGAAAGCTTGAAAATACGCGATATACTTACCGTTTTTTATCTTTGCCTCCACTCGCCTCTTCGCGCGCTCGAGCTGCTCGGCTATATCCGTACCGCGCTCGGCAAACTCACCGCTGCCGCACTCCGAGCAGAAGATGCAACCGCCCGTGGAGAGAGTTCCGTCGCGGTTCGGGCAGGTAAAGCCGCCGTCGAGCGAGAGCTTATATACCTTACACCCGAATTTCTCTTTATAATAATCGTTTGCGGTCCTGTACATAATATCACCGCATTTATTATATTATAAAGCTTTATTAAAAGCAAACTCAAAACATCGACATCACCCAATAGACAAATCCGTAGAGGACGCTTGCCGCCGTACCGTAAACTATGACAGGGCCTGCAAGTGTGAACATTTTCGCACCGACACCGAGGATATAGCCTTCGGTCTTGAACTCGATTGACTCTGAAACGATAGAGTTTGCAAAGCCTGTTATGGGAACGAGCGTTCCTGCGCCTGCGTGCTTTGCGATTTTGTCGTAAAGCCCGAAGCCCGTGAGAAGTGCCGAGAGAAGAACGAGCGAGATTGAAGCGAGAGCAGATGCGTCGTCCTTTGATGCGCCGAGGTATGAGTAGAGGCGGATAAAGCACTGACCGAGGACGCAGATAAAGCCGCCGATAATGTATGCCTTTATAAAATTTTTAAGGTGCGGCGAGCGCGGCTCGTGCTCCTTTACATATTTTGCATATTCCTTTTTTGACATATCCATAAAATCACCCCGTGAGAATTATTTTTCGCGGTGTGCGTCAAAAATATACACGTTTTTCCTTTACAAAAAATTGCGGTTTTGATATACTGTTATAGTAATATGCGCCCGTAGCTCAGTTGGATAGAGCGTCAGACTCCGACTCTGAAGGCCGCAGGTTCGACTCCTGTCGGGCGCGCCAACAATGCCACACCACCGCACGGTGGTGCGGCATTGTTATTGTGAATGTCAGAGGAGTCGAAAGGCGGCTCTTGGAAACAGTCCGGGGGACTGTTTCAACCGCCGTGGCTTTTCCGCAGAAAAGCGACTCCTGTCGGGCGCGCCAACAAAAAGTTAAGTACGATATTGAAATTTACTTTCAAATCTGCTAAAATTAAGAAAAGCAAAACAGAAAGGATGTTATAAACTATGACTGAAAAAGCTAATTACACAATCTGCAACTGCAAGCAGGTTACATATTTTGACGTTGAGGACGCTCTTCACAACTGCAAGGTATTCTCCGATGTTGAGAAGACTTTTGAAGAGGTTCAGAAGATTACGCACTGCACAACAGGTTGCGGCGGATGCCACCAGAAAATTCTCGATGCAATCTCCGAAATAATGATGAATAAGTAACATAGAAACAAAAAAGGTTCTTGCCGAATGGCAAGAACCTTTTTGTTTTAGAAACCGATGATTGCAAAACCTGCAGCAGGGATAGTAGCTTCGAATGTTTTATCGTCGATACGCTCAAGTGAGCAGGAGCCGAGAGCTTCCTTGAGGATGTGCGGAGTTGTAGCTTCCTTAAAGGAGATTGTAACTCTTCTGTCAGCCTCGTGGTGGAGAGTGTTACCGCGCTTAAGGCTTCTCTCGTTACCTTCGTTATTGAAGATTGTGAGGTATCTCTTGCCGTTTTCGTCAGCAGATACAAGCCAGCAGAGGTCTGATACATAAACCGGCATAACTTCCTTTGCGAAGGCCTTGATATCCGCTTCAAGTTTACCAATATCAGCAGATTCAAGTACCTTGAATTTGTTACCTGCTTTTTTAGCAAACGAGCCTTCGGGAGTAGCGTCGATGAGGTAAGCATACTTTGAAAGAGCTTCTTCGTTTGTATCGGCATAGACGATATCGAACAGGTCACCGAAACGTGAGTTTGTGATGGTGTGGCCTTCGTTTCCGATTACCTCTGTTCTCGCAAAGGCGAGCTTTAAGACATCCTCAATATGACCGTAATACTTCTTTTCGGAATCAGAAAGAACACAGCGCATATATGTATCTCTCGGATTTCCGAACTCACAGGTATCCCAGATTTCGGGAAGCTCCATACATGCATAGTCTGTCGGAAGAACGATAGCAAAAGGAACTTCTGCGCATATTCCGCGGAAGTCGAGCGCAGTATTGATAAAGTCCTTCTTTACTCTGCCGTAATCGGAGAGAGTGAACTCTTCCATATCCGTATATGAGCAGTTGAGACCCCATTCTTCAGAGAAATAGTCAGCACCTGCCATAAGAGCATAAAAATAAATTCTGTTCTGGAGATAACGTGAGCTACCGCCGTTTTCACCGTGGCTTGTGAAGTCGTCGGGATGCTCTGACTGGTCGAGATACCATTCATTTGAGGAATGTGTATTGAAGCAGGGCATAGAGTAGATTGCGTTGCCGTCTTCTCTGATTTCTCGCCAACATTCGTAATATGCACCCCATGTCTTGCCCTTTGCCTTTGCCATACCGCGGGCGAGAGCGATCTGCTGGCGCATGAGAGGAATCTGGCATCCTACCTCGGGCATAAAGGTGCGCATGCCGAGGTCGTCGTGAATCTTCGTTGCCATATAGTAGCTGTCGCAGGGGAGAACGAGACCGTCAACTTTCGCCATCTTGCGAGTGTAGAATTCCCGAAGCTCTTTTATAAAATCAGCAGGAGTTTCCGCATAGCGCATCTTGGCATAAACCTCGGGGAGATCCTGGAAGAAAGTCGGGAGAAGCTCGCCGTTTGCATCTCTTTCGTAAGTTTCGCTCGTTCTCTCACGGAGCGTTTTTACATCATACGGACCTTTATCTCCGTTCATAACCTGAAGAATTGCATCCCAGTCGCAGTTGCGGCGGTTAGATCCGCCTTCGTGGAGCTGGAAGCCGAGAAACCAATCTCCGAGAATATCGCGATATTCTTTTATGAGGCTTTTGTCAAAGTCGTATTCGTGGTATGTGCATCCGCCTGCGATTCTGTCAACATAGAACGGGATTTTCTCTCCTTTTATAAGCGAATGGATCGCGCTTCCCTTTGCGGCATACTTATTGAATTTTATATCGTCGGTCATTGAAAAAACGTGCTGAATCTTAAAACCGCTGTCGCGGTTGAGAAGCCCGTTTTTTTCAAGAGCCTTGATGTGCCAGTCGTTGTAAACGTGGAAGAATTTCATGAAATCTTCTCCTTTGCTTTTCGGTATCTTTGCTGTAATTCTACCATTTGCGGAATATAGTATCAATATATTATGCTATAAATAAAAGGTAAATTTCTATAAGGCCACAGCCACATAAGGCAGTTTTGTCCCGAAAAACATCCTTGTGTGGCTGTGACCCAAAAAGACGGTGCTTTCTTTTGGAAGTTCATAGTTACGGAGTAGAGTAGTATTTGTTCAGATACTCGCGCGGAGTGCAATGATGATATTCTTTGAATGCCTGATTGAAGGAACGGATATTTTTAAAACCGGATTCCTCTGCAATTTCCATATATCGCTTGCCCGGGTGTTTTTTCATTGCCTGAATGGATTTTTCAAGGCGGAAAATAGTGTAGTATCTCCAGAAAGTAACGCCTGTTACTCTTTTGAAATAATGACAGAAGTAGCTTTTTGTGTAGTTAAGGTATTTTGCCACATCTTCGAGAAGAAAGTCTTCTGCATAGTGCGCTTCCAAAAAAGATGTAACTGAAGTCAGAAAATCGTTTTTATTAGCGAGTTGCAGTTTGAACTTGTCATCCGACTTCTGATGTTCAATATTACGAAGTATCATAAGAAGTATTTTTTCTGCATTGATGTTTACCGAAAGCTCATATCCCGTAAGCTTATTTTCGTCTTCTTCGATTATGTTATAGATATGTTGCCTTAAAAGCTCGTAGTTTTGAGAGCCGGGGGAGACAACGGGATTCAGAAGTACTATGTTGCCGAGATTTATGATGGGAAAGAGCTTTATAACAAAGGTTATGTTCGGCTCACGTGAGTAGAGGTTGTGAATAAGATCCGGAGTAATGATACATATTTCGCCTTTATTAAGTACAAAGGTATTGTTTTCAAGCGTAACATCCAATGCGCCTTCAAGAACAAAAACAAGCTCGGTTTCCTCGTGAAAATGAGGAATATATTTCACATCCGTATGTTTTATAAAAAACGGATACTGCCTTGTTGCATGGTTTATCAACTCATGATACATAAAAATCACCCCGTATTTTTATTATATAAGAAATTTTAAAAAAAGCAATATTCTTCCAAAACTAAACAATATATAAATAGACAGTATTTTCTCCTGAATCTATAATGAAGGTATATTTCGCAGTTTATCAGGAGGGGTTTTTATGAGTAATAAAGAGATGAGAAGAATAAAACTCGCGTATTGTCCTACCAGGAGAGATGTTTTCAGCCGTGAAGAAGCGATGAAGTTCAATGAAGAAATTCGCAGACAGATGAATGAATTTGATATTGACATAATCGATCTCGATGGCATTAATGAAGAGAAGTTATTGTATCAGGATTGTGATGTACCGACTGTTATAGAAAGGTTTATCGCAGAGAAGGTTGATGCAGTATTCTTTCCGCATTGCAATTTCGGCTCTGAGAACAGGGTCGCCGAGGTTGCAAAGGCGCTCAATGTTCCTGTTCTTATATGGGGACCGAGAGATGACTATCCTGACCGTGACGGGCTCAGAAGCCGTGATTCACAATGCGGGATGTTTGCTACGGGAAAAGTTCTGCGCAGATATAATGTTCCGTTTACATATCTGACAAATTCGTGGATAGGTAGTGAAGAGTTTAAGTGCGGAATGCAGAAGTTCATTAGGGTTGTAAATGTCGTAAAGTCGATAAAGAACCTTAAAATCCTGCAGATTTCCACGCGCCCCGAGCCGTTTTGCAGTGTTATTTGCAATGAAAATGAGTTGATTGAAAAATTCAACGTGCATTTGTACCCGATTACGCTCAACGACTTGATGATTAAGATGGAAGAGGTAGTGAAAGAAGCCTCTGATGAGTTTGAGAAAACCGCGGCATTTATAAAGAGCATAGATTCTGTGGGCGATGATAAAAAAATCAAAAAGGTTGCAGCTCTTAAGGTTGCGATGAAGGAGCTTGCAAATAAGTACGGCTGCCGCGCTATTGCCATACAGTGCTGGACATCGCTTCAGGATATGGCAGATATTATGCCTTGCCACGCCAATGCACTTCTTACGGATGAAGGAATTCCCACCGTGTGCGAGACAGATATCCACGGTGCGATTACCGCAATTATGATGCAGGCGGTCACGATGGGTGAAAGCGTTCCGTTCTTTGCAGACGTCACGGTGCGTCACCCTGAAAATGACAATGGGGAATTGCTGTGGCACTGCGGAAACTTCCCGTATTCCTTGGCAAAAGACAAAAAGACGGCGAAAGTCGGAAAAAGCAGATATCATAATGACACCTACGGAATATGTCAGTGGGAGCTCCGCGAAGGAGATTTGACCATTGCAAGGTTTGACGGAGATCACGGTGAGTATAGCCTTCTCATCGGAGAGGCTCATACAACAGCGGGTCCTCAAAATGTCGGAAGCTATGTGTGGATCGAGGTTGACGACTGGGCAAAGTGGGAGCATAAGCTTGTGGAAGGACCGTATATTCATCATATATCAGGCGTTTACGGAAAATACGCGGACATTCTCGTTGAGGCGTGCAAATATATTCCTGCGCTAAAACCAGATTCCTTATTGGAAATTCCGGAAATTGAGCGCCGCTGGAGATAAAAAGAAGAGTTCGCACCTTTTGGTGCGAACTCTAAATAGTTTGCTTTAAAAACCGATAATTGCAAAGCCTGCAGCAGGGATGGTAGCTTCGAATGTGTTATCATCAATTCTCTCAAGTGAGCAGGAGCCGAGAGTTTCTTTAAGGACGTGCGGAGTGGTCTTATCCTTGAAGGAGATTGTAACTCTTGTGTCAGCCTCGCGGTGGAGAATGTTTCCTTTCTTGAGGTCACGCTCGTTACCGTCGTTGTTGAAGATTGAGAGGTATCTCTTGCCGTTTTCGTCAGTAGATACGAGCCAGCAGAGGTCTGAAACATAAGCCGGCATAACTTCCTTCGCAAGACGCTTGATGTCTGCTTCAAGCTTACCAATATCAGCTGATTCAAGAACCTTGAATTTATTGCCTGCCTTCTTTGCAAACTCGCCTGTCGGTGTAGCATCGATGAGATAAGCATACTTTGAAAGAGCCTCTTCGTTTGTATCGGCATAAACGATATCAATGATATCCGGAATATGTGCGTTTGTGATTGTGTGGCTTTCGTTACCGACGGGAGCTTTCTCGAGGAAGCAGAGCTTGAGAACTTCTTCGATGTGACCGTAGTACTTCTTCTCAGCGTCAGAGAGTTTGCAACGGAGGTAAGTCTCACGCGGTTTGCCAAATTCGTATTCGTCCCAGATTTCGGGGATTTCCATGCAGGCGTAGTCTGTCGGGAGAACGATTGCAAACGGAATTTCTGCGCGTATTCCCTGGAAGTCGAGAGCAGTATTTATAAAGTCCTTCTTTATTCTGCCGTAATCGGAGAGAGTAAAGTCTTCCATATCCGTATATGAGCAGTTGAGACCCCACTCCTCGCCGAAGTAATCAGCACCTGCCATGAGTGAGTAATAGTAAATTCTGTTCTGGAGATAACGTGAGCTACCGCCGTTTTCACCGAAGGTTGTAAAGTCGTCACCATGCTGCTCCTGAGTGAGGTACCATTCGTTTGTCGGATGTGTGTTGAAGCACGGCATGCAGTAGTAGGGGCTTGACATACCGTCGCGAACTTCTCGCCAGCATTCGTAGTATGTACCCCATTTCTTGCCTGCAGCCTTTGCCATACCGCGGGCGAGAGCAACCTGCTGGCGCATAAGCGGAATCTGGCAGCCGACTTCAGGCATAAATGTTCTCATACCAAGCTCGTCCTGAAGCTTTGTTGCCATATAGTAGCTGTCAACAGGGAGAATCTTGCCGTCAACCTCAGCCATCTTGCGTGCGAAGAGGTCGCGGATTTCTTCGATGTATTCAGCAGGAGTTTCTGCATATTTTCTTGCAGCATAAACACTGGGAAGGTCCTGCGAAAGAGTGGGGAGAACAGTTCCGTCGGTTGCTTTTTTCGCTGTGGGCGGATAGAGAGCTTCGTTGAGCTTCTCAACATCATACGGACCCTTTGCGCCATCCATACGGCGGAGGATCGTCTGCCAGTCGGAATTTCTGCGGTTTGATGCGCTCTCGTGGAGCTGGAAGCCGAGGAATTCGTCACCGAGGATGTTGTTATATTCACGGATAAGCTCTTTATCGAAATTGTACTTGTAATATGTAACGCCGCCCTGGATTCTGTCAACATAGAACGGAGTTTTATTCTCCTTGATGAGTGAGTGGAGCTTTGTGCCCTTTGCGGCGTAATTATTAAACTGAAGCTCTACCGGAAGGGAGAAACCGTGCTGAATTTTAAAACCGCTGTCCTTGTTGAGGAGGCCGTTTTTCTCAAGCGCCTTAATGTGCCAGTCGTTGTAAACGTGGAAGAATTTCATTTAAACCTCTCCTTTGTTAGGAAATGTAGTAAAAAGGTGTCTGCGTGTGCAGACACCGCTCTGGCGGAGAAGGTGGGATTCGAACCCACGGACGGGGTTTAGCCGTCAAACGATTTCGAGTGATTTCGAATCAGTTGAACTTCTCAGAAGTTAGTGGAACTTGTGGGAACTTAAAAGAAGTTAAAACCCTTGTAATATCGAGGTTTTTCAGCAGTAAAAAACCTCAAACTCCGCTTTATACGACCATTTTTT
>JAFXJK010000042.1 GCA_017532355.1 Oscillospiraceae bacterium | reverse complement strand
CGTTAAAAAAGCGAGCTAACCGTCAGGTTATGCTCGCTTTTTTGCCTTGAACTTCATCCAAAATTAAGCCTTTCGGGGTGCATGCAGTTTTGAATTGAGATATTTTTCGTTTGTAGAAATATAAAAATTCCGGGAATACTGCCGTATTTCCGGAATTTTTTATGCATTACAAGCGGAAAAGAGCCATTCAAAACCAATACTTCCTTGTGTGGCTGCGGCCAAATTTCCGAGGAACTCTTTTTATATCGCCATATATCTTTCTTCACCGCACATGACGGAAACGCCGCCTGACGTTATGTCAAAAACTTTAGCAGAGAGCGCGTCAAAGTCCTCCGACGGAATGACAAAGGAAAGAGTAACCTCCGCTCCGTAATCAGTTGAGATGTTCTTCGCCCCCATCTCTACTATAAGCTTCTGGATAATTTCAAAGAGGTTGTACGGTACGCTCATCGAAGCACTTCTCCACAGACGCATAACAGCAATCCCTGCCGCGTCGAGTGCGATCTTCGCCGAGTGAGAATACGCGCGCACGAGACCGCCGCCGCCGAGAAGAATTCCGCCAAAATAGCGCGTTACGACACAGCAGAAGTCAAACACCTCTTCCTTTCGGAAAACATCAAGCACAGGAAGGCCCGCCGTCCCCTGCGGCTCGCCGTTGTCGGAATAACGCATTATGTTATTGCTTCTTATTGAATAGGCATAGACGTTATGCGTCGCGGTTTTATGCTTTTCGTTTATCTCCGCGATGAACGCGAGCGCTTCTTCCTCGGTGGGCGTGTAACGCACCTCGCCGATAAAACGCGAGCGTTTTTCAACAAATTCGTCTATTCCCCTGCCTGCCGGGACTCTAAAGCTGGTCAAGTATCTCACCTCCGAGCTCACGGACTATCCTGCCGTAAATTTTATCGTTCACCATTGCGCGAGCGCGTACACCGTCCGCTTCGTATTCCTGCGTGAGAACCTTCGCCTCGCGGTGGAGCATATCAAGAAGCGCTGACTTGTTATACGGAATCGTAATTTCAATCTCTCGCTCGCTTTTTGATAGTTTCTCGCATATTTTCCGACAAAGCTCCTCTCTTCCCTCACCCGTTTTCGCCGAAATGCAAACCGAGCTTTCGTTTTTCGGGAAATCAGAGAGGTTTTCGGCAACGTCGCATTTATTAAACACGGTAAGCATAGGAATCTCTCCTGCGCCAAGATCGGATATGACCTTTTCCACCACGCGGCCGTGCTCTGCAAAATCAGGATTTGACGCATCCACAACATGGAGAAGCAAATCTGCATACAAAAGCTCCTCGAGCGTTGCGCGAAATGCACGCGTCAGATGATGCGGAAGCTTTCTTATAAAGCCTACCGTGTCAGAAAGAATAACCTCTGTCGTGTCGTTTATCTTAAACTTTCGCGACGTTGTGTCAAGCGTGTCAAAAAGCCTGTTTTCGGCGTGAATTCCTGCGCCGGTCAAAGTATTCAGAAGAGTCGATTTCCCTGCATTTGTGTACCCTATAAGCGCAACGAGAGGCACTTCGTGGCGGAGACGCGCACGTCTCTGCTCACTTCTTACATTTCTCACTGCCCCAAGCTCTTCTTCAAGACGGGAAATTCTGCGTCTTATATGGCGTCGGTCAGTTTCGAGCTTCGTCTCACCCGGTCCGCGCGTGCCGATACCGCCGCCGAGACGTGAAAGCGACGTCGAGCCGCCTGCAAGGCGCGGAAGAATGTACTTATACTGCGCAAGCTCTACCTGAAGCTTGCCCTCTCTCGACTGCGCGCGCGATGCAAATATATCGAGAATAAGCGTCGAGCGGTCAACGACCCTGACACCCAGAATATCCTCGAGATTCTTCGTCTGTGCAGGCGAGAGCTCGTTATCAAAAACGGCAAGGGAAACGTCATTTGCCACAATAAACTCCGCTATCTCCTCCGCTTTGCCTGTGCCGATAAGCGTCTTTGGCTCGGGAGCGTGGCGGTTCTGCAGAATTCTGCCAACCTCAACTCCGCCTGCAGTCAGGAGAAGCTCCGAAAGCTCATCCATTGAGCTTTCGTCCGTTTTCTCCTCTTCCGTATATATGTCAGCGCACAGTCCTATGAGTACAGCACGTTCCAAAATCTTTTCACTGTCCATATTTTTGTCCTCTTAATCTGTTATAATATTAGTATAGCGTAATTTCCGACTCGTATCAATATAAAATTTGCCGAAATAGGCCAAATGTGCTATACTTAAATCAGACATTTATCCGGGAGGTGCAAGGATGCTTCATTTTATCCTCGGCAGAGTGAAAAGCGGCAAAACCTCATACATAACAAATATGATAGACGAAAAGAAGAGTTCGGGAAGTCTCCTCGTAGTTCCCGAGCAGTTTTCGCATACAACCGAGCGTCTTTTGTGTGAGAAACTCGGAAATACCGTGTCCCTGCATACCGAAGTCACAAACTTCCGCCGCCTTGCGACGAAGGTCAAATCCGAGGTTGGCGGTCTTGCGGCGGAAATTCTCGGCAACGGCGCAAGAATTCTCCACCTTCACTCCGCAATTTCAGATGTTGCCCCTGCCCTCACGGTGCTCGGAAAAAGTGCCGCCTCTCCCGAAAAGCTCTCGTCTCTCCTTTCGGTGATTGATGAGTTCAAGGCATACGGAGTTTCCCCCGAAACGCTTTCTTCTGTCATACAGGATATGAGCGCATCACTCCGCAGAAAGCTTTCAGATATCTCGCTGATTTACGCGGCATACGAGAGCTGTCTCGGCGAGGATACATTTGATGCATACGACGAGCTTACCTTTGTTGCAAAAGCTTTACGGACGAGTGACTTTTTCTCCGGAAGGTACGTATATTTCGACAATTTCACAGGCTTTAGTGCTGCACAGTTTGACATAATCGAAGCAGCGATAAAAAGAGCAAAAGACGTTTACATTGCGCTCGAGCTTCCGAAAAATATGGCGAATGGCATTGAAAACGGTATTTTTGACGAAACTTTTTCAACAAAGAAAAAGCTCTCCTCACTCGCTGAGCGAAACAGCGTAGAAGTGTCCGAAATATACCTTGAAAGCGACGGAACTGATGCTCTTTCGCATCTCGACCGCGCCCTCTTTGCAGATGAGCCTCTCCCCTACGAAAAAGCCTCTCCCGAGATTTGCATAAGTTCCTCTGACGGTATATTTGAGGAATGTGAAAAGAGCGCAGGATATATTCTCAAGAAAATTTCCGAGGGGAAGCGCTTCCGCGACTTTTCCGTTGTCGTTCCCGACGGCGAATATCTGCGTATAGCTACAGCCGTTTTTGACCGATACGGCATACCGTCTTATAAAAGCAGAAGCGCTTCTCTTACGGAAAGCCCGATAGTTTCACTCAT
Source organism: Oscillospiraceae bacterium (assembly GCA_017532355.1). The sequence goes on along the minus strand of JAFXJK010000042.1, from coordinate 28,273 downwards.
CCTCAATGCTCTTGAGTGTGCCGTGCGCGGACTGCGGACAGACACATTGACCGAGTATGTAAAAACCGGATTCTCGGACATTTCGTCAAAGAGCCTCGATATATTTGAAAACTATCTCTACACGTGGTCACCGAAGAACTACGAATGGAACTCAGAGCGCGACTTTACCAAAAATCCGCTCGGAATTTCCGCTCCCGAAAGCGACGAGAGCCGTGAGCTCCTCCGCGTTGTCAACCGGGTAAAGAAAAAACTCACAGCCCCGATAAAAAAGCTTTCCGAAGCCTGCGCGAAAAACTCGGGCGGTGAAGATGTTGCACGTGCACTTTTTGACTTTATAAATGACATTGCTCTTCCGCGCAGAGTTTCAGCTATGTCTTATCTTTCCGAGCTTTCAGGCCGCGTGGATGATGCGCGCGAATATGATGCAATTCTTGAAATCATATACGAAATAATAAATGATATCGGACACCTCAAGTCTGATGTGCTCGCACCCGAAGACATTCTTCCCCTCTTCAGGCTTGTTGTCTCGCAGTATGAGCTTTCGACGATTCCTGCCACTATCGATTGTGTAAACATTGCTCTTTCCGACCGAGCCTGCGGTGAGAGATGTTTATACCGCATCGTCCTTGGCGCAAACGACGGGGTTTTCCCTGCATCGGAGCACGACTCGGGTCTGCTTACCGATAACGACAGACAGGAGCTGTCAAACCTTGGTATCACGCTCGCGCCATCGCTTTGTGAACGTATTTATAAAGATATCGCCTGCGTGCACGGCATTCTCTGCTCATCGGAGCGCGGTCTTTACATAAGCTATCTTACGACCTCGCCAAAGGGCGAAGAGATGTTTGAAGCGGAGGCCGTTTCGCGCATCCGTTCAATCTTCCCCGAGCACAGCGCAGGTCTTTCCCTGCACGAGGCACGCACCCTTTCAAGAATCCCTTGCTTTGACGAGTGCGTTTCCGAGGGCATCGACATTCGTTTTGACGACGATGACATTCTTGCAGAGAAGCTTTCTTCAATACAAAACAACTCAAAAAACACTCGCGGCCCGATTCACTCAAAAGAAAATATTGAGGCTGTTTTTGGCAAGAAAATCCGCCTGAGCGCATCAAAAGCAGACCTTTTCTGCTCGTGCCGCTACGCGTACTTCTTGAAATACGGTCTTGGTGCGCACCCGAAAAAGCGCGCTGAGATTTCGCCCATCGAGGCAGGAAATCTCATGCATTACGTTCTTGAAAAAGTCATCTGCCGCCTGGCAGAAGAGGATACGTATGATATCGAAAAGGCTACCGAATACTCACGCGAATATGTCCGCGAATACCTCAAGGAGACGCTCACCTCGACAGACGAGCTTTCAGGAAGAATGAACTTCCTTCTCGCGAGAATCGAAAACACGGTAATCGGTGCCGTATGCGACATCTGCCGCGAACTTGAGTGCGGAAGCTTTGTTCCCACCGACTTTGAGCTTGAATTCTCGCACGACGGCACGCTCGCACCGATTGAGATCTCCGGCGAGAACTCCGAGGTTTCTTTTGTCGGCAAGGTTGACCGAATTGATACATATTCACACGACGGAAAGCTTTTCTTCCGCGTTATAGACTATAAATCGGGAACGAAGCATTTTTCTCTCAACGAAACCGTGAACGGTATCGGAATGCAGCTTCTTCTCTATATGTTCGCCCTTGAAGAAACAGGACTTTCGCATTACGGTGAGGCGCCACACGCGGCAGGACTTATGTATGTCCCCGTAATGCGCGCTTTCTCCGAGGCGAGAAACGCACCTCCCGAGGTAATAAAGCGTGAGGGTGTGCTTCTTCGCAATTTCAACATAATTGATGCTATGGAACGAGGAGAGGAAAAGAAATACCTTCCCGTTTCCTTCAAGCGTGACGGCTCGCTCACGGCATCCTCTCTCGTTCTCACAGAAAAGGAATTTGCCGCAATCAAGGAGAGGGTAAAATCAATTCTTGCGCGCATCGGCGATGAGCTCTCGCTCGGCATAATTGACCCGAACCCGTATGTTGACGGAAACACAAACTCCTGCAGGTGGTGCGATTACAAAAGCGTCTGCGCTTTTGACGAGGAGCGAAGCGACGACTGTATGCGTGAGCTTTGCGAGGTTGACTATAAGGACATTCTGAAAAAGGAGGAGAAATAATGAGCGAAGTCAAATGGACACGTGACCAGCAAAATGCCATAGACCACGACGGAAGCTCTCTCCTCATTTCTGCCGCCGCAGGCTCGGGAAAGACAGCGGTGCTCGTTGAGCGCATCATCCGCCTTATCACGGAAAAGAGGCTGAATATAACTGATTTTCTCATAATAACTTACACGAAAGCTGCCGCAGGCGAGCTCCGAAAGAAAATCAGCCAGGCTCTTCACAAGAAAATCGCAGAGCTTCCGAAGGATCCGCATCTGCGCCGCCAGCTTGCACTTGCAGGAAGTGCGAGAATTTCAACCGTTCACTCTTTCTGCTCGTGGGTGCTCAGAAATTACGGAAATTCTGAAAATATCCCGTCCGTCTTCCGCGTTCTCGACGAAGCAGAAGAAGCGCTTATCTTAAAAGATACACTCTCCGAGCTTGTAGAGGAGAAATACGATGAAAAGACAGAGGATTTTCTCTCCCTCGCTGCATATATGAACGATGGGCGTTCTGACCGTCTGCTCTTCTCATCGGTGCTTGAGCTTTATAAAAAAAGCAGAAGCCACCCGTATCCCGAAAAGTGGCTTGATGCTTGCTGCAAAGCATACGACACGGAAAACATCTCGGATATCTCCGAAACCCCGTGGGGAAAGGAAATGCTCGCAGAGGTAAAGAACATCATCGATTCAAGCGAAAAATCAGTCTCGGCTCTTCTTGCCGATGCTGACAGATATGCAGATACCTCCGAAGTGTATCACGACGCATTGACCGAAGCACTCTCAAGTATACGCGCACTTTACGCAGATGATTGGGACGAGCTCTTTAAAAAGGTCTCTTCATTTGAGCTTGGACGTCTTCCCTCTTCGAGAAAGCTTGAAGACAAAACTCTCCCCGACAGGATAAGCGCTCTGTTTAAAATTATCCGTGAAGATATGAAAAGCATTCCCGAGAGCCTTATGCAGGCAGAGAGCTCTACTCTCCTTTCGGAAATCCGCGCTCTTTCGCCCATTGTACGCTCGCTCACAAGCCTTACGGCAGAGCTCACGCTCCGCTTTGAAAAAGAAAAGCTCCGCCGCGGAGTTCTTGACTATTCCGACCTTGAGCATCTTTGCATAAAGCTTCTTATCGACGGATACGACGAAGAGTCCGATACGGTTGCTCCGAGCGATACGGGACGCGAGCTTGCAGGGCTGTTTTCGGAAATTCTCCTTGATGAGTTCCAGGACAGCAACATAATTCAGGATGTTATCTTCCGCGCAGTTTCAAGAGACGAAAAGAATATTGTTATGGTCGGCGACGTCAAGCAGTCAATCTACGGCTTCCGTCTTGCAGACCCTTCCATATTCATGAAAAAGTATAAAACCTTCAAGCGGCTTTGTGAGGCACGCAGTGACGAACCGAGAGTTATAACCCTTTCGCAGAACTTCCGCTCGAGAAACGAAATTCTCACCACCGCGAACGGGCTCTTCTCGCGCATTATGACCGAAAAGCTTGGCGGCGTTGACTATACGGAAGACCATTTTCTCCATCCGCGTGACAATATCCCCGAGCTCTCCGGGATGCGGACCGAATTCTGCCTTGTTGACTACCAGAAGGGTGAAGAAAAGGGAGTCGAAGCCGAGGCACGCTTTACTGCAACAAAAATCGCAGAGCTTGTCCGGTCAGGCTTTATGATAAATGACAAAGACGAGGGACTTCGTCCGTGCCGATACGGTGATTTTGCAGTTCTTCTGCGTTCTGCCGCAACAGCGGCAGAAGCGTACGAGCGAGAATTTACGGCTCTCGGCGTTCCGTTTGTCTCTCCGAAGCCTGACGGGCTTCTCCGAAAGAGTGAGGTGAGCGCAGTCGTTTCGCTCCTCTCGGTTATCGATAATCCGACAGCTGATATTCCTCTCATCGCGGCGCTTAAATCCCCGATGTTCGCTTTCTCTGCCGATGATTTGTGCGAAATACGCCGTGAACGCGAAGGTTGTTTCATAAACTCCATGGAGAAGCTTGCAAAGCGCGAAACTAAGTCCGCAGAGAAATGCCGTGACTTTCTCACCACTCTCCGCACACTTCGCTCGCTTGCACGAGGAATGAGCGCAAGCTCTCTTATATGGGAGATTTATAACCGCACAAACGCACTCGGTATGTTCGGTGCGCTTCCCTACGGAAAAGAGAGACAACAAAATCTCCTTGAATTCTATAAATGTGCCGAAGAGTTCGAATCACTTGGATATTCGGGACTTTATAAGTTCATATCCCACATTGCAAATCTTATCGAAAACGACGGTGATATTGCTCTTCCGAAGGCGCACACTCAGAATTCCGTCACGATAATGACAATGCACAAATCCAAAGGTCTTGAGTTCCCGATAGTTTTTGTCGGAAATGTTATCCGCAGCTTCAACCTTGAGGATATCAAAAGCTCCGTGCTTATTCATCCGGAGCTCGGCATCGGCACAAAGCTCAAGGACGAGATTACAATGTGCCATCATACAACTCTTATGCGTGAGGCAATACGCAGAAAAATTCTCTCCGAGCAAAAGAGCGAGGAGATGAGACTTTTATACGTTGCGCTTACCCGTGCGAGAGAAAAGATGTTTATAACTGCATCTCGCGATAACACGGAAAAGAAGCTTGCAGATGTTATGGCGCAAAACCCATACCCTGCACTCGACGCTGTAAACCTCGCACGTCGCAACGATGCCTCTCTCTGGTTTCTTATTCCGCTTCTCCGGACAAAAGCAGGAGAGCCTCTCTTTAAAACAGAGAACGTAGAGGATAATAGCTTCGACGTTTGTGCATATATTCTCCCGTCCGTCGAGATAGCAAGCCGCAATGAGGAGTCAGAAAGCGCGACATCGGAACAAATCCGTCGCGAGATGACGCTTCCCACAAACCTCTATTCCCACACACTTGCTACCACGACCCCCTCGAAGCTCACCGCGACAAAGCTTGGCTCAATAAAACAAAAAGAGGTGCAGATACTGCGAAAGCGTCCGTCTCGGCCTTCCTTTATGCAGGAAAAATCACTATCCCCTGCCGAACGCGGAACGGCACTCCACATGGCGATGCAGTTTGTTGATTTTTCAAAATGTCATACTGCTGAAGGTGTCGCAGATGAGCTCTTGCGCCTGTATAACAGAAAATTTCTTACCGGGGCACAGGTTGAGAGCATCTCTCCCCAGCATATTACAACCTTCCTCTCCTCCGACGTCGGACGTGCTATGGAAGATGCGGATAAGCTCAATCGAGAGTTTAAGTTCTCTGTTCTTCTCCCTGCCGATGAGCTTCTTGACGAAGCCAAGCTTTCAGACGAGAAAATTCTTCTTCAGGGCGTTATTGACCTATATTTTGAAAAGAACGGTGAAATCACGATAGTCGATTTCAAGACAGACCGCAATCCCCCCGAGGGCGAGCTTCTTGAAAAATACAAAGAACAGCTTCACGCTTACCGCCGTGCGCTCTTCGAAATGACAGGAAAAGAGGCAAAACGTCTCATTCTCTACCTCGTTCCGCACGGAAAGTATATTGAAGTATAAAAAACTCCGAAGGTCTTTAACCTTCGGAGTTTTTACTATTCATTATATGGGATAAAGCCGTTGCACTCCTGAACAAACTTTCCTTCAAGTCCCATCTTCTTTACGCCGCGCTGCATTGAGTTTTCCTCAGGAAGAGATGCAAAATCGACCTCTTCAACTGACTTAGGATAAAGCTTATAGACGTACTGATATACGTCAAGCGCTTTATTTTCTGCGGGGAAAACCTTGAATCTGTTTTGAAAGCTTATGATATTTGACTCAGGCTTCAATATCTCACGGTGTACGGGCGAGAGCATCCAGCAGCAGGTTACAAATCCCTTGAAGTCGTATTCGGGATAGCAACGTGTCAAAACTTCTCGAGCTCTTGCAAAAGCAGCGTCGCAAGCCTCTTTCGTAAATCCCGGTCCCGGAGAGATATGAACCTTGAGCACTGTATCTCCCGGAACAAAAACAGGCGTCCATTCGCTTTTCTGAAGGACGGTCCTCGTCTTTTCCGCAACGTGGCTCTCCTCACCTACTGCATAACCCTCGTATGTAGTTTCCGTCTCAACGAAATCCGCATCGTACGAGCCCTCCGCGTCATTGCATCCTCCCGAGCCGAGGATATATCCGCTTCTGTGAAGAGTACAGTTGCACATAAGCACCTTCAAATCGCCGTTTTTATTTTTGAAAACCTTACTGGGGCGGTTCGAGTTTTCGTGAAGCTCAAAGCGAAGACGCCCGATAAACAGCTGATTTACGTAAAGAAAAACTCTTTGAAGCATAAAGTATGTGGTGGTTGTGGTCGGCTTTCCTTCAAGCTTTATAGTATCTCTCAACCATCCGTTTGCGTGTATAAGACTTGCCTTTACAATATCTTCATCTACACCACGGCTGAGGAGCTCGTTTCTCGACGGGCGAAGGTGTGCAATTATCGGAAACGCCGCGACAAGGTCATAGCCTATCGGATTTTCGACTCCCTCAGGAGCTTTTATCTGCTCATACTTCGGAAACGCCTCGCTTGCAGACTTTTTTAAAGCCAGTATGTTATAGAGCGTTTTTGCAAGGAGAAGAAGCTCAGGTACCTCGCACACATACGGAATCGCAGTGATAAGAATATCCAGTATGTCAGGAATAAGTCCTGTTTCCTCCTGAAGCTCACGCAGGTATTTTTCCGTCATCCATTCGGGGATACCGTCATCTTCAATAGCTTTTGCATAAGCTTCATCCCAATACGGTGACTCAATGTTCAAATTAAGTTTTTCTCTTATGTCTGTCATAATTATCACTCTTTCTATTTTAAAAGTGCCGCGCGTATATGGGCAAACACGTCTCCTCTGTGAAGCTTATCCGATGAAATCGTAAACTCATATTCGGGAGCAAGTATTTTCATAAAGTCCGAGAAAATCTTTCCCGTGACAACAGTTTTGTATGAAAGCTTTGTCCTATTCTCGCAATCTAAAAGCCCCATACTCATTGCTACGCAGAACGCGATAAAATACGGATGCTTTTCCGTGATTCCGTAGCGTTTTGCGGAAGAAACATCAAGACCTTCCGTGCTGTACTTCGAATCGACGTATGCACAATATGTCTCTCTCACCTTATCGGGCGGTGTGCACATCGCAACAAGCTCTCCAAAAGTAAGCTCACGTTCAGGCTGAAGAGTGTTGTTCTTATACGCTACCGTGTATCCTGCGTCGGCAAGTGCTGTTGCAGCCTCATTCTCGCAGTCCTCAAAGCCTGAGCGCGAGAGAAGCTCGGACACTGTAACGACCTTATACCCATACTTTGAAAGGAGCTCAAGCTGAAGCGGCAGAGCCTCTGCGACAGGCGTGTGGCGCGACATGCTGTAGCCATCCTTCTGGAAGATTATCTGACCGTTGAGTGAATCGGGATTTTCTTCAAGCGCACGTCGAAGCGGCGCAACCATTGCCTCGACGTCCTTGTCGGTGTCTCCGCAGGACGGAAGCCAGCCACCGCCGTCAAAGCTTGCCGCCATATAGTTATAGCCTGCATATCTGTACGCATCGTACGACGTTTTTCCGTCGGGGATTTTATCTACGTAATGTGGCGGTCTTGCCAGGCGTATTTTGACGTTGTGGTCGTCAAGAATCAAATTGTCAAGCTTCATCATATCCCCGACTACCTCGTGGATATTTGAAAAATGCGCACGTGCACCGTAAACAAGCTTCAAATGTCCAAAAAGGATGTGGCGATATGCGTGGTTTGAAATTTCATGGCCGCCCGAAATCATTCTTGCGATGAGCTCAGGATGCGCAACTGCACCTGCATCCTCATCTCGGTTTATGTCGGGGTAATGGTCATACTTTACACCTCCCCACGAGAAGGAGCCGTGCTCGCCTGCTTCGTCGGGGTAGTTCTCACGGGTCGTTCCAATAACATCAAACGTTCCTTTCGCGCCGTAACGCTCAAGCGTCTCGAGAAGGTACTCCGTAAGGCCAAGCTCGGATACCTTCGGGTTCGTGAGAGCAACTGTCGGCCCGTCGTCAAAGGTCATCGCACAGATTCTTTCCCCTTTTATCGGGTAAACCCGCTCGATGCGACGCACGGGAGTGATATAAGCGCAGTCGCGGCTCTTTTTATAATCGCGAAGCTTGTGCTTTGCGCGACGTGCAAGGTCATATAAAAACATTTACTTCACCCCAATCTCAATGTAACCTGTCCTCTTTTTTCCTTTTATGATATCACGAAGCCATAAGTATAAGCAGACAGGATAGCTTCTTATGAGCTTCTTGTATAATTTTCTTTTTAAATATGATTTTCTCTTGCAGGAAAACACAACTTTTCTCGCATTGTACCCTGCAAAAACTTTACCCTTTCGGGAGAGAAGCGCCGCCTTGAACTTTTCTTCAAAATCAGGCGAGGTCATATCGTCACGCGTAAGATCGAGCTCGATAAACGCAGCACCCACCTCTTCTTTCGAGTGGGCATCGCTTCCTGCGGAAAAGGCGAGCTTTTTTTCTCTGCAGAGCGAGAGAGCTCTCTCGTTTGCATCAAAAATACGAGAGTGGACTATTCTTGAATTGAAAAGCTCAACTCCGTCAAGAGCTTCCCACACTGCATCCTCTCTCGGAATTTCAGGCGAGAACGGGTGTGCCGCAAAAATGAGCGCGCCTTGCGCTCTCGCCTCGCGGACCACCTCCGAAAAGAGAAAAACTCCTCTTTCGTTTTTTCTCAGCTTCTTGCAGATATCTTCTTTTGCAAAGTAGATAAGAATATGGCCCGCGTCGGTCGATACCTCAATTGCAGGAATGACGAATATTCCGTCACGGCTCTCCACCTTTTCAAGGACATCGTGATTTGTTACGGCAATACCGTCTATGCCACGCGCTGCCGCGGCGGCATAGAGCTCTTCTGTTTCCATAATCGAATCAGAAGATGCGGTTGTATGTACATGCAAGTCAAACTTCATACATAACTACCTCACGATACTGTCTGTCTTTTTAAGTGCTTGTTTCAAATACTGAACGGACGACCTTATATCTCTTATATCGAGAACACCGTCCGAAATCATCGGATTCAAAAGTCCTGTAAGGAACTTCAGCGCATATTTAAGGCGATTGTCGCTCTTTTTAAGGTAAGACGGGAACGCAAGAAGGTCCTGAAGCAAAAAGCGCATCTTGTGTCCGACCTTGTATTTCGGATCGAAATTTTCAAAATGTTCCGCTGTCTCACCGCGTGCCGCGCGGAAGATTGCGTACGGGATGTTGCATCCCGAATTCGGAGCAAGCCCCGAGCTTCCCCACAAACGCGGGTTAATCTCCATAAGATAGAAACCGTCTGTCGGGTTACCCTTGAACTCTACCATTGCAACTCCTTCCCACGAAAGCGCGCGGAGAAGCTTGATTGCATCCGAGCATAGCTCCGGCAATTCGGCACTTTCACAGAACGAAGACGGTCCTCCGCTCGCAGGATACTCACGGATTCTTCTATGGCAGAAAACTTCAAGCGGCTCACCATTCTTTCCAAACACAGCCGAGACACCGTATCCATCGCCGCTTATATACTGCTGAACGAGTACTTTCTCGCCGTAAGATGCAAAGCGAGGGAATTTTTCCGAAAATTCTTCTTTTGTTTTGATTATTGCGTACCGCTCCTCGGGGGCAAGCCCGAACATCTCACCGCGCGCAAGCTTTATAACAGTCGGGTATTTTATCCTCGCTGCGAGTTCTTCTACGCTTTCGCCGTCTCTTTGAAACGTCGTCTGCGGTACGGAAACACCGACACTTTCTGCAAACGGAATAAGGCGAGCCTTATCGTTTGCAAGCTCGATTGACGCAAGCGGTGGAAGAGATACATCGGCAAAAGCCTCGACCTCTTCTCTGTTTTCACAAAGCGCAAGGAGAGTTGTTATCCCAACGGGGATTATAACAGGTCTTTCAGGACATTCTTCCGAAAGCTTTCTGATATCACGGAGAAACTGCTGCGTGTTCTCAGAAGGATCGGAAAGCTTTACGTTTTTTGAAGAATACTTAGAATAGAAACCGAGGGCTGCGCTGTCCGCGCAGACCTCTCGTTCAACACAAATAACCCGAACGCCCTCTCTTCCGAGTGCGCGGATAACGGGAAGGCTCATACAGTATCTGACATCTGTAACAATAGCCGTACTCATTTCCCTCATCTCCTTTTGTTATTTCGCAAATTTTTCCTTGAGCATCATATCCTTGACCTTCATAAGACGCGTTAAGTTTCCGCGCTCGTTTTCGTCAAGCTTCATTGTTATCATCCTGATAGTTTCTTCAAGGTCGGGAATCATAACATACTCAAGCGCATTTACGCGGCGGCGTGTTTTTTCAATCTCCGCCGCAAGAAGCTGTGCCGTTTTCTCAACCTCTGCCAGGCGAAGAAGGCTCGGAAGCACGCGTGCATACATGTCAACCGCATCGTCAAGCTCGCCCGAAACGAAAGCACTGCCGTAGGGGTAAATGCTGTTACCGTCGCTCTCGGCAAACGCGAAAGACGGCACCTCGACGCTCATTATATTCTTATATGAAACGCTCATCTCCACGCTCTTTACCGGGCACATAAGCGCCTGCGTAAGACTTGCCTTTGACATAATGGCACTGGCTGACGCAAAGCCGCGGTTTGCATCGGAAAGGAGATTTTCCACTTCAGCACGCAAGGCTTTGTTCTCGCGCACGATGTCAAGAAACCTCTTCATAAGCTCATCACGTTTGTCTTTTAAGAGCTTATGTCCACGGCGTGCGGTACTAAGGCGCGCTTTGAGTTTTTTGAGCTCCATACGCGTGGGGTTTACATTTAAAGTAGCCATTTAAAGCCGCACCCTTTCTTACTGCTCGTTTTTAGGAAGGTACTTTTCGATAAGTTCAGGCTTGATTCTCTTAAGCTCACTCTTCGGAAGGATGGAGAGAAGCTTCCAGCCGAGGTTTAACGTTTCCTCGATGGAGCGGTTTTCATCATAACCCTGGCTTACGTACTCACGCTCGAAAGCATCTGCGAACTTCGCGTAAAGTTTATCTACGTCGGAAAGCGCAGCTTCACCGAGGATTGTCATAAGCTCCTTTGCTTCCTTGCCGCGAGCGTACGCCGCGAAGAGCTGGTTCATCGTGCCTGCATGGTCCTCACGTGTCTTACCTTCGCCTATACCCTTGTCCTTAAGACGGGAGAGAGACGGAAGAACGTCAACCGGCGGAAGAACATTCTTGCGGTAAAGCTCACGGGAGAGAATAATCTGACCCTCTGTAATGTATCCTGTAAGGTCAGGAATCGGATGAGTCTTATCGTCCTCGGGCATTGAGAGAATCGGAATCATTGTGATTGAGCCTTCGCTCTCAAGGTTTCTGCCTGCTCGCTCATACATTGTCGCAAGGTCTGTATAGAGATAACCCGGATATCCGCGGCGTCCCGGAACTTCCTTACGAGCCGCCGAAACCTCACGGAGAGCTTCAGCGTAGTTTGTGATGTCTGTCATAATAACGAGAACGTGCATATCCTTTTCAAATGCAAGATACTCTGCGGCGGTAAGCGCCATACGCGGAGTAGAGATACGCTCAATTGCAGGGTCGTTTGCGAGGTTTACGAAAAGGACTGTACGGTCGATAGCGCCTGTACGCTTAAAGTCGCTGATAAAGAAGTCAGCTTCTTCAAAGGTGATACCGATAGCCGCAAAAACAACGGCAAATTTAGCATCGGCCTTAAGTACCTTTGCCTGACGCGCAATCTGCGCCGCAAGCTGTGCGTGCGGAAGACCCGAGCCTGAGAAAATCGGAAGCTTCTGACCACGGACGAGAGTATTAAGTCCGTCGATGGTGGAGATACCCGTCTGGATGAACTCGTCAGGGTAGTTACGTGCCGCAGGGTTCATCGGAGTACCGTTTATATTTCTCTTTTCGTCGGCAAGAATTTCAGGACCGTTATCACGCGGTCTGCCCATACCGTCAAAAACGCGGCCGAGCATATCCTCCGAAACGCCAAGTTCGATGCCGTGTCCGAGGAATCTTACCTTGCTGTCGCGGAGGTTGATGCCTGCGCTGCTCTCAAAGAGCTGAACAAGGGCATCGCTTCCGTTTATTTCAAGAACCTTGCAGCGGCGGCGGCTTCCGTCGGGAAGCTCAACCTCGCCAAGCTCGTCATAAGCAACGCCATCGACGTTCTTTACGAGCATAAGCGGACCTGCAACTTCTTCTATTGTGCGATATTCCTTAATCATTACTCTGCCTCCTTTGCAACGAGACCTTCAAGCTCGCTCTTCATAAGTGCCTCAATCTCGTCATAAGCTGCGGCGTAAGTATCGTTTGAAACGTCCTTTGCACGGCCGATACGCTCTCTTGCACTTATCGCGAACACCTCTTCGGGTTTTGCACCGTCTGAGATTGCCGCTCCTGCAAGCTCGTTGTACTTGAGGATAAGCTTCATGAGGCGCGCCTGCTTGTCAAGCGGAGTATAGCTGTCCGTATCGGAGAAGGCATTCTGCTGGAGGAAGTCTTCTCTGATTATCTGCGCAGTTTCAAGCGTAAGTCTGTCGGATGCGGAAAGCGCATCAATACCGACAAGACGAACAATTTCCTGAAGCTCTGCCTCGAGCTGGAGAAGGTTCATGGCACGCGTTCTGTTCTTGATAAACTCGCGTGAAACCGAGCTGTCAAACCAAGCTGTAAGGCGGTCTAAATAGAGCGAGTAGGAGTTGAGCCAGTTGATTGCCGGGAAGTGGCGGCGGTATGCAAGGGACGAATCAAGACCCCAGAATACCTTTACAATTCGAAGCGTTGCCTGAGCAACAGGCTCGGAAATATCACCGCCGGGAGGCGAAACCGCACCGATAGCTGTAAGTGAGCCGTGACGCTCCTCACTGCTTTCTACGATGATGCGACCTGCGCGCTCGTAGAACTGGGCAAGACGCGAGGAAAGATATGCAGGGTAGCCTTCTTCACCCGGCATTTCCTCAAGACGGCCTGACATTTCGCGAAGAGCCTCTGCCCAACGAGAGGTGGAGTCCGCAATAACCGCAACGTCATAACCCATATCTCTGTAATATTCTGCAATCGTTATACCTGTGTAGATAGACGCCTCTCGCGCCGCAACAGGCATATCCGATGTATTTGCGATAAGAACCGTTCTCTTCATGAGTGACTCTCCCGTCTTCGGGTCACGAAGCTCGGGGAACTCACGGAGAACGTCTGTCATTTCGTTTCCGCGCTCACCGCAACCGATGTAAACGACGATGTCAACATCTGACCACTTTGCAAGCTGATGCTGTACAACGGTCTTTCCGCTTCCGAACGGGCCCGGAACTGCCGCCGCACCACCCTTTGCAATCGGGAACATTGTGTCGATAACACGCTGACCCGTAATCATCGGGATATCGGGAGCCATCTTTTCCTTGTACGGGCGTCCTCGTCTGACAGGCCACTTCTGAAGCATGGATACGTCTGCAATCTCGCCGTTATCACGCTTGATGCGGCAGATTGTATCCTCTACCTTGAAAGAGCCTTCTTTAATCTCGATAATCTCGCCCGAGATACCGTGTGGCACCATGACGCGGTGCTCGACGATAACAGTCTCGGAAACAGTACCGAGAATATCGCCTGACGCTACCTTGTCGCCTACTGCCTTTTTCGGCACAAATGCCCACTCGAGCTCGCGGTCAATGCTTGAAACCTCAACACCGCGCTTGATGTTGCTTCCCGACTTTGCGCGAAGCTTCTCGAGCGGACGCTGGATGCCGTCGTAAATGTTCTCGATAAGACCCGGTGCAAGCTCAACGGAAAGCGGTGCACCCGTAGTAACAACCTCGTCGCCGAACTTTACACCTGCAGTTTCCTCATATACCTGAATTGATGCACGGTCGCCGCGCATCTCGATTATTTCACCTATAAGGCGGTCAGCACCTACGCGAACAACGTCGTACATATTCGCGTGAGCCATACCCTCCGCTACAACGAGCGGTCCTGAAACTTTAACAATTCTTCCGCTTGTCATCTGTTTATCAATTCCCTTCTATCCAAGAATATCTGCACCGACAGCACGCTCTACCGAGCGGCTGACATTCTTCATACCTATTCCGAGAGAGCCGTCGCGGCCCGGAATAAGAATGATTGCAGGGATTGCCACATCCTTGTATTTGTCAATCTCTTCCGAAATCTCGGTGGCAAGCTGCTCTGTGACATATATCACGGCAAAGCCTTCCTTTGCAAGAGCGGAAAGCTCACGCTCGCCCTCTTCCTTATTGTCTGCACATCTGACTTCAAAGCCAAGCGTGCGGTATCCGAGTACGCTTGCGAAATCACCGAGCACTGCAAGTCTGTATTTGTTATCCATTCTTACACCACCCTCAATCTGCTTCGTATCTCATCGGGAGAAAGCCCCATTATTTTACCTGACATAATTATGCGCACTGTAACCGCGTCCGCTTCGCGCGATGCAAGATATGCAACAATCGGACGCTCGTCAAAAGCAACGTATTTTGCCTCCTGCATATACTTTACGGGCAGGGTGTCAAGCTCACGTTCAAACTCTGCAAAACTTGCCTCGCCTTTCGCCGTTACCTCGCCGAGCTCTGCAGCTCTTGCAAGATGTGTCGTTGAAAGCTCTTCGGAAAGGTTCTTTCTCAGAAATTTCTCTTTCGCGATTCCGCCGAAGGAGAGAAGTCGCGCTTCTATGTCCTCTTCCTTTCCGCGGCGAATCATCCTGACAGCAAGACGAAGATTTGCAATATCAGCAAGGAGTTTTACATATCCGAGGAGAAACTCGCTTCCCGACTCTTTTGCCGTATCCGTCATCATATCAAAGCACGCTTCATCAAGAATATAGTCCGAAAGCTCTGCATTTCCGGTATGAGCAAGGACCTCTGCCGCAGCCATATACGCCGCGCGCATCTTCTCGGGAAGAGACGAAAGGTCTCCATCCTTTATCATCGAAAGAAGCTTCTCACCCGGTATGAGCGAAACACCCGATAGAAGATTTTCTGCATCCTGATGCGTAAAATTGGCTTTCGTTATTACTTTTATGTTGTGGAAATCATATTTCAGCAAAAACACATTCTTTATGCTGTCATTATCACACGCATCGGAAACAATCCTGACCGTTTCCTCTTCGGCGCTCTGTATCGCCGCCTCAACGTCATCAATGTTGAGTAGTGCGTTCTGACCGTATCCGAACTCTGAAAGAATTTTCGATACCTCTTCAGGTGTTTTTGCCTCTATCATACGCTCGATGCCACGTGAGTTGAGAAGGTTTTTCTCATTTGCACGTATATTCATCGTTGCATATAAGTAGTCTGTATCTCTTACCTTCATCAAAAAAACCTCAGCCAAACAAAATATCCGCAACCTCGCGGCTCATAACCTCGCGCATTTCGTCAATAAGCACACGGAATGTACAGTTGACCTCCGTTGCACCTTGTTTGAGTATAAGACCGCCTGAAATCGGACGGACTTCATCTGAAATCTTAAGCCCCGGATTCCCGGAAACCTTTTTTGCAATCTCGCCTGAAAGATTTTCTTTATCCTTCGCGGAGAGAATTATCTCGCCCGATGCGCCGTTTGCGGCACGGAGAGCAAGACGCGCAAGAACGTCTGCACGCTCGTTCCCTTCAATAGCATTAAGCTTTTCGTAAGCCGCATCAAACGCAGAGGAGATAAGCTCCTGCTTCTTCGCAAGAGTTTTCTGTCTTTCGGAAAGCTTGTATCCTCCGACAAGGCGAAGGCGTGTTTCCTCTGCACGTGAAGTCGCAAGGGCATCTGCAACTGCCTTTTTCTCAGCTGCCTTTTTCTCGTAGCCCGAGAAGATTGCATCAGCCTCAGCACGCGCATCGGAAAGAATCTTTTCAGATTCAGCAGATGCCTCGTCCGCAATCTTTTTTATAATGTTTTCAATACCGTTCATATCGAAAAAACCGCCTTATAAGCTTACGCCGTTAAGCATAAGGAATGAAACGAGAAGAGCGAGAACTGCGTATGTCTCAACCATAGCAGCATAAATCATTGCCTTGGAGACTTCCTCAGGACGTTTTGCAACAACGCCGATACCTGCAGCAGCAACGCTTCCCTGGTGGAATGCCGAGAAGAAGCCTACGATTGCAATCGGAAGACATGCAAGGAAAATGTAAAGTCCTGTAAGGAACGGAACCTCAACAGCGCCGCTTCCGCCAACCATACCTACCTTAAGAAGAACAAGGAACGCAATGAGAAGACCATAGATACCCTGAGTTGCAGGAAGAGCCTGGAGAAGAAGTGTCTGACCGAACTTCGACGGATCCTCTGCGACAACGCCTGAAGCTGCCTTACCTACGAGACCTACGCCCTTTGCCGAGCCCCAGCCCGGGAGAAATGTTGCGAGTGCTGCGCCAAAAAGCGCAATAGCTAATCCATAATTCATTTTAATTTTCCTCCTTGATGATGTTTGTGTTTTTTGTTTTTATTGCAAGCGGAGCAAATAACCTTCCGCCTGCCTCATAGAACTTGCCGAAATACTCAACATACTGAAGTCGCGCCGAGTGAACAAACGAGCCTATGAGATTTATTGCTATGTTGAAAAGATGTCCGATTATAAAAACTATAACGAAGCCTATCGGACCGGTTATAACGCCCATTGTGTTTACAACCTGGCTTACAACCGCGGTTGAAAGAGAAAGTGCGAGGAGTCTTGAATACGACAGGATGTCAGAGAAATATCCTGTTACGTCATAAAGACTCAACACTCCGCTGAAGAATTTCATCAATATATTCTTCTTCGCTCTGCCCTGCGTAAGTATCAGCATTGCGGCGCCTGCGACGAGAATATAGAGACCGACTTTTGCGTTGAAGATGCAGGTTATCGCACCTGCAAAGACAACCCACCATGAGCCTATATCGAATATTGCCGCGAAGATTTCGCCGTCGCGAATCAACATATATGCCTTCACAGCCATACCTGCAATTATCTGAACGCCGCCAAGCGCCATTGAGAAGATGAGCATCTTCATCGGGTCCTGCGACGGGTCAAACCACAGCGCAATATCATACGGGAAAGCCTTCCCCGTCGAAAGCTGGTAGATCGACTGAATTCCGTTTCCGAAAATTCCGCCGAACAAAAGCCCCCACAGAACGGTGGACGCACCGCAGATTATCGCAAGCTGCATAAAGCTTTTAAATCCGCCTTTCGGCTTCATATACAGAAGCGCGAACGCACCGGCTATCATAAGAAGAAGTCCGTATCCTGCGTCTGAAAGCATTATTCCGAAGAAAAGCGCGAAGAAAGGCGCCATCAACGGGTTCGGGTCAACGCCCGTGTATGCAGGAGCACTGTACATATTGGTAACTACGTTAAACGGCGAAACAATTGCCGAATTGTAGGTGAGCGTCGGAGGTTCTTCTCCATCTTCGGGGTCACGGAACTCGTACGCGCATCCGTTTTGCTCGAAAAACTCTGTGAGATTTTTCTCCTCACGCTTCGGCACCCAACCCTCGATATAGAAGAGATGCTCCGTCGCAACGCCTTTTTCAGATTCCATCTCGCAGGCAAGGCGCGCATTCAGCGCATCCTCTGCCGTGAGGATAAGCTCAAACGTATCGCGGCTGACCTTAAGTTCACCTGCAAGTTCCGAAATTCTTTTCTCCGTCTCTGAAATTTCTGAAAGAAGCTCACGCCGTCTTTGCTCTGCGGTCTTATCAAGACCGTGAAACTTCACACTCGCGGCGCCAAGCTGCTTGAGAGACGAGAATACCTTTTCAAACTCGGTTTTATGCGTCAGAAGAAGCATATACCGAGATGTTCCGTCATTTGAAACTTCAAAAATCTCTGCTGCCTCGCTCTCCTTGCCCACCAGCTCAACAAGCGTTTCAAACGACGCGGATATCGGAGCGGTCAAAAGCAGCGCCGTATAGTGTTTTCCCTGCGGAAGGTCAAGAGGCATATCAAGTCCTTCCCATGGCTCCATGCTTTTCGCTGTTGCCTCAAGCTTTGCTTTTTTATCGTTAAGCCTCGAAATTTCCTCTCGCGCAAAGTTTATCTTTTCTGCCTCAGAAAGAGCGTCCGGAACATACTTTGACGAGAAAATATCGCGCTCGGAAATCTCGGGTTTTCTTGAAAGGAGGCCCGTTTTCATTTTCCCTTTAACCTTCAGGTACTCCTTCGCCGAAACAATTTCCGAAAGGCTTGAACGTATCTTTTCGGAATCGGTAGAAACCTCGGAAACGGGAAGGTCTCCGACCTCGGTTTCCGTAAGCTCCACAACTCCGTAAAAAGCGAGAAGCTTCATAATCCTCTCACGCTCGGAAGCGCTTGCGACAAGATGCAGCCGTTTCATTTTGACAATCGACATTATCCGTTCACAACCCTTTCCGTTATAAGCAAAGCCGCCGCCTCAAGCTTTCCTGTCGCGAGAGCGGAAAGCTTTTCGCGCTCACGCTCCGCCGCAGCTTCTATTTCCGCTTTCTCCGAGAGCGCTTCCTTTTCTGCCTTTGATAAAAGCTCGCGCGCGCTCTTTATCGAGTCTTCCTCTTCTTTGATAAGAAGTTCACTTCCGCGAGTTTCAGCATCTGCAATGAGTTTTTTTGCTGCAGTTTTCGCATCTTCAACACCTTGCGCTATCTCACGTTCTGCATCAAGAAGCTTTTTCACAGCCTCTCTTGGCATATTTAAATCACCATCCTTAAAACAGAGTGTTTTTCATCATTGAAAATCCCGGTTTCCGGACGAAATTACACACTGTAAAAGTCTTCGTAATTTCGCACAAATCATTTGTGGATATTCAAAGATAATTATAGCATATTTTCCATATAATTACAACAATAATATACAATCATTTTCAATTATCCGAATTGACTTTTTTACTATTTTGTCATACAATATAATAAAAAATGCAAGGGGCATTATTTATGTCTGATTTTCTTCATGCAACGCTTACTGAAAAAGAAATATTACAGATGAGCGCACTCGCACTCGCACACATCGGAGATGCTGTTTTTGAGCTTATGGTTAGAGGCAATCTCGTAAAGAGCGGCGTGTGCAAAGCAAATGAATTGCACAAAAAGACCGTTCTCTCCGTTTCTGCCGCCGCACAAAAAGAGGCGTCCGAGAAAATTCTTCCGCTTCTCTCTGATGAAGAAGCCGATGTTTTCCGCCGTGCGAGAAACGCAAAAGTCAACTCCGTCCCAAAGCATTCCGACTATGCTACATACCACGCCTCAACCGCGTTCGAGGCTCTTTGGGGATATCTTTATCTCCTCGGAAGATACGACCGTTTAAACGAAATTTTTGGAATAATTGCAGAGTGAAAAAATGATGTTTTCACTCCCATTTCCACCTCATCCGAGTTTTGCTTTGCAAAACCCACCTTCCGGCTTATAACAAAACAAAAACTGCAAGGCGATTTGCCTTGCAGTTTTTATTTTTTAATATCTCTTTTTCTTTGCGCGTGCGGCTTCGCTCTTCTTACGGCGCTTTACGCTCGGGCTTTCATAATGCTCTCGCTTACGCAGTTCGGAGAGAACGCCTGACTTTGCGCAGGAACGCTTGAATCTTTTGAGAGCACTCTCCAAAGACTCGTTTTCCTTTATACGGATTTCTGACATTGTTATCCCTCCCTCCGCGATCAGTACAGAAAATAAATATTAACGTTACTATTATAATAAAAAACTTCCTCAATGTCAACAAGAATAATTTTAAATTATTCGTAAATTTCGTTTTTACTTAATAATGAGATTTACAAGCCTGTTTTTGACAACGATGCTCTTGACGAGTTTTCCTGCCGCAAGTGCTTCTGCAACCTTTTCTTCCTTGCATGCAAGAGCTACAACCTCATCGTCTGAAAGGTCAGCCGGAACTGTGATACGGCTCTTAATCTTGCCGCATACCTGAACTGCAATCTCAACCTCACTCGCGCGAGTCTTGCTCTCGTCATATTTCGGCCAGGCAGAGAGTGAGAGGAGATTCTTTTCGCCGTAAGACTCCCAGAGCTCTTCCGTAAGGTGCGGAGCAAACGGGTTGAGGAGCGCAAGGAGAATCTTCATCTCGCCGCGCGTTGTTCCGTTTGCAGAAAGCTCGTTAATAAGAGCCATCATAGCGGCAATTGCGGTGTTGAACTTCATATTCTCGATGTCGTCTCCGACCTTTTTGATTGTCTTGTGGATTGATGCCTCGTTCTTTGCAGTAATCTCGTCGGAATCTGCAGCACCCTCGGCAAGATTCCATACACGGTCGAGGAAACGCTTGCATCCGCGGACAGCCTGGCTGTCCCAGGAAGCAACCTTTTCAAAGTCACCGATGTACATGATATAGAGACGCATTGTGTCTGCACCGTACTGGTCGATGATATCGTTCGGGTTGATAACGTTGCCGCGCGACTTTGACATCTTCTCGCCGTTTTCGCCGAGAATCATACCGTGACTTGTACGCTTTGCATACGGCTCCTTCGTCGGAACTACGCCGATATCATAGAGGAACTTGTGCCAGAAGCGTGAATAGAGGAGATGGAGAGTTGTGTGCTCCATACCGCCGTTGTACCAGTCAACAGGTGCCCAGTACTCAAGTGCCTCTTTTGATGCAAGCGCTGTATCGCAATGCGGGTCCATATAGCGGAGGAAGTACCAGCTCGAGCCTGCCCACTGCGGCATTGTGTCCGTCTCGCGCTTTGCAGGTGCTCCGCACTTCGGGCAAGTTGTGTTTACCCAGTCTGTGATATTTGCAATCGGGCTTTCGCCGTTGTCTGTCGGCTCGTATGACTCTACATCCGGAAGCTCAAGCGGAAGCTCGTGCTCGGGAACGGGAACCCATCCGCAAACCGGGCAGTAAACGAGCGGAATCGGCTCGCCCCAGTAACGCTGACGTGAGAATACCCAGTCGCGGAGCTTGTAGTTTGTTTTCGGTGTGCCGATTCCCTTTTCTGCAAGGAATTCGACAATCTTCTTCTTTGCATCGGCTACTTCAAGACCGTTGAGGAAATCGGAGTTTACCATTTTTCCCGTTTCAACGTCTGTGAATGCCTCATTCTGAACATCGCCGCCTGCAACGACTTCGATTATCGGAAGGTCAAACTTCTTTGCAAAATCCCAGTCGCGTGTGTCGTGAGCCGGAACCGCCATGATAGCACCCGTGCCGTAGGACATAAGGACATAGTCAGAAATGAATATCGGAATTTCTTTTCCGTTTACGGGATTGATTGCGTTTACACCCATAAGACGGGCGCCTGTCTTATCCTTTGCAAGCTCTGTACGTTCAAAGTCGGACTTCTTTGCGGAAGTTTCGACGTATGCTTTTACCTCGTCGTAATTGGAGATAAGGTCTTTCCACTTCTCGACATACGGATGCTCAGGCGAAATAACCATATATGTAGCGCCGAAGAGAGTATCGGGACGTGTAGTATAAACGGTAAGAGTATCGTTTGCGGTTGTTTCAAACTTGACCTCAGCACCTGTGGATTTACCAATCCAGTTCTTCTGCTGAATCTTGACGCGCTCGATAAAGTCAACATCGTCAAGGTCGTTGATAAGACGCTCTGCATACTCCGTAATCTTGAGCATCCACTGGCTCTTTTCCTTACGTACAACTTCGCTGCCGCAACGCTCGCAAACGCCGTTTACAACCTCTTCGTTTGCAAGAACACACTTACATGAGGTGCACCAGTTAACAGGCATCTGTGTCTTATATGCAAGGCCTTTTTCAAAGAGCTTTAAGAAAATCCACTGTGTCCACTTAAAGTATTTGGGGTCAGTCGTGTTAATCTCGCGATCCCAGTCGATTGAGTAACCGAGTGAGGTAAGCTGAGATTTGAAGAACGCGACATTCTTCTTTGTTACTTCGCGCGGATGAATCTTATGCTGTATAGCAAAGTTCTCGGTCGGGAGACCAAAAGCGTCCCATCCCATCGGGAAGAGAACGTTATAACCGTCCATGCGGCGTTTTCTCGAAACAACGTCAAGCGCAGTATACGGACGTGCGTGACCTACGTGGAGGCCGTTACCTGACGGATACGGAAATTCTACGAGAGCGTAAAATTTCTCCTTGTCGCCACCGTTTTCTGCGTGGAAAGCCTTTTCGTCTTCCCATCTCTTCTGCCACTTCTTTTCAATAGAACTAAAATCGTATTTCATCGTAGTCTCTCCTTATCCCAAAATCTCGTCGACCGGTATTGAGCTTGCATCCGCCCATACCTTATCGAGCTGATAAAAGTTTCTGCCCTCATCCGTAAAGATGTGAATTACGACACTGCCGTAGTCCATAAGCACCCATGCGCCGCTGTGGCCTTCAACGTGATGCGGCTCGATGCCTTCCGCTGAAAGGCTGAAGTCAACTGCATCGCGAAGCGCGTTTACGTGGGTGTTGGAAGTACCCGTGCAGATTATGAAGTACTCAGCAAGAGTTGTAATTTCTTCAATTCTGAGCACCTTGATATCCGCCGCGATTTTGTCGTCAAGCGTCTTTACCACTTTTTTTATAAACTGTGTGTTCTCCATTTATCTCACCTCTTAAATAAATCAAGCTTTTCTATCGGAGCTATATACGGATTGAACTTTTCATTTACGACACTGAGAATTTCTTCCTCGTTCGGGAAATAGTACGAAAGACCGTCGTAGCTTCCTGCAACTCCGGGAAGAGTTGTCATGAATATATCCTCTTCGCGGTTTAATGTGACAAGTTCTTTACCAATCCAGACTTCGTTTCCGAGTGTCAGATTTGTTTCGATATTGTCGAAAATAATCTGCGCAATTTCGGGAATTTTCGGAATGGTGGACGGTTTTATCATCTTGTCCATAACTGCACCGACGAACGCCTGCTGCATCTTTATTCTTCCAATATCGCCCTCGGCATAAGTCGCGCGGTATCTCATAAGACCCATCGCATCGTGGCCGTAAAGCGTCTGATAACCTTTCTTGATGTTAATCTTAAGGTCCTGCGTCGGGTCGTTATATATCATATTGAACGGAACGTCAAACTCAACGCCTCCGATTTCGTCTATTATCTCAGAGAAGCTGTCAACGGTGACGAGCGCGTATTTATCGGGGTAAACACCCGTAACGCCCTCCACCTCATCCATCAGGGCGGTTATATCCTTATGATGGCTTATATATGACGCGTTGATTTTCTTGACCTTACGCGTCGTATTCGTTATCGTATCCCGCGGAATACTCATAATGTTCATTTTTTTGTTTTCAATATCAAACGCCGCAAGCATTATCGTGTCCGTGCTGTTGCTTGCCGCATCAATTCCCACAACGAGCACCGTAAAGAAATTTTCGCGACGGTCTGAACTGATTGCAGAAACTATGCCGTCGGAAGGATCGTCGCCTGTGATATCAGGTGGGCTTACCCAATCCAACGTTACTGCGGCGACAATCATAAGAACTGCCGCAATCACAAGAATTATCGCTATAATATACTTCGCCTTGTCGCCGGGCTTTACGCTTTTCATTTTTAAGCTTTATCCTTTCTTTGCCTTGATTTCAAAATTCCGTGCCTGCACCATATTGATATCTATCTCGCTTCCAAGCTCAATAAGATGCGAAAGCGTAATATCAAAACCGCATATAAGCGCATCGCTCAGATTCTCAAATGCAAGCTTCCTGATTTTTTCAACACCGGGGAATGTGCGGTTTTCCTCCGCAAGGTCAGAAATCCAGATAATCTTTTCAAGTCCTGTCATTCCCTCGCGAGCCGTGGTATGCCAGCGGATAGCTCCGCAAACCGCGTCACACTCGCCAAACTCCTGCTTCGCAAGCTCTGCAGCCGTGAATGCGTGAATAATCTTTTCGCTTTTTTGAATATCGTTTAATATAATACCAAATTCGTCTGCCATTTTCAACTGTTTATCGTACGGCATCTCTTTTGTGATGTCGTGAAGATATGCCGCCCGTCTTGCAAGCGCGATATCCTCGCCATATTTCTGAGCCAGCGCTTCTGCCATTTTTACGCAGCCCTCTGTATGGCGGAACCGCTTTTCGCTCATAGCGGCTCGGACTTTTTCAATTATCTTCACTTCATCCAAAATAATCGCTTCCTAAATGTAAAGATTGTTTTGCTTTATATACTCAAAAACCGCATCCGGAAGATACTCCGAAGGATTTCCGTTTCTTATGGCATCCCGGATTTCCGTCGAGGAAATCTCAAGTGCCTCCGTTTTCATAATGCGTGCCCCGGCACCGTATTTTTCTTCAAGATACTCTGCGTGCTGCATAAGCCTTTCCCGGTCGGCTTCATTTCTCGGCACGACTGCGATGTTTGCAAGGCGCATAATTTCTTCCGGTTCTCGCCACTTTTCGAGAGTGAGGAACATGTCCGTCCCCATGATGAACCACAGCTCGTCTGTGGGATTTTTTGCACAAAGCTCGCGCAAGGTATCCACGGTATAGCTTGTCCCGCCGCGCAAAATTTCCGTATCGCTTACCTCGCAGGAAAGCTCCTCTGCCATAAGGCGCGTCATACAAAGTCTCTGCTCAGGTGTCGCCGACGCATCTGCCATCTGCTTATGCGGAGGAGTGGAGGACGGTATGAGGATAAGGCGAGAAAGAGAAAGCTCTTTCCTTGCGGCACGCGCCGCGTTTATGTGTCCCTTATGCGGAGGGTTGAACGTCCCTCCCATGATACCTATACGCATTTTATAAAATTTCCTTAAGCTTTTTTGACATAATCTGCAAAGAACGTGCACGGTGGGAAATTTCATTCTTTCTCTCTGCAGACATCTCGGCAGTTGTCATCCCCTCGGACGGCACAAAGAATATCGGGTCATATCCAAAGCCACCCTCGCCGCTTGGTGCTCGGAGAATCTCGCCCTCAATCTCTCCCCTTGCGACAACCTCGCGGCCGTCGGGGAAAGTGCAGGTGATTACCGAAACAAAGCGTGCAGTTCTCTTGCCGTCGGGGACATTTTCCATATTCTCAAGGAGATATTCATACCTCTCCTTATCGTCAGCACATTTATCTCCGCCGTAACGCGCGGAATATATACCCGGCTCGCCACCAAGTGCGTCAACCTCAAGACCTGAATCGTCTGCAATCGCAGGAAGCCCTGACTTTTCCATAGCGGCAACTGCCTTAAGGCGTGAGTTTTCTTCAAAAGTCGTTCCCGTTTCTTCAACGTCAGACTCAACCCCTGCCTCTGCAAGCGAAACTGCCTCCACACCGAGAGTGCCGAGAATTGCTGTAAGCTCTTTTAGTTTTTTCTTGTTGTTTGTAGCTATGATGAACTTCATATATATCACCTATTCAAACAAAGCGTTTGTGAATGACTCTGCATCGAACTCCATAAGGTCATCTATCTGCTCGCCGACTCCGATGTATTTTATCGGGAGATTCATTTCGTCCGCAATGGAGATTACTATACCGCCCTTTGCTGTACCGTCAAGCTTTGTGAGAATAATTCCCGAAAGCTTTGAAACCTCGTCGAACTTTTTCGCCTGGATAAGTGCGTTCTGTCCTGTTGTCGCATCGAGCACGAGGTATGACTCGATTTCTGTCTCGGGAAGCTCACGCTCAAGCACACGGCGAATTTTTGCAAGCTCGTTCATAAGATTCTGATTGTTGTGAAGTCTTCCTGCAGTATCGCAGATGAGAACATCCGTCTTTCTTGCACGCGCGGCGTTTGCCGCATCGAAGACTACCGCCGCAGGGTCTGCACCCTCACCGTGTCGGACAATTTCCGCTCCGGAGCGTTTTGCCCACACATCGAGCTGCTCGCCTGCCGCCGCACGGAATGTATCACCTGCCGCAAGGATGACGCTCTTACCCTCCGCCTTAAACTTCGCCGCAAGCTTTCCGATTGAAGTTGTCTTTCCGACACCGTTTACGCCGATTATGAGAATAACCTTTTTGTCACCTGTTGACGGTTTTTCATTCCTCTTGAGAATGTCCAGAATGATTGATTTAAGCTCGCTGAGAATCTCGTCATTTTCATAAACCTTATTCTCGCGCACTCTCTCGCGAAGCTCTTCCGTGATTTTCATCGCGGTGGAAACTCCGAGGTCTGCCATTATGAGCGTTTCCTCAAGCTCCTCAAGCATTTCCTCACGGTCAGAGGAGAAGCTTTTAATTATATTGCCGATGCTTGCACCGATTGAATCTCTCGTTTTCGCAAGCCCTTTACGTATTTTTTCAAAAAAACCCATTGTGTTATTTTACCTCTTAGTTGAGTTTTACGCCTGTTGACTTTTCTACCTCGGCAATGCTTATTGCAAGCATTCTCGAGATGCCCTTCTCCTGCATCGTTACACCGTAGAGCATATCCGCCTCTTCCATCGTACCGCGGCGGTGCGTGATAACGATAAACTGCGTTGTCTTTGAAAGGCGGCGCAGGTAATCTGCGTATCTCACAACGTTGACATCGTCAAGAGCCGCCTCGATTTCGTCGAGCACGCAGAACGGCGTCGGGCGCACCTTCATAATCGCGAAGTAGAGAGCGATTGCAACAAACGCGCGCTCACCACCGGAGAGAAGAGATATCGTCTTAAGCGTCTTTCCTGGCGGCTGAACCTTAATCTCAATGCCGCACGAGAGAATGTCATCGCCGTCCTCAAGGACAAGCTCTGCACTACCGCCGCCGAAAATCTCCGTGAATGTCTCGCCGAAGTTCTTGTTGATTATCTTGAACTGCTCGGCAAATATCGTCTGCATCTCGCCCGTGATTTCCGAAATCATCTTAAGAAGCTCGGTCTTTGCAGTTTCAAGGTCACCGCACTGCTTTGAAAGGAATTCGTAACGCTCGGAAACCTGCTCGTATTCCTCACTCGAGTTTACATTTACGTCGCCAAGCTTCTTTTTCGCGCTCTTGAGCTCGCCTATACGTCTTGTAGCCTCGCTCATCGATTCAATCTCAATAAGATATTTTTCTGCCGTACCGAGAGTAAGCTCGTAGGACTCCCAGAGTTTTTCTGTAATCTGCGCCTCTTCACGGGCTGCGGAGTCTTTCTTCATCTCAAGACGCGAACGCTCGCGCTCAAGCTTTAAGATATCATCATTCTTCTCCTTGCTCTCTTTATCCTTACGGTTTCTGAGAGCTTCAATGGCAAGCTTTTCTTCGGAAACTGCAGAAAGCTTTTCTGAAAGCGAATTGAGCTCTTCGCGCTTTCCGTCCATTGCCGAACGCTTCTCCGCAATCTGCTTCTCAATTTCTTTGATTGCATCCTCATACTCGGAAATCGCCTTTTCTTTTGCATCGCGGTCACCTTCCATAGCGTTTGAAAGTGCCTCGATTTCCTCGAGAGCGCGCTCTGCTTCTTCCTTTTCCGCGCGTTTTGACGCAAGCTCAATCTGACTCTCGTTCATCTTATCTGCAAGCTCTGTCTTATGCGCTGCAAGACGCGAGTTTCCTGCAACGAGCTCTTCCTCTTTCTTTGCAAGGGAAGCTACCTTTTCTTCGATTGCGGAAATCTCTGTCTTGAGAGCATCAATATTCTTGCCTGCAAGAGTCTTCTTTGACGCAAGAGACGTGAGTTCATCGTTGAGGTCGTCAATATGCTCATTAAGGCGGAGATGAAGAGTTTCAAAATGGCCGATTTCCGTCTTTGCGCGTAGAAGAATGTCCTCTGCTGCACGCTTGTCGTTACGGCAAACCTCCACCTCATACATAAGAGCGTTGTAATCGCGCTCTGCCTCTGCCTTTTCTGCAGTTGCAGTCTCAATATCCTTTTTAAGTTTTGCTATATCTGCCTCAAGCTTTTTAATTTCGTTCGTTCTCGTAAGAATTCCCGAGGTCTTGCTGACGCTACCGCCGGTGTATGTTCCTCCTGCGTTTATTATCTGTCCGTCAAGAGTAACTATGCGGAAAGAATAGCCGTATTTTTTCGCAAGCGCCGATGCGCTGTTGATATTGTCGCAAACCGCAATTTTTCCGAGAAGATAGCGTATTGCGGAAGTGTATTTTTCGTCATACGAAACAAGGTTTGAAGCAAGCCCGACAAAGCCCGGCTGTGACTCTATATCTTTTTTATCAAGCTCTGCTCCCTTGACCGTATCAATCGGCATGAACGTAGCACGACCGCCGTCGGTGCGCTTGAGGAACGCAATCGCCTCTTTTGAATCGCGCTCACTCTCGACGATGACGTTCTGGAGAGCGCCGCCGAGAATGGTCTCAATCGCAACAGTGTACTTTGAATCAACTCTGATAAGCTGGGAAACCGTGCCAAAAATGCCGCCCAGGCTCTTCTCGCTCTTTGCCTTCATTATGTTCTTGACG
>JAFXJK010000041.1 GCA_017532355.1 Oscillospiraceae bacterium | reverse complement strand
CCTCTATCCAAGCGGGATAGTTGTTAGCGTGCCATTCGCTGAGATAATAATCAACAAATCCAATCTTTTTCATAATCTACCTCTATATAATTAAAAGGAAATTTCCTGCTTCTTTGCATCGGACTCGTAAAGCGCGTCAAGGATCTTTGCGCTTTCAAGAACGTTGTCAATGTGGGCTCTGTTCTTCACGCCGCTCTTGAAGGACTCAATGAATGCCTTGTCCTCACAAGCATACATACGTGGGATCTCGTATTCCTCTCTTGTTGTTTCAAGAGTCTCTCCGTCGAAGAGGTCAAAGAAGGAACCATAGTCAAGTCTTGCACCCTTCTTGTCGCCGAGAAAGTCAACGTACATTTCTCTCTTCTCAATGTTCTGCGCCCATGCACCGTTGAAGGAGATGGATGCCTTGTCGGTACGGATGTGACCGGTGATAAAATCGTCAACGTCATTGGTTCCGTTTTCGATATCTGCGGTATCCTCAGCCCACATGTACTTGTACTTGTAGTCCTTCATGTTTTTAGCCATCTCGGAGTAAGCGTCACAAGTAGCGGTCTTGATCTTTGCATCGCCGAGAATGTAGAGAATAAGGTCGAAGAAGTGAATACCCCAGTCGATAAGAACTCCGCCGCCGGACTCCTTCTTTGTTGTGAACGCACCGCCGAGACCGGGAATGCAACGGCAATCACGGAACGAGCAGTAAACGTGATAGATGTTACCGAACTCGCCGTTAAGGTTCATTTCACGGAGCTTTTCAACGGATCTGTGGAAACGGTTGCAAACACCGATGTTGAGGATCTTACCCTGCTTCTTTGCCTCTTCTGCCATTTCGCAGGAGAGCTGGTAGTTGATAGTAATGGGCTTTTCGCAGAGAACGTGCTTGCCTGCGCGGAGAGCGTCCATAGAGATGGTGTAGTGAGCGAAGTTTGGAGTAAGTACCCAAACGGCCTCTACCTCGGGGTCAGCTAAGACCTCCTTGTAATCTGTGGTGACGTTCTCAATCTTGGGGAACTTTTCCTTTGCCGCCTCTGCCTTTTCGATAAGAATGTCGCACGCGTACTTGATTCTTACTCCGTCGAGCGCGGAAATCGAGGGAAAGTGCGCCTGGTTTGCGATTCTTCCGCAACCAATAACTGCTACAACTGCATTCATTTTAATACTCTCCTTAAATTAATATTTTTTATTTTATTAGCCGCAAGCGGCATATTTTTATTCAAGCGTGATAAATACACCCTCGCCGCTGTCGAGGTTTACGGTATAATAGCCGTCCTCGGCGGAAAGCTCGGTGGGATGACCGTTATACCAGGCGGTGACCTTGTAAGCCTTGTCAAGCACGAATTTTGCGTTTGCCTTTTTGAAAGTTTCAAGCGCTACGCCGAGCGGCTCGCAAAGCGCCGCTTCCTCAAAAGAAACATTATCCGCCTTTTCGCAAAGACCGTACACAGGAAATACCGCATATTCGGCGTATGCGCCGTTTCTTCTGAAACCGATTTCTTCAAACTCGCTGCAGTAACGCCACTCGCCGCTTCTGCAGTGATCGCACGTCAGACATACAACGTCATTACTGCCGATCACGCTTTTTCCGACCCAATGTGCGTCTTTATTATCGCCGACCGCTTCCACAATTCCGCTCCATTCGTGCCCCGGAATCAGCGGATATTTTGCGGGAATCTTTCCGTCTATGACCTCAAGATCCGTAGCACATACGGCCGCAGCCTTGATTTTTACAAGTGCAAATCCTTTTTCGGGAACAGGCTTTGAAACCTCACGGAAATCCATAACACCCGGCTTCTCTATAACAACCGCTTTCATACGTATCTCCTTTCAAAACTATCCTCT
>JAFXJK010000002.1 GCA_017532355.1 Oscillospiraceae bacterium | reverse complement strand
TGAGAAAAGGCTCAGGAACATTGATTCCTGAGCCTTTTTGGTCCGAGTGACAGGGATCGAACCTGCGGCCTGATGGTCCCAAACCACCCGCGCTCCCAGCTGCGCCACACCCGGATATCTATTCGATTTTTGGTCTTTTTGCGTAGAAGTGGGACAAACTGTGGTCAAACTCAAATTCCACGCTTTTTTGAATTTTCAAAACAACCCGAAAGTCCGCACTGTTAAAGGCTTTTCGGGACTTCTGCTTTTTTACGGCTGTAACCGCCCGACACGCTCCCAAACCACCCGCGCTACCAGCTGCGCCACACCCCGATATTCATTTAAAACGCTCTATTATTATAATATACGGCACACCGTTTTGTCAACTCAAATATCGGGAGTGGTTTTCCCACTCCCGATAAGCTTTTTTATCTTCCTAAAAATTCGTTTGCCGCATCTCCGTCAACCGCGCCGTTTGCAACAAGCTTTGAAAGAAGTGTCCTGTTGCTTCCCTTTACCTTTGCCGACATTGCAAGATAGGATATGTGCATAACGTGATCTCGGCGGAATTCACTTGAGTAAAGCTCTGACGCGGTGCTCTGAGGGATAACCCCAAGCCTTACTGCATCGTCGATTGCCGATGCATATTTGAAATCTCCCGCTTCTTCACTATATCCAAGGCTTCTCAAAATAAACGTCATATACTGTATCGATGTTGTCATTTCGCTTCCGCCATAACGAGTGTTCGAAACGCCCTTTGTATATCCCATACGGTAGGCATATCCGACATAGCGCTGTGCCCATGCATCAACATCCGTAAAGGGATGATAATGCTCCGCCATAAGAGCATTTTCCTCTTCACCGAGGAGACGGATAAGCATAGTTATGCTCTCTGAACGCGTGTTTCCACGGTAGAGTTCCATACCGTTTGCCGCACCCCTTACAAGACCAAGTTTTTTGAGTGCATACGCCTCGTCGGAATATTTCGGCTTGTATGAAGAAACAGAATAAACACCGTCTATCAATATCTCTGCATCCTTCGTTATAATCTCGATGCTTCCGCCATTTTCCGGGAACATATACTTCGTATTGTTCCCAATACCACAGGGTGAGGATGCTTCAATTCCCTTGGTTATATTTATAACCTTTCCGGATGTACATCTTACATATCCGGATTTGACTATGAAGATCATACCCTGTCTGCCGGAAATGACATCTCCCGATATGAACTTCTTCAATTTTGCTGAAGACGTCGAATAAAGGTACTTTCCCTCACTTTGAAGACGTGCAATAACCTCATCCGCAATCGCATCAACGTAGCGACCCTCATCGTACGAAATATTTACAGCATCTGAAGTCTTGCTGACATATTTAGTTTTAAAAGCCTCGACCGCACTTTCCACCCGTGTCTCAATCTCTGAAATCATCCTGTCAAAAAAAGTGACATCGACAAAAGATTTTGAGACAAGCGGGTCCGCAGATGAGCCCCCCGTTGCAGTTGCCGCGACAAACAGCGCCGCAACAAGCATAACGGCAAGGACTGCAAGCTTTGCTTTTCTCACCATATTTTTCTCCTGTACTATTTGGAAATTTCGTAACATAAAGTCTTTAAACTATCTGCAAAATGAACATTTTCCACAGCAACTCCGAGTTCCTCCAGCGAAAGGTCTATGTTCGTGAAGTTCCATATTCCCGAAACTCCAAGCTGTGACACCTTCTTCGCCATATCCTTCACATACGCTTTCGGAAGCGTAAGCACCGCAACGTCAAACGGAGACTCGCGGAAGAATTCCTCAAGCTCCGCGATATCGCGCACCTTGACATTTCCCACAGTCTCACCTATGACATCGGCACTCGCATCAAACGCGGCAACAAGCTCAAATCCGCAATTTACGAAGTTGAAGTTGTGCATCAGCGCACGTCCAAGGTTTCCCACGCCGATTATCGCGGCGGTATGCTTCTTATCAATACCGATTATTCCCGCAATCTCCGCAAGAAGGCTCGATACGTTATAGCCGTATCCCTGTTGCCCAAACCCGCCGAAGCAGGAAAAATCCTGACGCACCTGAGACGCCGTGAATCCGAGATTCTTCGCAAGCACGCTTGATGAAACCTTGTCCACTCCTGCCTTCTCAAGCTCTCTCAAGCATCTATGATACTTTGGAAGTCTTCGTATTACCGAGGTCGAAATATACCTCTCCTGCATCCCCAAACTCCCCTCTGCTTAAAGCTTTGAAATTACGTAATCTGCAAACTCGGCGCAGGTTGCACCGTCGCTTCTGCCTGTGATGTGAAGTTTCTTTTCTTCGTACATACATACATCAAGAGCCTTTGCAAGCTTTACGGAAAGCTCAACCTCACCTATATGCTCAAGAAGCATAACTGCTGCACGAAGCATACTGCACGGATCAGCATACTTATCTCTGCCCTCTGCAACCATTCTCGGTGCAGAACCGTGGATTGCTTCGAACATAGCATAACGCTTACCGACGTTTGCGCTTCCTGCAGTACCTACACCGCCCTGGAACTCCGCAGCCTCATCTGTGAGAATGTCTCCGTAGAGGTTCGGAAGAACCATAACCTGGAAGTCACGGCGGCGCTTTGTGTCAACGAGCTTCGCTGTCATAATGTCTATGTACCAGTCGTCAAACGCAATGTCGGGATACTTCGCCGCAACTCTCTTGCAGGCATCAAGAAACTTACCGTCAGTTGTCTTTATAACGTTTGCCTTTGTAACTGCTGTAACACGGCTCTTGCCCATCTTCTCTGCATACGAGAAAGCGAGCTCTGCGATTCGATCGCATCCCTGCGTCGTAGCAACCGTGAAGTCGATTGCAAGGTCATCCGTTACGTTGACTCCCATGCTGCCTACAGCATATCCGCCCTCTGTGTTCTCACGGAAGAACATCCAGTCGATGCCCTCCGACGGAACCTTAACCGGGCGCATATTTGCAAAAAGGTCAAGCTCTTTTCTCATTGCGACATTTGCAGACTCGATGTTCGGCCACGGATCGCCTGCACGCGGTGTTGTTGTCGGGCCCTTAAGGATAACGTGGCAAGCCTTGAGCTCTTCAAGTACATCATCAGGGATAGCCTTGTTTGCCGCTACGCGATTTTCGATTGTAAGACCGTCGATAACACGGAACTCAATCTTACCTGCATCTACCTTATCCTTAAGGAGCTGCGCAAGAACGCGATGAGCCTGCTCGGTGATTGCCGGGCCGATTCCGTCGCCGCCACAGACGCCGATGATAATTTTCGGGAGCGCCTTGTAGTCGATAAACTCGTTCTCCTTCTTCATCGCCTCAACTCGCTTGAGCTGGAGCTCAATAATCTTTTCAAACTGCTTCATTGTGTTTTCCATAGTATATCTCTCCTTCTAAATAATTTTAATATATCAGAGCTTCTTTGTCAACTTTCTGAAAAAAGCAAAAAGTGGATTTTTGATAACATTATTACAATTCGTAATCACTCTCACACTTCAATTGTCAGGTGTCGAAAAAGCGCGTTTTTTACGAAACTTTTTGTCACATTTCAAACAGCTTTTTTTCATTCCAAACTTTTCCAAAAGGCTTCAAAAGCTATGTATATCGCCATTCATCAGCCGCACAAATTCTCTCGGCGCAACGTCATTTTTTAACCCTGTCAGTTTACGTAAAATTTTAAGATAATTAGTTCTACAATCAGTTATCCACATTTTCCACAGGTTTTTCCACAACGCCCAATCTCTTTATTTTCAACGCTTTCGCGGATTTTTTACATTTTTTGTTAAGACTGCAATCGCGATTTTCACAAATAATCACAACGGCTATTAAGTTTACATAATTTCGGTATATTTTGTTCTTAAAAATCGATTGGTAACGTTGCTTTGGCATTCAGGTCGCTTTTTGCGATATTTCCGCGCAAAAACTCATAATATGCCTGAGACGCTATCATCGCGCCATTGTCTCCGCACAGAGACAGTGGTGGAAAAAACAGCTCAATTCCGGAACTTTTTGCCTCACTTTGCAGTCTTGCACGGAGAAAAGAGTTTGCCGCAACGCCACCGGCAACAGCTATCTTTTTTCTGCCTGCGCGTTTTGCCGCCTCAAAGGTTCTCGGCACAAGAGCATCGCAAACCGCCTCACAGAACGA
Source organism: Oscillospiraceae bacterium (assembly GCA_017532355.1). The sequence continues at coordinate 26,831 of JAFXJK010000002.1, read as the reverse complement.
CGCCGCGAGCGACTCACGGTCAAGCTCCTCGCCTTTCTGCTCTGCCTTGTGAGCGAGGTTTATAACCGCTGTTTTGAGTCCGGAAAAAGACATATCAAGCTCTGCCCCGTCAATATGCGCCCGGGGAAGCTTGTACTTATCTTTATTGCCGCGCTTTGCAAGCTCATCTATCTTCGCACCGCCCGGATATCCTGCCCCAAGAACGCGAGCGCACTTGTCAAACGCCTCGCCTGCCGCATCGTCACGAGTTGATCCGAGTATTTTAAACTCTGTGTATGAGATAACATCCACCAAAAGCGTATGTCCGCCAGATACAACAAGCGCAAGAAATGGCGGTTCAAGCTCGGGAAATGCAATATAGTTTGCCGCAATGTGGCCACGTATGTGGTGTACGGGAATCAGAGGTTTCCCAAGCGAAAACGCGAGAGCTTTCGCAAAACCTACGCCCACAAGAAGCGCTCCGATGAGACCCGGTGCGTATGTAACCGCAACTGCATCAATATCGTCTTTCGTAAGAGAGGCCTCAGAAAAGGCCTGATCCGTAAGCGAGCTTATGCACTCAATATGCTTTCGTGACGCAATCTCGGGTACGACTCCGCCATATAGCGCGTGCATATCTGCCTGAGACAGTATTACGTTTGAAAGTATCTTTCTTCCGTCCTCGACGATGCTGACCGCAGTCTCATCGCACGAGCTTTCTATTGCAAGAATTTTCACGTCTCTTATCCTTTCCGCACAACCAAAGCTATGCCTTCTGTGTATCCATATAATATGTCATAAGGAGAGCTGCCTCCTCGGGGTTGGAATAAAAACGCGGACGTTTCCCAACCTTTTTAAAACCGATGGAAGAATAAAGTGCGATTGCTCCCTCATTCGATTCTCTTACCTCAAGCGTCCAGAACGACAGCGAAAGCCCTTTTCCTCTCGCTATGAGCTCTTCGACAAGCGCACGCCCTATGCCGCGACGGCGCATTTCCGGTGCTACCGCAACGTTTGTTACGTACCCCTCGGGGTGACAGTGATACGAGCCGATGTATCCGACAACTTTTCCATCCTCTTCGGCAACGAGAAAAACGCTATCGCCCTGCATCGTCTCCGTTATCGCCTTTTCGCTCCACGGAGCAGAAAAGCAAGTTCTTTCAAGCCCGGCTATTTCTGCCACGTGACTAAGGCTTGCATCAACTATCTTCATATTACTTCTTCGCCTCATACCATGTCTCTCCGATACCTGCATCTGCACGGAGCGGAACAAGAAGAGAGCACGCGCTCTCCATCTCTTCGGTGAGAATCTTCGACGCCGCCTCTGCATCCTTTTTGGATGCTTCAACGACGAGTTCGTCATGCACCTGAAGCACAAGCTTTGCATCCAGACCACTCTCAGAAAGCTTCTTTGAGACATTTATCATCGCTATTTTGATTATATCCGCCGCCGAGCCCTGAATCGGAGCATTGAGCGCAACGCGCTCGCCAAATGAGCGGATATTGAAATTTTTCGAGGTTATTTCGGGAATGTATCGACGGCGACCGAACATAGTTGTTACGTATCCGTCTTCTCTCGCCTTTTCAACAATGTTCTTCATATATTCACGCACGCCTGAAAAACGCTCAAGATATGCTTCTATATATTTCTTTGCTTCAGCACGCGTTACCCCTATATCACCTGCAAGAGAGAAATCAGAGATTCCGTAAACAATACCGAAGTTTACCGCCTTCGAAACACTTCGCATCTCAGCCGTTACCTCAGATGCAGGAACGCCAAATACATGGGATGCGGTTTCGGTATGGATATCCGCTCCTTCCGTAAATGCACGGCACATCTCCGCATCGTTTGTTATGTGCGCAAGCACACGAAGCTCTATCTGCGAATAGTCCGCATCTATGAGAACATACTCATCCGACGTCGGAACGAACATCTTCCTGACCTCACCGCCAAGCTCTGTGCGAATGGGAATGTTCTGAAGGTTCGGGTCAGTAGAGCTTATTCTTCCTGTTGCCGTAACCATCTGCTGATAGGTGGTGTGAATTTTTCCGTCCGTCTCCGAAACAAAGCGTAAAAGTCCGTCAGCGTAGGTCGATTTAAGCTTTGTATATTTTCGATAATCTAAAATCAGCGGTATTATTTCGTGACGTGATGCGAGCTTTTCAAGCACTTCAGCATCAGTCGAATACCCCGTCTTTGTCTTCTTTATCGGCGGTATGCCGAGCTTTTCAAAAAGGACTTCACCAAGCTGCTTCGTGGAAAGAATATTGAACGGCTCGCCTGCAAGTTCAAAAATTGCAGCAGACAGGCGGTCAATCTCTTCGGACAGCTTGTCTCCGAAGTCACGAAGCTCTTTTGCATCAACCTTTATTCCCGTTCTCTCCATATCCTCGAGAACGCAGGTGAACGGAGCCTCTATCTCAAAATAGAGCTTCTCCATCCCCGTCTCCGCAAGCTTTCCGCGCATTTCCTTTTCCATCTTCGCAAGGGACGCCGCACACGACGCGAGGGCAGAAAGTCCCTCGTCACTTCCCATAAGCGGAGAGAAGTTCGCAACGTCCGATGCTCGCTCGCAATCCGCGTCAAGGTCAAGCCCGAACATGTGGGACACTGAAACAATATCGTATCTCTTTCTCGACGGGTCGAGCACATACGCTGCAAGCGCAGTATCAAAAACTACATTCTCACATGAGATACCCTCGCCGCGAAGCTCGCGAGCAAGAGCTTTTTTGTCATGAAGCGTTTTCACGGTTGCATCCGAGAAAAGATAGCTCATAAAATCTGTAAAGACATCCTCGCCGCATTCAGAGCGCGAGATTTTATAGAGCCTGCTGTCGCAAACAACCGCAATTCCCATAAAACTCTCTGCCGTAACCACAACACAGTTTTTTCCGCAGACCGAGCTTTTGAACACCTCAACAGCCTCTGCGCTTTTCAGCGTGATTTCTTCGTACTTTTCAAGCGTTACATCCTCAAGCTCTCCCTTTTGAGGGAGCCTCAGGTTAAGCCTTGTTATATAGCTTTTAAACTCAAGGCGCGAAAAAAGCGCATAGAGCTTATCGTTGTCAACATCACGTATTTTTGCCGCATCAGGGGTAAAGTCAATCGGGGCTTCGGTGGATATCGTACCGAGCCACTTTGAAAGATATGCAGACTCCTTGCCCTCAATGAGCTTCTTCCTCACGGAATCGCGGATATCGGAGGAGTCGATCTTCTTATAAATAGAATCAAGGTCACCGAACTTTGAAACAAGCTCTGTCGCCGTCTTTTCTCCGATACCGGGGACACCCGGGATATTGTCGGAGCTGTCTCCCATAAGTGCCTTAAGGTCACGCATTTGCTCGGGCGGAAGCCCATACTTCATAAGAAGCTCTGCACCGTTGTAGAGAGTTGTCAGCGTTTTCCCCATTTTCGACGAAACCAAAAGCACGTTTGTTCCGTCATTTTCAATCAGCTGGAAGCTGTCGCGGTCGCCCGTTACGATGACACACTCATCACCGTTCTCCGCACACATACGGCTGACAGTACCGATGATGTCGTCCGCTTCAAATCCCTCACACTCAATGCGCATTATGTTCATCGCATCAAGAACCTCTTTAAGAGGCTCAATCTGCTCTGCAAGCTCATCGGGCATACCCTTTCGGTTAGCCTTATAGCCTTCGTATTTGAGATGGCGGAAGGTTGGCTTGCGAAGGTCGAACGCAACGCATACGCCATCGGGATTTACTTCGTCCAATATTTTGAAATATATAGAGAGAAAGCCGTAAATTGCATTGGTATTAAGCCCTTCGGCATTCGTGAGCGTACGGATACCGTAAAAGGCGCGGTTTACTATACTGTTGCCGTCAATTACCATTATTTTCATACAGACACCTCTCTACTTATACCAAAGTCGGGCGGAGATACAGTCTCCGCCCTCCAATGTTTAAATTATGCTCTGTGCCATTTTACACCCTGCGGTGTGTCTTCGAGAATGATGCCCATTCCCTGAAGTTCGTCACGGATTCTGTCAGCCTCGGCAAAGTTTCTCTCTTTTCTTGCCGCCTGGCGCGCCTCAATCATAGCCTCGATTTCAGCATCAAGAGAGACCTCTTCCTTCTTCTCCATAATTCCGAGAACATCACAAAGCTCGCGTACACGTGCGAGACACTCACTTGCAAGAGCCGCCTTTGCATTATCAGCAAGGGCTGTGTTTACGTCACGGACAAGCTCAAAGATTGCCGCGATTGCATCTGCCGTATTTATGTCATCGTCCATCGCTGAGATGAACTTTTCCCTGTACTTATCAAAGCTCTCAAGAAGCTTCTTTTCATCGTCTGTAAGCGGTGCTGCATCTCCGTTTTTAGCGATGAACTCCATATTGCTTTCTGCGTTGTGGAGTCGCTCAAGAGCCGCCTTTGCCTGCATAAGCGATTCTTCAGAGTAGTTAATCGGGCTGCGGTAGTGAGCCGAAAGCATAAAGAAGCGGATTGCTTCATAGCCGTAAACCTTTGCCGCATCGCGAACCGTGAAGAAGTTACCGAGAGATTTGGACATCTTCTTATTGTCGATATTGAGGAACGCGTTGTGGAGCCAGTAGTTTGCAAACCGGCAACCGTTTGCCGCCTCGCTCTGCGCGATTTCGTTTTCGTGATGCGGGAACGTGAGATCTACGCCACCGCTATGGATGTCGATAGTCTTGCCGAGGTATCGGTTTGCCATTGCACTGCACTCAATGTGCCAACCCGGACGACCGTTACCCCACGGTGATTCCCAGTACGGCTCACCCGGCTTTGCCGCTTTCCAGAGCGCAAAGTCAGTTGCATCTTCCTTCTTCTCTCCGACGGAGATTCTCGCACCTGCAACGAGGTCATCAAGCGGCTGCTTTGAAAGCTTGCCGTATTCCTTGAACTTGAGAGCTCGGAAGTAAACGTCTCCCTCAGACTCATAAGCATAGCCCTTATCAACGAGAGTCTTTACAATCTCGATGATAGCGTCAATGTTCTCAGTTGCGCGCGGATGTACGGTCGCAGGGTGAATTCCGAGTCCCTTTGCATCAACAAAGTACTCCTCAATATACTTTTCTGCAACTTCCTTGTAGCTTGTGCCCTCTTCATTTGCACGGTTGATGACCTTATCGTCAATATCCGTAAAGTTCTGAACGAACTTCACTTCAAGGCCTCTGTATTCCATGTATCTGCGAAGGACGTCAAAAACGATAAAAGGACGCGCATTTCCTATGTGGAAATAGTTATACACGGTAGGACCGCATGAGTACATACGTACCTTTCCTTCTTCTATCGGTTTGAACTCTTCTTTAGTTTTCGAAAGTGAGTTAAAAAGTTTCATATTTCTTCCCTTTCAGTGTTATTTTGAAGCTTTGAGCACGCCGCCAAAGCTTTTGAAATATTCGATTCCCGAAATAAGCGTGATTGCCGCAATGATCCATACGACAATGTCTCCCGCTGTGCAGAAAACAAGGCTTATTCCGCGAAGCGGAGTGAACAGGAAAATGATTCCTGCAATCTGCATAAATGTCTTGAGCTTGCCTGACTTCTGCGCCGCGATGACAACACCCTCGCCCATCGCAACGATGCGAAGGGATGTAACAATAAGCTCGCGCGCGATGATTATGAATGCAGGCACGCTTCCCATAACACCCTTTTCGATAAGCACAAGAACTGCCGCAACAACGAGAAGCTTATCGGCAAGGGGATCGAGGAACTTACCAAAAGTAGTTACCTGATTATACTTTCTCGCAATGTAACCGTCTATCCAATCTGTAACGCTTGCAAGGATAAAAATTCCGAGAGCTATGTATTCGCCGAAAGGAATTGCACCTATAAGCGCGCACACCAGAAACAGTGGGATAAGACAGATTCTTACTATTGAAATCTTGTTGGCTGTGGTCATTGTTTTGTGACCTCCTTTATTTCTCCGAGAATGTCTCCGTCAAGCTCCTCGGTAATCTCTACTTCAACAAATGTACCGGGACGGATGCCGCGTTTTCCACTGAAGAAAACCTTTCCGTCAATCTCGGGAGAGTCTGCAAAGCTTCTTCCGAAATAACACTCGCTGTATCTGTCAAATCCCTCGGTAAGCACCGTGAGGGTTTTTCCGACCTTGCTTGCGTTATATTCATCCATAACTCTCGACTGAAGTGCGCCGACAAGCTCTGCGCGTCGCTCCTTGACTTCTTCGTCAATCTGACCGTCAAGGGTTGCGGCACGGGTATTTTTCTCGCGTGAATATTTAAACACTCCTGCGCGCTCTATCTTTGCTTCTTTTAAGAAGTCGCAAAGCTCCTCGAACTCCTCGTCCGTCTCTCCCGGGAAGCCTACGATTAGGCTCGTTCGAAGAACAACTCCCGGAATTCTCTCACGAAGCTTCTTAAACAGCGCACGGATTTCATCACCCGTGTCTTTTCTGTTCATTGCCCGGAGAATGCGGTCGTTTATGTGCTGGATTGGTATATCAAGATATTTTACAATCTTTTCTTCCTTCGCGATGACATCAATAAGCTCATCGCTTATCTTGTCGGGATAGAGGTAATGAACACGTACCCAATGTAGCTTCTCAATCTCACAGAGCTTTGTAAGAAGTTCGGGAAGAAGACTCTTGCCGCAAAGGTCAAGCCCGTAGCTTCCCGTATCCTGTGCAACAACTATAAGCTCGCGCGCTCCGCTCTCCGCAAGCGCTTTAGCTTCGTTTATTACCTCGTCCGGTTCGCGGCTTCGGAGTTTGCCGCGAAGTCGGGGGATGACGCAGTATGAACAACAGTTTGAGCATCCTTCTGCAATTTTTATGAACGCCGTGTATGGCGGAGTCGTAAGGATTCTTCCGCACTCAAGAGGAGCTTCATTCGGAGCTGCAAAGCTCTCTGCATACTCTCCGTCAAATACCTTTTTGCATACATCACAGATTTCAAGGTAACTTCCGCAACCGACGAGCGCATCAATTTCAGGAAACTCATCACGAAGCTCCTGCCGTTTAAGCTCAGCGAGACATCCCGTGACGATTATCTTGCCGACACTGCCCTCGCCTTTGAGTGCGATTGCTTCTTTGATGTATTCGTATGCTTCGTCTCTTGCGTCTCCGATGAATCCGCAGGTGTTAATCAACACCGCATCAACATCGTTGAGCTCAACCGTAAGTTCATATCCCTCATTGTCAAGAAGCGAGAGCATGTGCTCGCAATCTATCTGGTTTTTTGAGCAACCGAGGGAAACTACGCCTATTTTTGCCATTAATCAAAGTCCTCCGTTTCAAAAGCGGCCCGTATTTCATCATATTCAAAGCCGCGACGAATGAGAAAAGCGACTATCTTTTTCTTCTTATCGGGGGTAAGCTCCTCGCCGTGGAGCTTCTTTTCGATAAGACTTCTTATCTCATCTGTAAAGTCGGGGAGCGCCTCGGTCGCACGCTCGCAAAGCTCGCGCGATATACCGCGGCGATAAAGCTCATCTTTAATACGCCGTTTTCCATAGCCGCGTGAGGTGTAATATTTCACAAGCTCATCGGTATAAGACTCGTCATCTACAAACCCGTGCTCGGAAAACCACGAAACAGCCTCCGCTGTATCCGAGTCTGAAAAACCCTTGTCACGAAGCTTTTTTGTGAGCTCGCCCTCCGACATACTGCGTCTGGCAAGCGTTCTCGCCGCACTCTTCTTCGCAAGAGTTTTGGAGTATCGCGCTGACAGCTCCTCTGCTCTTTCTGCCGTAATCTCGTCGCCTACACGAAGATATAGAGCATCGTCAACGCAGGCGGAGATGTACTCCCCCTCCTCCGTTCTTATGACGAGTTTTTCCTTATCACGCCTTCCGACTTTTATGCTTTCAATTTTCATTTAAGCTTTATTATCCTTCAAAGTCATCAGCATCCACGCTGACACCCTTGCCTGCAGCAACAGTCGGCTTGCGCTCGGGAACAGCTGTGATTTCTTCATACTTTGCGCGGACATCCGCCTCAACCTTTGCCGCTACATCGGGGTTATCGACGAGGAACTGCTTTGCGCTGTCTCTTCCCTGACCGAGGCGTGTCTCACCCATATTGAACCATGAACCGCTCTTCTGGATGATGTCAAACTTAACTGCAAGGTCGAGAATTTCTCCGACCTTTGAGATTCCCTGACCGTAGATAATGTCAAATTCACCCGACTTGAAAGGAGGTGAAACCTTGTTCTTTACAACCTTTGCACGGGTGCGGTTGCCAATGAACTCACTTCCGTTCTTGAGGGTTTCAATTCTTCTGATATCAATTCGGACGCTTGAATAGTACTTAAGCGCATGGCCGCCTGTTGTAACCTCGGGGTTGCCGTACATAACGCCGACCTTCTCACGAAGCTGGTTTATGAAAATTGCAACGCAGTTTGCCTTTGAAATTGCGCCTGCAAGCTTTCTCATAGCCTTTGACATAAGGCGAGCGTGTGCGCCGACGAGCGCATCACCCATCTCACCCTCGATTTCTGCACGCGGAACAAGAGCCGCAACAGAGTCGATTACGATGATGTCAATAGCGTTTGAGCGTACAAGAGCCTCTGCGATTTCGAGCGCATCCTCACCTGCGTCAGGCTGGGATACGATGAGGCTGTCGATATCAACGCCGAGAGCCTTTGCATATACGGGGTCAAGAGCGTGCTCAACGTCAACAAACGCTGCCTCTCCGCCGAGCTTCTGTGCCTCAGCTACTGCGTGAAGCGCAACTGTTGTCTTACCCGAAGATTCAGGTCCGTACATCTCAATGATTCTTCCTCGAGGAAGTCCACCTACACCAAGAGCAAGGTCAAGAGTAAGCGAGCCTGTGGATATGCAGCTTACGTTCATGCTTGACTTGTCGCCGAGGCGAACAACCGTGCCTTTTCCGAACTGTTTTTCGATCTGGCTTATTGCAGTTTCCAATGCTTTTTCTTTTTCCATATCTTAATCACTCCCGTTAATTATTTACTGATTTATTTAATGCAAGACACAACCCTGTTTGCGCCTGCTGTGTCGCGCGTTGTCTGAATCGACTTCATACCGTATCCGGCGACAAGCTTCTCAAGTGCCGAGCTCTGCCCGATTCCGCATTCAAATGCGAGCACACCGCCCTCGCGAAGCATGCAGAGCCAGTTGTCGCAAATAGCGCGATAAAAGTCAAGTCCGTCCTCACCCCCTGCAAGCGCCATTGCCGGCTCGAACTCTCTTACTGATTTATCAAGCTCGAGCATCTCCGCATCGGTTATATACGGTGGGTTTGAAACAATCGCATCAAAGCTTCCTATTCCTTGCGGCGGTTCTTTCGTCATATCTGCTTTTACGCATAAAAGACGCGAAGAAAGCTTTTCGTTATAGACGTTTTCCTTGGCAACTGCGAGTGCCGCATCCGATTTGTCTGCGAGCACGCCTCGCGAGCCTTCACGCATCGCACCGAGCGCAATACCGACGCAACCGCTGCCACAGCCGAGGTCAAGAAAGCGGAATGTGCCGTCAGCGCGTCTCAGCACGCAATCAACAAGTGCCTCAGTGTCAGAACGCGGAATCAGGACATCGGGCGTAACCTTTAGCGTTATGCCGTAGAAATCCCACTCTCCGAGAATATACGCAAGAGGCTCTCCCGAGCATCTCCTAAGCGCAATCGTCGCCGCAGCTGTCGCAACGTCAGCGGATGCGTGGAGATACTTGTCTCGGACAAACTCCTCGCGGCTCTTGCCCGTTACAAAACGGATAATTTCAAAAGCCTCAAGCTCTGCCATATTTATTTTTTCGTGAGCAAGCTTGCGCCTGACATCGAGATAAACATCATTGTATGTCGTAAACATTTTCTAACTACCCTTTACCATTTATCGCGGTCATTATCCTCGGGGATAACTGCCCGAAGTGCCGTAATCGCAACCTCTATCATACTGTCGTCAGGCTCGAAAGTCGTAAATTTCTGAAACCATACGCCCGGAGCGCGGAAAATGCGTGTAAACCAATTGTCATATCTTCCGAGAAGCCGGTTTACTTCATAGCTTATTCCCATAACAACCGGAAGAAGAACCAAACGAAGCAAAAGCCTTATATACGTATTCGACCAGGTTACAACGGAGAACACGAGAATGCTTATAATCATTACAGAGAAAAGAAAACTCGTTCCGCAACGCGGATGCTCCTTTGAGAACTTCTTCACATTCTCTACCGTAAGCTCTTCTCCTGCTTCGTAGCAGAAAATAGTCTTATGCTCTGCACCGTGATATGCAAAAACTCTCTGCATATCCTTCATCCTCGATATTCCGAACATATATGCAAGGAAAATAATTATACGGAAAACTCCCTCGAGAATATTGCGGAGAAAATTCATCTCAACAACGCCGTCAAGAAGTCCTGCGAGAATGGTCGGAAGGAATATGAACAGTAGAAGTGAAAGCCCTACTCCGAGTACCATAGCTATGCCCATGACTATTTTCTCAACTGCACCGCTTCCGAGCTTTGTGGAGAGCCACTTTTCAAACTTTGACTCTTCCTCTTCCCCCTCCATAGCAATTGAGGACGAATATTCAAGTGCTGCAAAGCCGCGCTTGAGAGAATCGAAAAGTCCGACAACACCGCGAACAAACGGGAATGAAAGAAACTTATTCCTATCCGCAAGACGGGGTTTTGCCTCTGTTTTAAGAACTATCTCGCCCTGTGGATTCCGCACAGCTATCGCACCGCACTCAGGACCGAGCATCATAATTCCTTCGATAAGCGCCTGACCGCCTATCGTCGTCTTTTTGCAACATTTTTTATCGCTCATAATGCGTACCTTTCTACTCTTTAGTTTCAATCTCCTTTGTCGGGAGACTGATTGTTACGGTTGTTCCCTCGCCAAGCTTGCTCTCAATATCAAGAGTGCCGCCGTGAAGGTTTATGATTTCATCGCTGACAGCAAGACCTATGCCGTTGCCGTGAGCTCTTGATTTTCCCTTGTAAAACTTCACCTTGACGTACGGCAAATCCTCTTCCGAGATTCCCTCGCCGTAGTCGCGGATAACGAGCTTTGCCATCTTCCCGTCGCGGAACAGGCTGATATCAAGCTTCTTGTTTTCGCCACCGTGCTTTATTGCATTGTCAATAATGTTGAAGAATACCTGCTTGAGCCGTTCGCAGTCGCCTGCAATAAAGATATCGTCTTCCTCATCGTGAGAATAGTTCATCTCGACTTTTTCTCTGCGGAAGGTTTCCGCATACATGAAGAGCGTCTCCTCAAACTCTGCTTTAAGCTCGAAGGTGTCAACGTAAAGAGTGAATCTTCCGCTCTCCATTCTCGCGAAATCGAGAAGCTCCTCAACCATCTTCGAAAGGCGGCGCGTTTCTTTTAAGATTATCTCAACGCCTCGGCGAGTTTCCTCAGGGTCTTCCGTACCGACGGTTGTGAGCGTCTCGCCCCAACCGATTACCGCCGTAAGAGGAGTGCGAAGCTCGTGGGATACGGAGGAGATAAACTCGTTCTTTATTTTGTCAGAACGGGCAATCCCTGCCGACATCTCATTTATCGCATCAACAAGCTCGCCTATCTCGTCATCATACTTCTTGTCGATGACAGCTCCGTAGCTTCCGCCTGCAATCTTGTTTGAAATATCTATAACCTCACGGAGCGGAGAAATAATTGAGCGTAGGAACATTCTGTTGGATATGAATACTATAACGAGCATCAACATTCCGACAAATGCACCGAGGAGAGATATAATTACTATCCTTCTGTCAACATTCCGAAGGCTCGTAACATATCGGATAACGCCTATAACGTCGCGGTCACCCGAAACGAGCGGACTTGAAACGCTCATAATTCTCTCACCCGTCGCGCCGTCGCGCCCCATATACGTTGCGGTCGCATTTTTCGCAACAGCCTCTGCAATGTCAGGACTCTGCGGCATCATTCCTGCCGGAAGTCCGCTTGATGACATAACAACACGTCCGTTGGAGAATAGAATCTGCCTCTCTACGTTATCGAGGCTCGCTGTCGGTGAGACCTGCCGTTTTGCATTCGCATAGAATGAATCAACGCTGGAGGCAAGGCCAATGCTGAAATACTGCGCACTCATATTTGCGCTGTTGGTAAGACTTGTACGGATGTTCACGTAGTAATAGTTCATTACGGTTACAGAAAAAACTATTACGCAAACCGCGATAGTCAATGCAACGTAAAGAAGATTGTTAACCATCCAACGTCTGCGAAGACCGGTTCTTTTCCGCATTTCCCTTCCTCCTTTCAAAGCTTTTTTGTATCAGCCTATGAGTTCCACTTGTACCCGAAGCCCCAAACCGTCTGAATGTATCCGGGAAGAGCAGGGTCGTCCTCAATTTTTATCCTGAGTCGTCTGATGTTTACGTCCACTATTTTGAGCTCGCCGTCATAATCGCTTCCCCAGACGGCGCTGAGCATATCCTCTCGGGAAATTGCCCGATCGGGATTTTCGAGGAAATATCGCATTATCGTATATTCAACCTGCGTGAGGCGTATTCTCTTGCCGTTTTTGTCAAGCGTGCGGTTTCTGGTATTAAGCTCAAACGGACCGCTTGTGAGTCTCGCGCTGTCCTCACCAATTACTCCGTCAAGTCTGCGATAGAGTGCATCTATTCTCGCGATAAGCTCAGTCGGCGAAAACGGCTTTGTAACATAGTCGTCAGCTCCGGTCATAAGCCCCGTTACGCGGTCAACCTCCTGCGTGCGTGCCGTGAGCATTATGATTCCGATTTTTGAACCCTTCGAACGAATCCTACGGCAAAGCTCAAACCCGTCAATACCGGGAAGCATAATGTCAAAAAGCGCAACGCCGACTCCCGGCTCACTTGCAAGAATTTCAAGCGCTTCCTCGCCTGAGGCCGCCTCGCACACTTCATACCCTGCACGGGTAAGATTTATAACTATAAAACTTCTTATGCTGTCTTCATCTTCGACAACGAGTATCTTTTTTCTGGTACTCACCACAAAACCCTCCTAAGGTTTTCGATTTTATGCAAACAGTATTTCCGAAGCCCAGTCACTCTTTCTGTTCCTGAAAGCTTCTTTGAGGAATCCTTCATCTATCGTTTCCCCGAGATATCCGGTGCTTATTATCTCGCCGACGAACGTTACATCCTCGCGCTCTGCAAGAATTATGTTTTCGCCGTCCGAAGCAAGAGCCGCAGCACTGCTTCCCCTGCAGACGTAGATGTTAAACAGCGGAGCCTCAACATAACTTTCGGTGTTGTTGTCTATCTCCTCACGTGTAAAGAAGCTTACCACCGCCATTCGCGAATCTATAGACTCTCGGCGTGCAAAGACCGTCCTGCTCCACGAAATCGGCATTGAAAGATACCAGTTCTCAGCAAATGAGTGATAAGTAAATGCTGTGTGCTCCATAACTCCGTTGCCATCTATGCTTCTCCAGAGATAAGTTCTGTCCGTGTATATGTTGCCGTCCTTCTCAGTCTCCTGAGGAATCTCAATGCGTCCGTCGTTGTTAATATCCGCACAGAGAGCGCGAACACCGCAGACATCGCCCTCAGGAAGAATGTTCACATACCTTCCTTTCCCGTAGGTGATAACGTCGGTAACTGTCCCCTCCGGTGACTCACGCTCAATGAACGCGCCGTTGACGGAATCCGAAACCTTTCCGCTGAGAATTCTTGTGACCTTTCCCTCGTGCTGTGAAAGTGCAACCGAATCTACTCGTGAAATCTCCCCCGAATTTTCGGAATATATGTCGGCATATACCCTGCCGTCGCGCTTTGCAACTGCAAGAAGCTCGTTTCCTCCGTCACCGCTTATGTCGCTCACGGAGAACTGTCCGGCAGAAATATCAAGCGTTTTTTCCATCCCGTCTGCGGTAAGCGTGTGCGCGGTTATCGAATGGTTTTCCTTTTCTTCTGCTCCCCACTTGACAATAAGCTCATATCCGTCACCGCCGAGGACCTTGGAATAAGAGACCGTATAAATATCTTTTTCTCTACCCTCTATAACGTCGAATAGAGTAAAGACTGAATCTGTCTGTTCGAAGATGTACACATAAGTTTTGTAGCTGCCGAGAATGTCTCTGAGAAACACTATGCCCTCATCCTCACCGTTGCCGTCAAGGTCAACAAGCTGGACCGGATATCGGTTTACGCCCGAGCGAGGCTCGGCAAATTCAAAGCCGTCAAGGCATACCTGCGAAACGGTTTCAAGAAGCGCACTCTGCGTCTCAGGCATTTCGGGAAGCGCAAAGATTCCCGATTGCGTATTTCCGCCGCATCCCGAAAGTAAAAGAATAAATATCAAAGCTATCAGATATACTTTTTTCATAACGGAATCTCCTTGCCTCCTTCTTTAAAAATGCTTACAACTATTCAGTAATAATTATATTACAAAACGCAGAAAAACACAATATAAAATAATGAAAAAATTCCGTGAAATCAAGCAAAAAAACCGCAGATTTTCATCTGCGGTTTCAAATATTTCCTTATCGCCTCTGCAACTGCAGATAAAGCGTGTTTTTTGCACTCTTTGCAAGCGAACGAAATGCCTCAAAAATGAGTTTTTTTGTCTCGTCATCAAGGCCGCGGAAAGTGTTCAGTATCGAAAGCGCGTTTCCGAGACGGTTTTCCGAAAGCTCGGTTACCGTTTCGGCATTCGTCCCCGAAATAAGCTCGTAGAGCGCATCGACAAGAAGCTCGCGCTTGTCAATCGGCATTTTTCGTATCCATTCCTTAAGTGTTATATCGAGAAAACGGCTTGCATCCGTAACTCTCTCAAGATATTTAAACTTATCGCGCTCGACCACCCACGAATACGTGTCATGCTGCAGGATTCCCTGATAGGTGCTGTCCACAATCGTATATTCTTCCTCGTGAAAAAGGAGAAGCCCTATAACCGAGGACTTCGGAACGAATGTGTCAACGCGGCCGCGCATCGCAAGAAACTCAGGGCTTTTGATAACGCGCTCATCAAAGCCCGGGCCGTCAAAATTCTGAACGCGGACAATCCTGCTCTGCACCCTCGGTTTCGAGAACGCCGCGGCATACACCGCAAGGTTTCCTCCCTTTGAGTGACCTCCGCATATAATTTTTCCGCGCACCCTCTTTGCGATTTTCTCTGCGTACTCAGTCGCAAGTCTTTGTGCCGGCACAGGGAAAGTAAAGCTCATATTAAAGTCTTCCTTCCAGCCAATCAGGGTGTCATCCGTGCCGCGGAATGCTATGTAATAAAGGTCATGAGCAAGTCTTACGGTAATGGCGGAAAACTGCGTTTCGCTCTCCGTATCCACCGTGTCTTCATATCCGAAGACAGAAAGCGAAGAAAATCTGTCGCTTTCAAGAAATCCCTCTATAACGAGCCTGTCATCCTTATGTACAAGGTGACTCTCAAGCTCTTCGTGGGCGAGCATTTGCTCACACGCCTCGGAAACCTTCATCGGGAATTTCCCGTCACAAAGCTCAAACGGCGCATAAGCAAAGCGCGAAAGAAGCATCCCGTCAACTTCGTTGAATTCCGAAACGGAAAACGGGATGTCGCCTCGCCACGCGAGATAATCAAAACAATTCGCCAAAACTGCACACCTCCTGCATCAAGTCTATGCCCGAGGTTTCTTTTTATATACCACTATTCCGAACTCAAGCGAAAGCCCGAGCTTATCAATATGCGAGAGTTTTTCCGTGTCCTCTTCACTCGTGCGATAAAAATACGGTGTCATAACGAAGAGGTTTTTGATGTCCTCATATCTCTCGATCATAATTTTATACCGAAGCTCGTGTCGTCCCGCAATTTCAAAGCCTTCCTCTTCCATATCCGTCTCGGGGTTTTCGTATGGCGTGTCATACACAAGCTCTTTCAGCTCCCAGAGATGACGAGCGAGCGGATATGCGCGAATTATCACACCGTCATCTTTAAGCACACGTAAAAACTCCTCCGCAAAGAACGGAGCAAAGATGCTTATCATTACATCAGTGCTGTCCTCTGCCATCGGAAGCTTTGCAGCCGACGCAACCGCGAAGCGGCAGGTTTTATCGCGTCCTGCGGCAAGGTTTACAGCATCCTTTGAGATGTCAACGCCGACCACCTCGGCGCACTTTCCCGACCGTTTCAGAGCAGCGGCAATATCAGAGGTGTATTTCCCCTCGCCACAGCCTGCGTCAAGGATAACTCCGCCGTTCGGGCAGTATGTCTCAGCCAAGGCTGCAATGTGCCCGGAGAGGTCATCATAAAACCCTTGGGCGAGAAATTCTGCGCGCGCGGAAACCATAGCCTTATCGTCGCCGTGAACCTTGCCCGACGATGAGGACAAAAGGAGATTTACATACCCCTTTTTTGATATGTCGAAGCTATGTAAATTCTCGCATAAATAGACTTTTTCCTGTCTCTCAAGCGGTTTTCCGCAAACGGGACAAACAAAATGTGACATAATTAACCCTACTTCATAAAGAGCGTTCCGACGCTCTTTCCGCCGATAATGTCATACGCGGTTTCGATTTTCGTTCCGTTTGTAATTACCATCGGGATATCGTTTTCGAAGCACACCTCGGCAGCGTGAATCTTCGTCACCATTCCGCCTGTTCCGAGCTTTGTGCCTGCACCGCCTGCAAGAGCGCGGATTTCGTCCGTAATGCCGTGTACACGCGGAATAATCTTCGCGTTTTCGTTCTCTCTCGGATCGCAGTCGTAGAGGCCGTCGATATCAGAGAAAATTATAAGAAGGTCAGCTTTTACAAGCGCTGCAACCTCTGCCGAGAGCGTGTCGTTATCGCCGAAGAGGATTTCTTCAACGCCCGTCGTGTCGTTTTCGTTTACAACAGGGATTGCGTCAACCTCAAAAAGAGCCTCGAAGGTATCCTCTACCTTCTGACGGCGTTCGGGCTCAACGATGTCGCTCTTCGTGATAAGAATCTGGCCTACGACCTGCGAATAGTCAAGGAAAAACTTATCGTAAATATGCATAAGCTCACACTGACCGACGGACGCCGCCGCCTGCTTGTAGCGGAGCTCCTTCGGGCGCACCGTCATACCGAGCTTTGACATACCGACGCCAATCGCACCGGAAGTAACGAGCACGACGTCGATTCCCATATTCTTTATGTCCGAAAGCACACGCGCAAGAAGCTCGAGATGGCGCAAATCGAGCCTTCCCGTATTCTCATGCGTGAGAGTGGACGTACCTATCTTTATAACAACCCTTTTAATCTTGTCTGTCTGATACAAGTTATTTCGCCACCTTTAAGCAGTTATGTCGGCTTACGCGTTAAAAGTACCTGCTTCGATTTCGCGGATCATGTCAACGCGAGCTGCGTGTCTGCCACCCTCAGCCTCTGTGTCGAGGAAGATGTCAACAAGCTCAATTGCAATGCCCTCTCCGATGACGCGAGCGCCGAGACAAAGAACGTTAGCATCGTTGTGAAGTCTTGTATAGCGAGCGGAGAAATGCTCGGAAACAACAGATGCGCGAACGCCCTTTACCTTATTTGCCGCAATGCTCATGCCGATACCCGTTCCGCAAACGAGGATACCAAAATCAGCGTCTTTTTCGGAAACGCTCTTTGCTACCTTGTATGCAAATTCGGGATAATGGCTGGATTCTGCGTTGTAAGCTCCAACGTCTGTGACCTCAAAGCCGCGACCTTTAAGATGCTCGATGATTTTCGCCTTCATAGCGAAACCTGCGCTGTCTGCACCAATTACTACCTTCATTTTTACTTACCTTCCTTTTCTAATCTTTCAAGTCTTTCTCTTTCTGCCTGAGGCAGTCTTATGTACTCGGGCGAAAGCGTTCTTGCCGAAACCGTGTCGCGTTCCATGGCAAGAAAGGCAACGCTCGATGCCCGTTGATACCTGATGTTTTCGGGAGCCGCACGGAAGTTATCGTTCGCTTCTTTCATAAATACCTCTGTTCCGTCACCGCAGACGAGGATATTTTCTTTTTCCGAAAGCTCCTCAAGAAGCTCCGAAATCTTTATCGCACGGTCGTCGCACAAACGCGTGAGACGTCCGTTCTCGGCCTTAAAAAGCGCGTTGTAAACCTGACCTGCGCGAGCGTCCATAACGGCGCATATTATGCCGTTAACGTGCGCAACACCACACGCCGCCGCCTCAAGCGTTGACACTCCGACACACGGGATGTCGCGACTCCACGCAAGCCCCTTTACCGCCGCCATACCGATGCGAAGTCCCGTAAACGAACCGGGTCCCTCGGTGATAGCTATGCGGTCGATGTCTTCTATCGTAAGTGATGCCGTATTGAGAAGCCACTCAACCGACGGCATAATCGTAACACTGTGCGTAAGTCCGCAGTTAAGAAACGCTTCCGCAAGGATTTTCCCGTCCTCAACTATGCAGACAGATGCCGCCTTTGCCGATGACTCTATTGCAAGTATCTTCATTTTCTATGCCTCCGAAATCTCGATGCAGCGTGCATTCTCATCCTCTGCGTCGCGGCTTATCTCAACAAAATGGGTGAATGAAACTTCATCCTCTGCCCTCTCCGACCACTCAATAAAGCAGATTCCTCCGCGAGCGAGATAATCGTCAAATCCGATCTCAAAAAGCTCGTTCGCACTGCCGAGTCGGTAAAGGTCAAAATGGAGCATCGGAATTTTCGTCTCATACTCATTAACTATCGTGTATGTAGGGCTTGTAACTCTGCCCGTCTCGCCAAGTCCGCGTGCCGCACCGCGTACAAACGCAGTCTTTCCGACGCCCATTCCTCCGCGCATGGCAACAACCGCTCCGCGAGAGAGAGTTTTTGCAAACTCCTCGCCGACTTTCTCGGTTTCATATTCATTTTTGCAATAATATTTCATATGCCACCGCCGTCTTTTATTCTATCTATTTATTATACAATCATCCGCACCCTTTTTTCAAGAGATATCTTGAAATATGTAAAAAATCAAACACCCGAGGTTTTACCCTCGGGTGTTCGGTTAATTTAAGCTTTAATCATCGAAATGATTCAATTTTGAAATACTATGAAGTAAAACGTCTCCCGTATATGGATCAATGTGGGCACGGTACCTTTTTTCGCCTTGATCGTCATCAAGAACTACCACCCAATCTTCCCAATCTTCGTCTTCAGACGGATGAGAATTAACGGTAAACATCCAAACACGGTCATATCTGAAACCGTCTGCTTGTGAAAAAAACTTCTCTGAAATTTCGATCGCCTCTGCATAGTCAATTTCCCAATCCTGAAAATTTATAACTCCGGGATCCAAGTCACTGTACCAGCCTTGATAATAGAACGAAAGAAGCTTGTTACTTTTTGTATCAAATTTTACATAAACCAGCTGCGGTTTTCTTTCTTTTTTCTCTACAAGAGTAACTTCCACTGCTCCCTTCAACTCTGAATCTAATCTCATATCGACTTCACCCACATTAAACTCCTTGCCGCTATCCTCTTCAACTACCTTGCGAGCATATTCCGCAAGGCTTTTACCCGTGGTCAGGCTTGCAGGAAGTTCTTCGTTTCTTTCGTTTACGGGCTGAATCAGATATTTATATATGCAGTATGATAAACAAACCATACAGAAAATACATACAATTATTGAAATAAGAACTTTAAGTTTTTTCACAAAAACCACTCCTTTAAGCCTCTTTTCTAATATTCTACCACACACCGTCGTACGAAGTAAACACCCGAGGTTTTACCCTCGGGTGTTCGGGTTGTGTTCTGAATTTTTGTTGTACTATTTTTGAATTGTCAACACAGTAGAACCGTCCCTTGTGTTCTAGAGCTTCACAATTCTATTGAACACAGCTTCAAAGCCATTCTCCATTTCTTTATCTTCATGATAGTGTCCGAAAAACCACTTTTTGTATTGCAACTTGCTCTTCACCTCTTCGAGAAACTCAGTAAGGTGATTTTCTTCGTATTGAGGTGCGAGCAAATTCTGCACGGATGTTGGAGCTGAATGGGTAATCACATAATCAACTACATAATTGTTTTTGCAAAGTTTCTCCCTCGCGTTACGGTACTCATCTTCATTTGCGAGTTCTTCAGCCCACCAATTTTTACCTTCAGTGCGATATTCCTTATCATGGGAACTTCCTCCACCAAAGGTAAAAAACTTTTTTCCGGCAATGGTATAAACCTCTCCGCGCATCAAGTGGTAAATGCCGTCATCAACCCTGTGAACGGTTCCGCCGCAAAACTCCTCCATAGGCAACGAATTGAGAGCCTGAAAATTCTCATGATTACCATCAACGAACAGCGTTGTGAAATTTCTTTCCTTAAGCCACTTTATCCAATACTTTTCCTCGTTACTTCCGTCCCATACGCCGCCGAAGTCTCCGCAAATTATCACATAATCTTCTTTGGAAAGCATTTTTTGCTCAGGAAATCTTTTTGTTGAAAGCTTTGATATGTCCTCTGTTGGAATATGTGTATCACCCGTAATGTATATCATTAAACCACCTCTTCTCATTTGTATTCAGGCCACAACAAATCATTTATATCTTTATATCCTTTATATGGCAAGGATACTTCCTGTATTGGAACTTCATCAAGTTTCAACTGTTTCGCTGCCCGCAGCCTATGATGTCCATCAACAACATATTTAACCCCGTTATGTTCAACAAATTTGATAGGTTCAACTATCCCGTTTTTTTCTATATTTTGAACTAGTTCCGCAAACTGCTTCTTGCTCAATGTAAGCCCTTGCGTTGCCGCTAACTGTGAGGTTTTTATTTTGTTAACCTTACTTGCATCAAGTGCTACTTCTGCCGCCGCATCTGCGGCTTTTATGCCATCCGCGACTTTGTCCGCAGCTCGCACTCCGTCTATTATTCGGTCGGCTGTCCGTGCTGTTTTTGCAACATCCGCTGCTTCTCCGATAAACGGAATAATTCCCACAAGGTCAAGCCCTGCTCCGAGAAAGTCCCCTCGCAGAAGGTCAACCGGAATCTGTGCAATGTTTGTGACAGTATCAAGTCCGGGTATGAACGACGCCGCCGTCAGCCCTGTGCTTATTCCGTCAAGAACCTTTTGCCACTTGCTCTTTTCTTCTTTTTCCTTCTCCCCATACGGGTCATTGAAGCCGTCGAGGAACGCATCGTCTTCGGACTTGTTCTCCGACGGACTTGCGTGAAGCTCGGTATTCGGGAACATCACTCCGTAATTTTTAGGTTTCGCGTGGAGCTCGGTATTCGGGAACATCAGTTCCTTATCGTTGTAATAGTTAAACCCTTCTCTGAACGCATCGTCCTCGGAAGTATTTGCCGCGGGGCTTGCGCGAAGCTCCGTTTTCGGGGCTTCAACCTTTTTTTCGGAATAATTATTATTCGAATTTCCGATATTCGGAAGGGCGTATTTCGGTGTTTCCGTCTTTATCATCGGGCTTTGCGGAGTCTGCTGTACAGGGTTTGTAAACTGCGCCATCATTCTTTGCGCAAGCGACTGACGGGGAAAGGCGTTCTTCTCCCCGTACGGGTCATTAAAGCCGTCGAGGAAGCTATCCTTTTTCTTTGCTGTGTTCTTCAGCGGTGTTGTCCCTGCGGATTTTGCCTTGGCGGATTGTGTGTAGTTATTGAGGAAATCTTTTATCGACTGAGAAAGAAGCTGACTTCCGAGGGCCGCATTCTCACTGACAAGCATTATGTTACCCTTCTCTTGCTTCGGGGCAAGCATCTCAAAGTATGACAACGTCCTCTCTCCTTTCCATTGTATATCTTTTTTTCATTTTTGTAAACCTCCTTTATTGCACCATTGGTGCCGCACCCGTAGGGAGCTCAGGCGGCAAAGCCGCCTGAGTCGGGAGTGCTGCCATATCGTTTCGGAGCTTTGCCAAAATCTTGCTCTTGTTTTTGAGATACTGCTCGGGGATTCCCTCAAGGTATGTTACGGCATCGGTAATGACGCCCTTTGCAAAGAGGTTGTCAAGCGTCTGCACCTGCATGAGCTCGCTCCAGTATGCCGCAGAGCCGATATCAATCTTCATCGAAAGCTCAGCAGGCGAGCTTCCTGCGAAGTCAAAGAGCTCTGTCTTGCCTTCCTCTTCGCTCTGCACCTCGCGGAGGCCGTAATCGACACTCATCATATCGAGAAGGATTTTTACGTAATCCTCCGTAAAGCGGCGGTACTCAAGCTTCTGAAGCTCAAGCGGCATTGCGGATGCTTTCTGCGTCGCGATGATTGCCGAGGTGTTCTGCGGATTTATGTTTCCGAGTGCGGCGTCGGACGCGCCCATAAATTCAAGCGTGTTCTGAATCACCTTGTCTATGAGAAGAAGCACCTGACTTGACATATCCGCACCGCGGAACGCAGAGGCGATCGCGTCATTCGGGTTTCCGATTACCCCGATAGCCTGTCCGACCTTGTTTGACCACGCGGAAATCTTCGTCGCGTCGTAGATCGTCTTCGGGAAAGCATTTGCCTTTACCGAGTGAATCGCCATGGCGAAAAGCTGGTTTATGCTTATCTGGTTCGGGATAAGCCCCGTTATCGCCGCGACGCCGTGGTAGGAATTCTTGACCTTTTCCCACGGCATAACGGCAATGGGATAGCGGTGGTAGCCCGTGTTCCATTCCTTTCGGATGACGGCGCTTCGCGTTGTCTTTATCGCGTGGATTTCTCCGTCCTCGCGCCAGAACTTGACAAGTACCGTCACGAGGTCATCCGCCTGCTTCTGCTTGCTTATGTCGTATCTCTCAAACTCTGCATCGGGCACGATTTCATACGCATCCGCTTCGCTCATTCCGTGCTTCATCGCCTCGTCACGCACCGCCTCAACGCTCTTGCGCACCTCAACAATGACATACGGCTGTTTCTGAATTTCCCTTATGTACGGATTTCCGAAGAGGACGTCTGTGTTATCGACAATCTCACATTCGATTCTGCCTTTCGAAAGGCTTCCGCCATCCGCTTCGTTATCGAAGTAAAAATACAGAACACCGTCGCCGTCAACCGCGGCGTTTCGGATTACATCGCGCGACTTATTCTTTATGTCGGCAAGCTCCATGACCTTTTCAATTTCGCGTGACCATACATTTGCCCGTTTTGTTTCCTCTTCGCTTTTTATAAACGGAGTAAACGCAACGCCGATGTCATCCGCGACAATCATTGAAATGAAATAGCTTACGACGCGGCGCAGAATATTTATTACGGGCTTGGCAAGGTCAGGGGCATTAAGCCCCTCCCACTGCCTGCCGATAAAGAAGTTTTCGTTCTTCTTTACCGTATCGTACAATTCGATTCCGCGGTTGTAGGAAACCGCGCGGTTATATTCGCTCCATATCTCCGTCGGAGTTTTATATATTCTCATCTTCTGCCTCCTGTTCATTTCCGTCATAGCCGAGAAGGTTCTCCCACTGCTTTGCTATCGCCTGCGGAATTTCCCCGGCCTCTTCCTCAAAAATTTCTTCTTCCGTCTCCTCTTCGGAGATTGCGAGAAGTTTTTCAAACGCGATGCCCGACGCGAAAACAAGCGCGCCTGCGAACGTGAATATAAGACACTCAAGCATTATCCAAGCAACCTCCTCATGAGAGCGTTGAGCTCGTTCTGGCTTATTCCGAGGTTTCTTGCGATTTCGGAATTTGAAAGCTTCAGATTTGCAAGCTGATACAACCTCTTCCATAGCTCGTCATCTCTCGCGTCTTCATACGCGCGATTCTGCATATTCCTGTTCCAGAGAGCTTCGTTTGCGGCAATACCTGCCTCGTATGCGCGGTTCTGCTGATTTGCAATCGCCTCAGCCTCGTTGATTCCGTGCTGATAGACTAAAAGCTCGTAGTCTGCGATGGCGTTTGCCTTCTCTATGTCGCCCTGGTACTGTGCCTCGCGTCGCGCGCTCTCAAGCTCGTTTATGTAATCGTCTCTCTGCCTGAGATTTTCGCCGAGCGTGTTCTGATACTCATTTGCAATTTTCATATTCGAGCTTTCTGCCCAGCCTGAGTTTGCAAGTCCGAGACGCGCCCTCTGCTCGCCTGCCGCACCGTAGGGGTTTGCCGCGGAGAGATATGAGCGGTATGCCTGACGGTTTGCATCGACGTACTGCCTTTGTGCCGCCGTCTTCTGGTTGTTGATGTTTGCAATCTTATTTCCCGTTGCCGCATTGATTGCATTCTTTTTTGCCGAAAGACCGTTTGCGAGGTTCTGACGTCCTGCGTCGTAGTATTTTTTCGTCTGATCGGCAATGCTTGTCGGCGTCAGCACGCTTCCTGCCGCGGTGTAAGTGTACGTACCGCCTGCTGTCGGAACAGTTGAGCCGATTTCAATCCTTTCTTTACCCTCAGGGTCCTTGTATGTCTTTCCGTTGATTATATATCCGTCTGCGTTCTGACCCGTCGGGGTCTGATAAATTGTGTGTACTGCTGACATTTTTAAATTTTCCTTTCTTTATTTATTTGTCTTTCCGTAGAAAAACTTGCGTACTATTCCGCCAATGCCGAACGCCTGATTTACCTTGTCGTTGCGGCATATAACCTGAACAGCCTTGTATTTTTTGATTCTTGTATTGAACGGCACCACCGTGTACGGTGATGTGTTGAATGTGAAGTCGGAGAAGTCGATGTCCTCAAAATTGAACACACCTGCACTTTGCTCTTTTATCTTTTTCTCGGCTCCGGAATCCGTGCGGATGCAGACCGAGACTCCTGAGCGGTTGTACGTCTTTAAGAAAATTCCCGAGCCTGACTTCACCATCGTCTTTAAGCGCATGAAGTCGCCGTCATCGGAGAGCGGAGTTGCCCAACGTGCACATATTGCCGCACCGTCGTCGGAATATGCACGGCTTGAAAGCTCACCGCGAGAGGTGACCATATCGTTATTGAAGCGGCAAAGGTGTCCGTCCTCCGTTCCGAAAAGAAGTTCTCCGTCCACAATGCCAAACGAGGTCGCAGGTATGTTCGTCCAGTAATACCACTCATATTCAAACGTACCCGTCTTGTTGCCCGAATACGATTTCTTTGCCGCATCGGCAACAAAGCACTTGCCGTTTATACCGAGAAGCAGATACCCGTTCCACTCGCACATTTGCGCATCCCTGAGATTCTTCTCGGAAAGAAGGCGTGAGTTTACCCTTGTCGAGCGGATATTGAGAGCTCTCTCACTTGATATATCCTGCTGTGCTATCGCATAGACTCCGTTTCTGGTGAGAAATATCGGGTCGTCAAGAAAAGCCGTCATAGAGTTTGACACCGCACCAACACCTCCGATTCCCTGCTTTATTGGAAAAATTACTTTTCCGTCAGAGAGCATCTGATATGAGCGCATATAGATTGTCGCGCCGTCGCCGTCGCTCTTGATTATCGCCTGCTCGCTTCCGGTGCGAAGGTATCCCATTATCTCGCTTGAGGAAAGGCCTATCTCCGTGTAGTTTATATCGGGAACGAAAAATGGGTCGTTGACTCCCGAACACCAGTCAACATTCGGGTAATCGGGATTTCCCGAAAAGAATACGCGGTTCTCGAAAACGTCCATAAACCGACACTTTTCTATCCGCTCGCTGTACCCCTCAACCGCGTGGGCAAACTCGATTGAAAAGTCATCGACACCGGGTGTGCGTATATATCCGGTAAGACCTGCCGGATTCACCGAGCACGCCACAAATCCGCAATTATTCTTTTCCGAATTTCCTAACCACAGATATGTTCGTCTGTTGCTTGAAGTTGTTTTAATTCCATAAATGCAATCTGTATTGATTCCTTCAAGCTGTGGGTGTTCATTTCCGACAATCGAAGTTCCCAACGAGTAATAGCTTTTGCTGTACTCTTCTTCCTCGCTGTAGGTGACATCAAACAGCACTTCTCCGGTTGGAATATAACGCATTATCACTCGGCTTCCGGGGTCAATCTTCGCATCGAGAATAAAGAGGTTGACAGACCAGCTATTTCCTGGTTCCCATTCAAAGGTATTCTTTCTTCTGCCCGAAACAAGATTTATCTCCGCAACCTCCGGCACACAGCCCGGTTGGTCTTCAAACGGGAAGGTGCCTTTTTCCCACCAGAGCTCAAACTCCGTGCTTTCTCTCGGCTCTTCACCAATTACCCTTGATATTCTCTGAATGTGAGTTATAGGAGCATACATATTGGAGTCCTCTGCGGCACGGTAGCACTTCTCACCGTCAAACACGAGAAACTCTCTACCCGTCAGAATACAAAGCTTTCCCCTGAAGTACTTGCCGCAGGACCTTTCATCGGTGCAGTCCGTATAGACCTCCGTAGCAATATCGTCCTTCACCTTATATATCTTATTTCCGGCGTGAACAACCGCACACGGGTTTTCTCGGTCACCAAAGCTAAAAATCCCGTTTATTCTTCCATCCAAGGTCTGAAGAACTCTCCAACCGACTCTCTTTTCGGGAAAACCGTCGAGGTCGGAAATTATGTTCTCGGCATCGGGTGAATGCACATCGTCAACCATTGACGCATCCTTTGAGAAATCAACTCCGAGAAAGCTTTTGTAGGTTTTTGTATATACCTTTTCCGAGCTCATTCTTATTCACTCTCCCCTGAAAGTTGGGTCTCAAGAGCCGCAATTTTCTCCTTGAGAGCATCTATCTCCCAGAGCTTCTTGATAATCGTCTCGGTAATCGCTGTGTTTCCGAGCGTAATCTGCGTGCCGCCGATTCTTATGTTTCCGTTCTTACTTACTGCAAAGGCATTCTTTTTGCCTGTGCTTGTTCCGTTACCTATAACGAAAGCGTCGTTTGTCTCCGGCAAGGCATAAGTGCCAAAAATCGCCTGATGCGAAGCGACGGCAGTATTTGCGTGGCCTGCTATAAACACGTGTGTGAGGTTCTCAGGAATTGTGTTTGAGGTAATCGCCACAAAAGAAGCATTTCCGTATACTTTATTACTTCCACCGAATGCCGCCGCACCTACTCCCTCAACTACGTTTTGTGCAAAGTTTGCATCTTTTTCTGTAACTACCCCACAGCCAATATAGCTCTTTTGCTGTGCAACTACACTTTTTGTTGATACGCTGTCTTC
>JAFXJK010000001.1 GCA_017532355.1 Oscillospiraceae bacterium | reverse complement strand
TACGTCTTTGATCATATTGACTTCAAGACCTGCTGCCTGAAGTGCACGGATTGCTGCCTCACGGCCTGCACCCGGACCCTTAACGTATACTTCAACAGTCTTAAGACCGTGCTCCATAGCAGCCTTTGCTGCTGTCTCTGCTGCAACCTGAGCTGCGAACGGAGTGGACTTACGGGAACCGCGGAAGCCCATGCCGCCGCTGGATGCCCAAGAAAGTGCATTTCCGTTGATGTCAGTGATGGTTACCATTGTGTTGTTGAAGGAGGAACGGATGTGTGCCGCGCCATTAACTATATTCTTACGCTCGCGACGCTTTCTGGAAGCGCCCTTCTTTGCTGTTTTGGGACT
The DNA here is from genome assembly GCA_017532355.1 of Oscillospiraceae bacterium. The sequence goes on along the minus strand of JAFXJK010000001.1, from coordinate 4,458 downwards.
TGCCATTTAACTTCTCCTCCTTACTTCTTCTTGTTTGCAATGGTTCTCTTCGGACCCTTGCGTGTTCTTGCATTTGTCTTAGAGCGCTGTCCGCGAACCGGAAGGCCCTTTCTGTGTCTCAGTCCGCGATAGGAACCGATTTCAATAAGACGCTTAATGTCAAGTGCTAATTCGCGGCGAAGGTCACCCTCAACTGTGAAGGTCTTGCCGATGTAGTCACGAAGCTTTACTTCGTCTTCCTCAGTCAAGTCCTTGACGCGTGTATCAGGATTTACACCTGTCGCAGCCAGTATCTGGTTTGAACGCTTTCTTCCGATACCGAAAATGTATGTGAGACCAATCTCAACTCTCTTTTCTCTCGGAAGGTCAACTCCGGCTATACGTGCCATTTAACATACCTCCAATTTTGTATGTGGGTTTAATCTTCGATTAACCCTGCTTCTGCTTATGCTTCGGATTGTCGCAAATAACCATTACGCGGCCTTTGCGGCGAATGATTTTGCACTTTTCACAAATAGGCTTTACCGACGGTCTAACTTTCATAATCGTAAAAAGCTCCATTTCTCCGGCAAATTCTCTTCTGCACACTTCGCCGTATTTGCCGGTACACAGCGAAGCTTATATGCATTTACTTTGAGCGCCAGATAATGCGCCCGCGTGTTAAATCGTACGGAGACATATGCACCGTAACCTTGTCTCCCGGAAGAATTCTTATGAAATTCATTCGAAGTTTTCCCGAGATGTGAGCTAAAATCTTGTGCCCGTTTCCGATGTCTACCTGAAACATCGCGTTAGGCAGCGCCTCTATGACGGTACCTTCGAGCTCGATTACGTCTTCTTTAGCCAAGCAAATTACCTCCCTCTGCTTGTGAGCGCGTCTTCAAATAAACTGAAAGCGCTTTGCGCATCCCGCTGTTTAATACCTCTTTACCGGATCGGAGTTTTTCCGAGACTATGGTTATCTCATCTGAAACAACTCTGACATGTCTTCGGTTCTTGCGCTTGCAGGCTTCAAGCTTGCGAAGCTTTCCGTCGGCGAGGTACACGAAGTTATCTTCGGTTTTTAATACGTAGAACGGTCGCTCCTTGTCGCGACCTGCGAGAGAAACAACGATATGTCCGACAGCTGCTTCCATATGCATTCCCTCTACATCGTATCGGCCAAGGTGAGAATCTCCGGGCCGTCCTCTGTAATCAATACCGAGTTTTCATAATGGGCAGACAGCTTTCCGTCCCGTGTTTTCACGGTCCAGCCGTCGCTTAGCTCTTTGACGGTATACACGCCCTGATTAACCATTGGTTCTATGGCTATCGTCATGCCGCTCACAAGCCTCGGTCCGCATCCCGGTTTGCCGAAATTCGGAACCTCGGGTTCCTCATGAAGCGCAGCGCCGACACCGTGTCCGATATACTTGCGGACAACGGAGAAGCCGTTTGCTTCAACGCAGGTCTGGATCGCATGAGAGATATCAGAAACCCTGTTACCGACCCGAGCGTATTTTATACCCTCATAGAAGCATTGCCGAGTTACATCTATGAGTTTTTGCGCTTCATCACTTATCTTGCCGACGGCAAAAGTGTTCGCACAATCTCCGATGTAGCCCTGATATGTCGCCCCTACGTCTATCTTTACCAAATCACCTTCGCAAATCTTGCGAGGACCTGGTATTCCGTGAATCACTTCGTCGTTAATCGATATACAAGCAGCTCCGGGAAAGCCGGCATATCCAAGAAAACTCGGATATGCGCCGTCTTTCTCAATTGCCCGCTTAATTAAATCGTTAAGCTCACCGGTTGTGATTCCCGGTGCCACCGCACGTCCTGCGGCAGCCAGAGCATTTGCTGCGATGCGACCCGCGCATCGCATAAGCTCAATTTCTCTTTTAGATTTAATCTGTATCAAAAGCTCAATCCTCCAAAACTCTTGTTTGAAGCCTTAACCTTCTGCTCCGGATCTTAAACGCCGAGTGCTTCAAAGACAAGGCGAGTCGTTTCGTCAATGCCGTCCTGACCAGCTACTGCCTTAAGAATGCCCTTAGCGTTATAGAACTCAACAAGCGGTTCTGTCTGCTCATGATACACGCGAAGTCTGTCGCGTACAGTTTCGGGAGCGTCGTCCGCGCGAAGAACAAGCTTTCCTCCGCAGGAATCGCACACACCCTCTGTCTTCGGCTGCTTGTGCTCGATGTGATATGAAGAACCACAGCTTTCACATACGCGGCGACCTGACATACGGCGCTCTATAGCCGAATCCTCTACTTCGATTGAGATAACCATATCGATATCTACGCCCATTTCATCGAGCGCACGAGCCTGAGCAACTGTTCTCGGCATACCGTCAAGAATGAAACCGTTCTTGCAATCGTCTGCCGCAAGCCTCTCAGAAACGATACCGACTATAACTTCGTCCGGAACGAGCTTGCCTGCATCCATAAAGGACTTTGCCATAACGCCGCGCTCCGTCTTGTTTTTGATTGCCTCACGAAGGATATTTCCCGTCGAAATTGTCGGGATGTTAAGTTTGTTGCAAATAATTTCAGCCTGAGTTCCCTTTCCCGCACCGGGAGCTCCAAGGAGAATAAGCTTCATTGTTACTTCCTCCTTATTCAAGGAAACCCTTGTAGTTTCTCATCATCATCTGAGATTCAAGCTGCTTTACTGTTTCAAGTGCAACACCTACAACGATGATAACAGAAGTACCGCCGATTGAAAGTCCGCTGAGTGCCGGTGAAATACGTCCGACAAAAATCGGAAGAATTGCAACAACACCGAGGAAGAATGCACCGAAGAGAGTTATCTTGTTGATAACCTTCTTGATGAAATCAGCAGTCGGTCTGCCCGGACGGAAGCCCGGAAGGAAGCCACCGTTGTTCTTGAGATTGTTTGCAATCTCAACGGGGTTATACTGAATTGCAGTGTAGAAATAGCTGAATCCAACAATGAGAAGAAGATATACAATCGGGTAAATCCAGCTCTGAGTCGGGTCAAAGAACAAGCGATTAAGCTTGGACCAGATACCGTCTGCAGACGGATTGAAGAAAGCTGCGATTGTTGCCGGGAATGTCGCAATCGTTGATGCGAAGATGATCGGCATAACACCGGACATATTTACCTTAATCGGCAAATGTGTGCTGCGGCCGCCATACATCTTACGTCCGACAACGCGCTTTGCATACTGGATTGAGAGTCTGCGTTCTGCACTATCAAAGAAGATAATGAATGCGATAACCGCAAGGAAAAGAACGAGAACTCCGATGAATCCATACCACTTGATTGCATTGATGTTCTTGTAAAGATTCCAGATAGCCGGGAAAGCACGCGAAACAATACCGACAAAGAGTATCAATGAGATACCGTTTCCGATACCATTTTCTGTGATCTGTTCACCGAGCCACATGATGAATGTTGCGCCTGCAACAAATGTCGCAATAATAACAACAGCTACAAAGAATGACGGAAGTCCAGCCGGCACTTCGATGAGCGACTGACCGCCAAAACCTCTCGAAAGAAGTGTGTAGTATGCATAGCCCTGAAGAAGAGCAATTACAATTGTTGCATAACGAGTAATAGATGCGAGCTTCTTCTTGCCTTCTTCTCCGCCTTCCTTGACCATACGCTCAAGAGCCGGGATTGCAATAGAGAGAAGCTGCATAATGATGGATGCGTTGATATACGGCTGTATTGAAAGTGCAAATACGTTTGCCATTTCAAGCGATTCACCGGACATAGCATTTAAGAATCCGAGTGCTGTGCCTGCAAGCTGTTCAGCGAAGAGCTTGCTGACATCAGGCGAGATAAAAGGAACCGGAATCGCCGAACCAAGTCTGAAGATAAGAAGACACACGAGTGTGAATATGATCTTTTTACGAAGCTCGGGTATTCTCCACGCGTTCTTAATTGTCTCTATCACTTAGACCACCTCGACCTTCCCTCCGGCGGCTTCAATCTTTGCCTTTGCCGATTCGGAGAAAGCGTTTGCCTTAACAGTGAGCTTCTTTGTGAGCTCACCATTACCGAGAACGCGAAGTCCGTCCTCTGCCTTGCGGATAATCTTCTTAGCAAGTAACTCTTCAGTTCCTACTACAGCGCCGTTGTCAAAAGCATTGAGAGCTTCAACATTGACGATTGCATATGTCTTTGCAAAGATATTGTTAAAACCACGTTTCGGGAGACGTCTGGTTATAGGCATCTGACCGCCTTCAAATCCGATACGTACACCGCCACCGGATCTTGCGTTCTGTCCCTTATGACCTTTTCCCGCTGTTTTACCATTGCCCGAGCCGGGGCCTCTGCCCTTACGCTTTACATCAGAAACAGAGCCTGCTGCGGGAGATAATTCGTGCAGTTTCATAGCTACACCTCCCTATTAAACTTCTTCAACCTTGACAAGATAAGAAATCTGCTTGATCTTGCCGCGAGTCTGCGCATTGTCAGGCTGCACTGTTACGTTATTGACCT
>JAFXJK010000040.1 GCA_017532355.1 Oscillospiraceae bacterium | reverse complement strand
AATATGATTTTTGCAGACCCGAAGCCGCTCGAGATGCTTCTTGAAACATTCTCCGAATACGAGTATGAGGGCGGTTGGGACGGCCACTTTATCTATCCTGATTTTACGCGTGCGAGGATGTGCGAGCTTATCCGCTTTATAAAGGAGAACGGCGGTTTCTTCGTTCTTCCGCATCCGAAACAGATTATGAATGCGAAAGAGCCGCTTGAGTACTTTTTCGAGGATGAAATCGGATTTGAGGTAGTTTATCGCGATCTTCACGATGAGCTTACAAAGAGCGGTTACGAGCTTTGGTGCGAGCTTCTCGCGCTGGGAAAGCGCCTCTTTGCGACGGCAGGAGAGGACAGACACTTAAATCCGTCATGTGATGCCCTCACTACGGTATATGCAGAGGAAAAGAAGGCATCATCATACATTTCCAGGTTCCGCGTCGGTGATTTTGTCTGTGGTGCTGTCGGTATAAAGATGGCGATTGGTGATACCTCTATGGGTGGTGTGTGCGAGTTTGCAGGAAAAACTCTTGAGATTTTTGTTGGCGACTTCCATAAGAGTGTAAAGGTAAATAACCATACATATAAAATGCTGCTTATAAACGATAATGGTATCGTTCGTGAAGAGAAAATAAACCCCGATGCAGAGAATTTCTTTGAATACGATGTAGAAAACTGCAAATTCTATCGCGTGGAAATTTTTGACGAAACCGAGAATTTGCGTATAGCAATAGGAAATCCAATCTGGAATATATAAAAAAGAAAGGGAGTTAGAAAATGGGAAAGACAGTAAAAGACATTTTAAAAATCATTGAGGAAAACAATATTAAAATGGTTGATTTCAAGATGGTTGATATCAACGGTCAGTTTCGCCATGTAACGATTCCGGCAAAAAACTTTTCTGAAAAAACAATGAAGAACGGTATCGGCTTTGATGCTTCAAACTACGGCTATGCTGTGGTTGAAAAGAGCGATATGGTATTTATTCCTGACCCCGATACCGCAGTCATCGACCCGTTCTGCGAAATTCCGACGCTCTCTATGACGGGTAACGCTATGATTATAGATAACCCTGAAAACAGACCTCTTGCACAGTATCCGAGAAATATAGTCATTGCGGCAGAGGAGTATCTCAAAAAGAGCGGTATTGCAGATACAATGCTCATTCTTCCTGAATTTGAGTTCTATCTCTTTGACAATGTCGGCTGGAAGGTAAGCCCCAACTCAATCGGCATGAACCTTGATGCCGTTCAGGCTCATTGGAACAGCGATGTGGAAGGTCTCGGTAACGTTGTTCCGAAGCAGAAGAACTACCACATAGCAAAGCCGTTTGACGTTTCCTATGAAGCAAGAAGCGAGATGTGTATGCTTATCGACGAGGCAGGCATCGCGCTCAACTACCACCACCCGGAAGTCGGTGCAGGCGGTCAGTTTGAGATTGAGCCGGAGCTTGGTCAGATGTCCAAGATGGCTGACGCAACAATGATGATTACGTACATCATCCACAACGTAGCGATAAAGCACGGAATGTCTGCTACCTTTATGCCAAAGCCTGTTATGGGCGAAGCAGGAAACGGTATGCACGTTCACATGCTCCTCTTAAAGGACGGCAAGCCTGTTTTCTCCGATGATAACGGTTATTCCAACTTAAGCCGCGAAGCGCATTATTTTATGGGCGGTCTTCTCAAGCATATCGCATCACTCTGCGCTATAACAAACCCGAGCACAAACTCCTTCAAACGCCTTGTTCCGGGATTTGAAGCTCCCGTAACGGTCGGATATGCGACCTCTAACAGAAGTGCGGTTATCCGAATCCCTGCTTATGCAAAAGCACCTGAGCTCCGTCGCTTTGAGCTTCGCAACCCGGATGCTACGTGTAATCCGTATTTTTGCTATGCGGCAATCCTCATGGCAGGTATTGACGGCGTTATCAACAAAATTGATCCGCACGAGAACGGCTGGGGTCCGTACGACGTAAACCTCTTCCATCTCCCGGAAGAAGAAAAAGCAAAACTCAAGCATCTTCCGACGTCGCTTGATGAGGCGCTTGACGCTCTTGAAGCCGATAACGACTACCTGACAGCAGGCGGAGTGTTCCCGAAGGAGCTTATTGATAACTTCATCGCAACAAAGAGGGCAGAGGTTCGCGAGCTTGCGGCTATTCCGCATCCTGCAGAGTTTGACAAGTATTACAATCTTTAAAAATTAAAGCCTTTTGCGGCTTGACACACAGAGTAAAATATTCTATAATTAATACAAGCAATAAAAAAATTAAAAAAGAAGGAAACACAATGATTTTCGACCAGATAGAAATCTTTAAAAACTATAAGGGACTCGGCAGAGTTTATGATGGCCTCAAGCTTCTTGCGGAAACGGATTTCTCAAAAGTTGAGCCGGGAAGATATGAGGTAGATGGTGCAAATCTCTTCTATAATGTTCAGGAGTTTGAGACTCGCGCAGAGCAGAAAAACTCCGAGGCACATAAGAAGTATATCGACATTCAGTTTGTTTACGGTGGGGAAGAGCTCATCGGTTGGGCTCCAATCACCACAGCAGAGAAAAAGCTTGTTACGGAGAATGAAGCAGGAGATGCATGGATATACGAGGTTGAAACAGAAAACCTCATCCTCAAGGATCGCAGATTTGCGGTGTTCTATCCTGAGGATCTGCACCGTCCGTGCATGGCTGTAAAAGAGCCTGCAATGTGCAAAAAAGTAGTAGTAAAAGTCAAGATTGACTAAATAGATGGAGGAATAGAAAATGGCTTACTTTATGTCAAGAATGACAGTAAAAGAAATGAAAGAAGCAATGGAAAAGACAAAGACTGTCATCATCCCGACAGGAGTTGTCGAGCAGCACGGTTATCACCTTACACTTGCTACTGACATCCATAATGCAACCCGTCCGCTTGAGATTGCGGCCGACCGCCTCAACGCAGTTGTTGCACCGTCGGTAAACTACTGCTTCTCGGGTGGTGAGCTTCTCGGTACAGTTAATGTGAGCCCGAACACATTCGGTCTCTACATAAGTGAAATCGTTTCAGAGTTCGTGAGAATGGGCTTTGAGAATGTAATTGTTTTTCTCGGACACGCGGGAACAGACAACATCAACGCACTCCGTAACAGCCTTCAGATGCTTCTCCGCCGTGATAAGTCTATCGCAGAGAAGATTACTCTCTCGCTCGTCGAGGCTTGGAACCTTTCTCCGACATGGCTTTCCGGCTTTGCTATGGAGCCTGAGCATGACTTCCACGCGGGTATGATGGAAACAGCTCTTATGATGTACTGGGCACCGGAAGATGTCCGTGACGAAATCGTTATGGATGAAGAGTACTTCTCAAAGATGATGAGAACTGATCAGGATTGGTTCGAGAAGAGAACAAAGCCGCTTGATGAGCGCTTTATCGTTGAAACAGTCGGTCAGCGCGACGAAATCGAAGTCGGCGTTATGGGCCTTCCTGAGCGTGCAACACTTGAACTTGGTGAAAAGATATGCAACGAAATCGTCGATAATCTCTGCGAATACGTTGACAAGCTCGAAGCTTTCAGAAAGAATAAGTAAAATAAACTCCGCCCGAGGACTTTGGGCGGAGTTTTTATACTTGTTTATCATAATAAAAAATGGTATAATAAACAAATAGTATATTTGTTTTGAGGATGCGTTATGGTAATAAGAGTTTCTGAAGACGATTTTGAAAGATATAATGAGTTTCTCGAAAATCACGAGAACGGTCATTTTATGCAGTCGCTCTCATGGCAGACGTTCAAGTGGGAAAAGAAGAGCTATGCCTTGATGTGCGAAGATGATGAGGGTGAAGTTCTGGGAGTCATGCTTCTTTTTGAGGAGAAGGTAAGGCGTGTCAACAAGACTTTCCTTTATGCACCGAGAGGCCCTGTGTGCTCGAGAGAAAATACATCGGTGCTTTCTGAGCTTCTTGCAGAGGCAGAGAAGATAGCGGAAGAAATCGGGGCGTATAAGCTTACCATCGACCCGGACATTACGGCAGAGGATAAGGTCTGGCTCAATTATTTTGACAGAAAAGGTGCTGAAATCGGCGAAAATGAGAAAGAGAACGCCATCTTACAGCCTTTTGCAGTATATCGGATAGATGTCAACAAAACTGACGACGAGCTTATGGCGTCTTATCATTCAAAAGCTCGTTACAACGTAAGGGCTTCACTGAAGAGCGAAGCTACTTGCCGGCTGGGAACTCGGGAGGATATCCCTGAGTTTTGCAGGCTCCTTGCCGATACCGCAAAGCGTGACGGATTTTCGGCACGCGAAGAGAAGTATTTTTACGATATGTATGATCTTCTCGGTGAGGATATGGTAAAGATATTTATGGTTGAATGTGGCGGTCGCGCTATTGCAGGCTCTGTGCTTATTGCGTGTGCAGGGAAGACCTGGCACATGTATGCAGGAAGCAGTGAAGAGTATAAGGAAACTATGCCGAACTTCCTTATGCAGTGGGAAATGATGCGTTGGTCGCGCGATAACGGGTGCTATCTTTACGATATGCGCGGTATTGCAGGCGGCGCTGATAAGCTCAAACCGATAGAAGGTCTTGTCCGCTTTAAGAAGCGCTTTGGCGGTGAGCTTGTTTCTTTTGTCGGACGAATCGACATAATCTACGATAAAAAAACAGACAGAAAGATAAAAACTCTTTTGCACTTTTAGGTTTTGCAAGAAAGCTTTTGGGAAGGAAATAAGAGATATGATACTGTATGTAACCGATGAGAATACGGCGAATAAATACGAAGCTTTTGTAAAAGGACATCCGAGAGGACATTTTGTAAAGTCTCTCAAATGGGCAGAGTTCAAGAAACCGTGGAAGTATGATGCGTTTATGTCTGTGGATGAAGACGGAAACGTTCTCGGAAGTATGCTTATTATGACGAGTCGCGTTCCGAAAACAAAATATACGCACATGTACTGTCCTCGTGGTCCTGTCACGACGGACGGTGATACGGCAACTCTCCTTGAGCTTCTTGCGGAAAGCAGAAAGCTCGGCGAGAAGTACAATGCATACGAGCTCTCGATTGACCCTGATATTCTCGAAGATGACCCGTACCTTTCAGAACTCTGTTCTGCAGGCTTTACGGTGAATAATACGAAGCACCGCCCGGAATATCTCCAGGCGAGATACGTTTTCCGTCTTCCGATAAACGGTCGTGACGAGGAAGAGGTTTTTGCGTCATTCCATTCAAAAACGCGTTATAATGTCCGGCTTTCTGTAAAGAAAGGTGTAACCTCGAGAATCGGAACAAAAGAGGATTTGCCTGCTTTTGTTGAGATAATGAAAGAAACTGCAATCCGTGACGGGTTTATGGCGAGAAGTCTTAAGTATTTTGAGGATATGTACGATGCTCTTGCTCCGGATAATCTTCGCCTTTATCTTATGGAGTACGAAGGTCAGGTCATCTCAGGTGCTATCGCGATACTTTACGGCGATAAGGTCTGGTATCTCTATGGTGCAAGCAGCAACCGCGAGCGCAACCGTATGCCTAACTATATGATGCAGTGGGAAATGATTAAATGGACGATTGAGAACAAGTGCAATATCTACGATTTCCGCGGTATCACGGGAGATATGGAAAAAACACAGCTTGACGGGCTTATCCGCTTCAAAGCGGGATTTGCAGGTGAGAGGTGCGACTTCGTCGGAAAGCTTGATATGTTCTTTAAGCCGCGTACTGCGAAGATTATTGAGAGTGTCCAGTCAAATTACCGTGCGATAGTCCGAAAAATCGGAGTTATGAAATCGAGAATTTCAAAGTAGCGAGGGTATCAGATGAAGACTACGGAAAGTGTTTGGGAAGGGCTTAAGAGACTTGATTTTGAATTTGAGGGAAGAAACTGTATTCTGATTTGTCCTCAAAATCCACTTCCGGACAAAAAGTGGCTCTATAAAACAGAGTATTTCGGCGCATTCCCGAATTTTGAAGTTGAGATGGTAAAACGCGGATATTATCTTGCGCATATCGAAACGGAGAGCCGTTGGAATCTTGCGTCCGATGACGAGGTAAGACCTCGTTTTGTAGAGTTTTTGATATCTGAGTTCGGGCTTCATGAAAAATGCGTTCCGGTAGGAATGAGCTGTGGCGGAATGCAGGCTGTTTATTTTGCTGCGGAGCATCCACAGTATGTAGCGGCGCTGTATATTGATGCGCCTGTTATGAATTTCTTAAGCTGTCCGTTTGCGGTAGGCAAGGCGGAGACGAATTTTATAGACCAGTTTGTCGAGCAGAGGGGAATGACACTCTCTGAAATGCTGAACTTCCGCAACAATCCGATTGATGTTGCCCATAAAGTGGTTGAGTCAAAAATTCCGCTTTGTATTGTCTCAGGTGATTCCGATACGGTTGTTCCTTATTGCGAAAACGGCGAGCATTTTGCGAGTATGTATAAAAAGGCGGAACTTCCGCTTCTTGAAATTATAAAGCCGGGCTGCGACCATCATCCGCACGGTCTCTCTGACCCGAATCCGATTATTGAATTTGTAGAAAAGTATTATTAAGTTAAAAAGCCTGTACTCAAAGGAGTACAGGCTTTTTTGTTCTAAAATTTATATTCCATATAAACGTTTCCTTCAAGGTCTTTCCAGAGAAACTCGTTTTCCGTGAAGGTCATATACCCGTGCGGTGAGTTTTCTTTGGGAATCGATGTTGAGCCGGGATTTATATAGATAAGACCGTCGCCGAACTCTTCGCATTTCGGAACGTGTGTATGTCCGTGGAGGAGAATGTCTCCGGATTTGAGCATTGGGGGAGTCTTGGTATTAAACTTGTGACCGTGAGTTATGAAAACTGTGCGCTCACCGACGGGGAGAAGGGCATACTCTGCCATAATCGGGAAGTCAAGCACCATCTGGTCAACCTCGGCATCGCAGTTTCCCCGAACGCAGAGGATTTCGCTTTTTATTTCGTTAAGCATCGAGATGACGGACTTTGGCTCGTATTCCTTCGGGAGATTGTTTCTCGGGCCGTGGTAGAGAATGTCACCGAGGAGAATAAGTTTTGTTCCCATTTCTCTTTTGTAAGCATTTATAAGCTTCTCGCAGTATTCTGCTGAGCCGTGGATGTCAGATGCAATTACCCATTTCATGGTTTTTTCTCCTTTATGCAGTGTATAAGCTTTTTAAAAGAGCAATTTCCTCAGCATATCCGGGAAGCTCATTCGGAGTTTCGAGGAAGAAGGGAAGATGCGAGAGCATCGGATGGTTGATTACATTCTTAAATGTCTCAGCCCCAAGGAATCCCTCGCCAATTTTTGCGTGGCGGTCCTTGTGGCTCTCGTAACCGTGGAGCGAGTCGTTTAAGTGGATTGCCTTCAAACGGTCAATACCAATGATTTTATCAAACTCGGAGAGTACACCATCAAGATTGGTCTTGATGTCATAGCCTGCGTCAAAAACGTGGCAGGTATCAAGACAAACGCCGATTTTGTTGTTGTATTTGACTTTGTCGATAATTGCGCGGAGTTCTTCAAATTTACCGCCGACTTCGCTTCCTTTTCCTGCCATGGTCTCAGGAAGAACGGTTGTGGTCTGGTCGGGCTTTATAATCTCGTTTAAAAGCTCTGCAATGAGTTCGATGCCTGCATCCGTTCCTTGTCCGATATGCGAGCCGGGGTGAAAGTTATAGAGGTTTCCGGGTGTGGCTTCGAGACGTGAAATGTCGTCGCTCATAACGATTCGCGCAAAGTCGCGTATCTTAACGTCCTTTGAAGCTGCGTTGAGCGTATATGGAGCGTGTGCGAGAATGGTGTTAATTCCGTTTTCTGCGGCAAACTTGAGAAAAGCTGAAATATCATCCGAATCAAGCGGCTTTGCCGCGCCTCCGCGAGGGTTTCGTGTGAAAAACTGGAATGTATTCGCACCGATTGAGAGTGCGGTCTCACCCATGGCGAGATATCCTTTCGAAGAAGAAAGGTGGCATCCTACAGTAAGCATAATATTCTCCTTTTTTGTTGGTGAAATAATTATAACATATAAAAAGAAAGAGAGCAAGAATCTTGCTCTCTTTTTGATGCAATTACGCAAGCGGAACCGCGTAGTTGTTTCCGTCCTTTGTGATGTAGAGGATGTTGTTTGCAAGAAGGAAGGTGTGCTCTGCGTTTGCGGTTGTGAATGTGCTCGTGACGAGGGAGCCGTCGTAGAAAATGTCGTTTTCGGGGAAATCAAGAGAAGTAACGTCTCTCGATTTCGGAATATAGCCGAAACGGCCTTCCTTTACGTCGTGGGCAAGAATGTGGTATTCGCCCTCAGGAATCCATACCTGAACTGCGTATCCGCCTGTAATACGACGAGAAGCCAACATCATTTTTTTCTCGTTGTTAATTGTGAGAGTGAAACGGTATGAGTCTGAATGCTTGCCGTATCTTACCGTGTATTCATAGTTGTTGACAACGCCGTTTTCTTCTTTTTTTGCTGTTACAAGCCAGGAGTTTTCAACATCGAGCTGGGAAATGTCGATGTTTGTAAACCCGTCTTCTCTCATGAGCTTTTTGGTTGTAACGCTCGGTGCGATTTCCATTATATAGGAAACAGCGAGGAACTCGTCTGAGCCGAGAGAGTACTTGTTTGCTTCTATCGGAACCCATGCTGAAGAATCAGAGAAACTGACAACGGCAGAATACATATCTTCGCAAATTGATGCGCGGAGTGAGTTCATCTGGTTGAATGAATCAGCAAGTGAAAGGGTGGAGTCATACATGAATTCTGCGGCAGGATCAATGGGAATTGGCTGAACATCAACTGTTGCAGGCGCTGTTCCTGAGAGATATTCGGGCTCGTCAAAGCACGCTGAAAGCGAAAATAACATAGCGACAGTCAGTATTAAAAAGGAAATTCTTTTAATCATAAAAATCCTCCGTTTTATTCAAAATCCAAATTATATTATAACTGTAAAATCGGATTATTGCAATAGCCAATAACTTAAAATTATTTAATTATACCCGTATCAAAAAGGTAAAAAAGTAAAAACTAAACAAAAAAGAACGAGGAGAAAAAGTATGAGCCGCAGAGTTCTTGTGAGAGCAATATCCTTTATCGCTGTTGCGCTGATTTTGAGTACGGTGCTCAACGTTCAGAATGCAAGGCGCGCAAAGCAATATGAGCAGGTGATATCTGACAGTTACCATTATGCGTTTTCAGAGATTGTTGCAGGGGTCACAAAGATGGATTACGCTCTTGAAAAATGCGCATGTTCGGCGGACTCTGCAATGATAGCCTCGCTTTGCGGCGAGATTTTCTGCCAGGCAGAAACGGTGTCTCATGCACTTTCGCGTTTGCCGATAAGAGAGCTCTCTCTTGAAAATACGACGGAGTTCATAGCGCAAACAGGAGATTTTGCATACTACGTGTTAAAAAAGGCGTCAGATGGAGAACGGATAGGTGAAGAGGAGAGAAAAGCCATTGTAAAGCTATCAGAAGGAACAGAAGATATTGTGCAAAATCTTCGGAGACTTTCAAGCAGGATTGATAGGGAAAAGCTCGATATAGCGACGGTAGACTACGGTGACGAAGAGAACGAGGGAATTTCAGATATTAAAGAGCTCGAACGTGAATTTTCCGAATATCCAGTGCTTGTATATGACGGACCGTTTTCGGATGAGTCGGAAGGCGAAAGAAAATACTTGGAAGGGCTTTCTGATAAGAGCAAAGAGGAGCTTTTGGATGTTGTTGCGCGCTTTTTCGGAAAGGATGCAGAAAGCTTGAGATGCGACGGCGAGTGGGAAGATGACGGAATAAAGCTTATGACTTTTACAGACGGAGAGAGCTATGCGGATTTAACCGTCCGAGGAGGCCTCGTTTACAAGTATATTGCACAAAAGAGAGAAGTGGGACAAAGACTCGGTATAATTGAGGGCATATCCTCGGCAAAAAAGCTGCTCGAAAATATGGGGTATGAGGATGTTGAGGAAACGTACCATACCGCGTATGACGACTATCTCGTTATCAATTTTGCGAGCAAGAAAGATGGGGTAACAATTTACCCGGAGCTTATAAAAATAAGCATATCATTGACAGACGGAAGTTTGCTAAACTTCGATGCTGCCGGGTATATAAAGAATCATTTAAAACGAGAAATCCGCGACATCACAAGTGATGAAGCTCGTGCAATAGAAAAGGTATCAGAAAAGCTTAAGGTGCTTTCCTATTCACCTGCTATCATCCCTCGTGACGGAGAAGGTGAGGTGCTCGTACACGAATTCAAGTGCGAGATGGAAAGTGGAGAGCATTGCATAGTTTATATCAATGCAGAAACTCTGCACGAGGAGAGGATTTTAATTCTTATTGAGGATGAAAACGGAACCCTTGCAATGTAGAAAAAGATGCCGTGTAAACTACTGTTTACGCGGCATCTGCTTTTGTGCATTTTGCGAATAAAGATACGAAAATAACGTTGAAAAATCAAAAACTAAATCGTTTTATAGAAAAAGTAAAAAAATATCGAAAAAACTGCAAAAAAATTATGTACATATTTTATATATAAATGCCTCAAAAAACTGAAAGTTATAATATAATGTAATTTTTAACAAAAAAAAGAAAAACCAGGGGAAAACTGTGCAATTTTGAGGGTTGAAAAATGTCGCAAAGATTGTTATAATAATAACAATCACATAAAGAGGTTAAAAACCGAAGTGTTTCCGCGTCGACGAATTACCGTCGGGGCGGGATTGGTGATGTCTTAAAACAGTAATTACAACTGATTAAATAGGGGGCGAAATTATGAAGTTAAGTTATTTCCCTGGGTGCACGCTTAAGAACAAAGCAAAGGATCTTGACGTTTGGGCAAGGCGCTCTGCAGAAGCTCTTGGAATCACCCTTGAAGAAATAAACGAGTGGCAGTGCTGTGGCGGTGTTTTCACAACTGCGAACGACGAAGTAGCTACGAAGCTTTCTTCTGTCCGTGCGCTTAAGGCGGCAAAGGCGGAAGGTCAGGCTCTTGTTACCGTATGTTCTGCATGCCACAATGTCATCAAACAGACTAACAACGCTATGAAGGACGAAGCTTTCGCATCTAAGGTCAACCGCTATATGGGCGAGGAACCGTACGAGGGCGATTGCGAGGTTTACCACTATCTCGAAATGCTTCGTGACCTTGTAGGTTTTGACAAGCTTTCAGAAAAGGTTGTCAATCCGCTTTCGGGAAAGAAGATTGCGCCGTACTACGGATGCCTTCTCCTCAGACCGAACGGCGTTATGCAGATGGATGATCCTGAAAATCCGAAGATTATGGAGGACTTCATCCGTGCAATAGGAGCAGAGCCTGTTTACTACGCATCGCGCAACGAATGCTGCGGTGGCTATATTGCTCTTGAGAGCCCCGAGCTTGCAAAGAAGAGAAGCAACGCGGTTTCCGACGGTGCTGCGGCAAACGGAGCAGAAATGCTTGTTACGGCTTGTCCGCTTTGTAAGTACAACCTCGTTAAGAACGGATCTCAGATTCCGGTTATTTATTTCACAGAGCTTCTTGCCGAAGCACTCGGAGTAAAGGAGGATATCGATGAGTAAGAATGAACTTTTAAAAGAAGAACTTATCCGCATAAGCGGTACAAACCCGTCAAAGTGTATGCGTTGCGGTAAGTGTTCTGCTACATGCCCTGCATACGATGAGATGGAGTACCATCCGCATCAGTTTGTCAGCATGGTAGAGAATGGCGACATTGAGCCTCTTCTTAATTCCGACTCCCTTTACAAGTGCCTCACTTGTTTTGCTTGCCTCGACAGATGTCCTCGTTCCGTAGAGCCGGCAAAGCTTGTTGAAGCAGTTCGCCTCGCTGCAGTCCGCAAGCAGGGCAACAATCACCTTAAAGCAAATATGATTCCTGATATGCTTGATGACGATATGCCACAGCAGGCTCTCGTCAGCGCATTCAGAAAATACACGAAGTAAGGGGGGTAGATGAGATGCAGAGAATAGGCGTTTTTGTATGTTGGTGCGGAAGTAACATCGCAGGTACGGTTGACGTTCAGGCAGTTTCCGATGCACTTGCAAAAGAACAGAATGTAGTTTTTTCTACTAACTATCAGTACATGTGCTCTCAGGCAGGTCAGAATATGATCATCGAGTCTGTAAAAGAGCATAACCTTACGGGCATCGTCATCTGCTCATGCTCACCGCGTATGCATGAAGCAACCTTCCGTAAGACAGCAGCTGCTGCAGGTCTTAACCCGTACATGGTAGAAATCGCAAACATCCGCGAGCAGTGCTCATGGGTTCATAAAGAGATGGAAATCGGTACCGAGAAAGCTATCATCCTCGGCCGTGCAGCTATCGCAAAGGTAAACCTCAACGCTCCGCTCACTCCGGGTGAGTCTCCGGTTACAAAGCGTGCGCTCGTCATCGGCGGCGGTATCGCAGGTATCCAGACTGCTCTTGATATTGCAGATGCAGGTTTCCCGGTTGATATCGTTGAGACAAAGCCGACAATCGGCGGTAAGATGGCTCAGATTGACAAGACATTCCCGACTCTCGACTGTGCGGCATGTATCCTCACTCCGAAGATGGTTGACGTTGCTCAGAACGAGAACATCCGCATCTTCTCTTACAGTGAAGTTGAAGACGTTACGGGCTTTGTCGGTAACTTTGACGTCAAGATAAGAAAGAAAGCACGTTACGTCAAGGAAGATGTCTGCACAGGTTGCGGAGCTTGCCTTGAGAAGTGTCCGATGAAGAAGGTTCCGAACGAGTTCAACCTCAATATGGACAATCGCTCGGCAATCTACATCCCGTTTGCACAGGCTGTTCCGAAGGTTGCAACAATCGACCCGAATACATGTAATATGCTCAAGAACGGCAAGTGCGGTGTCTGCGCAAAGGTTTGTGCAGCAGGCGCTATCGACTATAAACAGCAGGACGAAATCATCGAGGAGCGTTACGGTGCAATCGTTGCGGCTACGGGCTATAACCCGATAAACCTCGATAAGTTCGATGAGTTTGCGTATAACCAGTCAAAGGATGTTATCACATCCCTTGAGTTTGAACGTCTCACAAATGCTGCAGGCCCGACAGCAGGTAAGCTTCTCCGTCCGTCTGACCACGAGCATCCGCACACTATCGTTTTCGTTCAGTGTGTAGGCTCAAGATGCGACGCTTGTGCGGAGAAGGGTAAGGAGTACTGCTCAAAGATCTGTTGTATGTACACGGCAAAGCACGCAATGCTTGTCCGTGATAAATACCCCGATACAGAAGTTTACGTATTCTACATTGACGTCCGTACGCCGGGTAAGAACTTCGACGAGTTCTACCGCAGAGCTGTTGAAGAGTTCGGCGTAAAGTATGTCAAGGGAATGGTTGGTAAGATTTCTCCCGAGGGCAAAAAGCTCAAGGTTCAGGCTTCTGACCTTCTCAATAATAAGCAGCTTCATATTGATGCTGACCTTGTTGTTCTTGCAGCAGCAATCGAGCCTGACAAGTCAGCTCGTCCGCTCGCAACAATGCTTACGGCAAGTATGGATACTAACGACTTCTTCACGGAAGCTCATCCGAAGCTTCGTCCGGTAGAGAGCCCGACAGCGGGTGTATTCCTCTCCGGTTGCTGCCAGGGTCCGAAGGATATTCCGGAAACCGTTTCGCAGGCATCTGCTGCAGCGGCAAAGGTTATCGGTCTCCTCGCAAAGGATAAGCTTACCGGTAACCCCTGTATTGCAAATTCCGACGAGCTTATGTGTAACGGCTGCTCAAGCTGTGAGCGCATATGTCCGTATGGTGCAATTTCGTATGAGGATAAAGAATTCAGACAGCCTGACCGCACAACAAAAATCCGTCGTGTTGCAAAGGTCAACCCGGCAGTATGCCAGGGTTGCGGTGCATGTACGGTTGCGTGCCCATCAGGAGCTATGGATCTTCGTGGATTCTCAACAAATCAGATTATGGCGGAGGTAGACGCGATATGCAAGTAAATGAACATAAGCCTTTAATCGTGGCATTTTGCTGTAACTGGTGTTCGTATGCCGGTGCTGACCTTGCAGGTAACAACCGCTTGAATTATCCGGCAGAGGTTAAGATCATCCGTGTTCCGTGCTCATGCCGCGTCAACCCGATGTTTATTCTCCGTGCATTCCAGCGCGGAGCAGACGGCGTCATCCTTTGCGGATGCCACCCCGGCGACTGCCACTATACTTCAGGTAACTACTACACACGCCGCAGAATGGCTCTTCTCTTCTCAATGCTCGACTTCCTCGGAATCGAGAGAGAAAGAACCCGTGTCGAATGGGTTTCTGCTGCAGAAGGCGCAAAGTTCTCGGCAACAATGAACGATTTTGTAGAAAAGGTAATCTCCCTCGGTGAGAACAAGAGATTGGAGGATCTGCGATGCAAAAGATAACACGTGATATGTTGATAGACAAGGCAGTATCCCTCCTTGCAGACGGTACGGTCACATCCGTTATCGGCTGGAGACGCGGTGAGTTCGATTACGATATCACACCGTCAGTTTTCAAAGATGCAGAGGACGTTAAGGCAAACTTCGTATGGAACGATTTCTGCGGAGCCAACTTCTCAAAGTACCTCGTTGCAAAGACAGTCAAGGCTGAAGGCAAGATTCTTGTCTTCCTTAAGCCGTGTGACACATACAGCTTCAACCAGCTCCTTACCGAGCACCGCTTTGACCGCGAAAAGGTCTACGCAGTCGGTATCCCGTGCGAGGGAATGGTTGATATCGCAAAGGTAAAGGAAATCACGGGCGACGGTATCGCAAAGATAGATTTTGACGGTGCAAACCTTAAAGTTGAAACAATCTATGCAGATGCTCCGGTTTCCGTTGCAGTTGCTGACGTTCTTGCAGAGCGTTGCGTAAACTGTAAGAGCAAGAAGCACGTTGCGTACGATGAGCTCATCGGCGATGACGGTGAGGTTCTTGATTCAAACCGCTTCGACGAGGTCGAGAGGCTTGAAAAGATGACTCCGGACGAGAGATTTGCTTTCTGGCAGAACGAGCTTTCACGTTGCATTCGTTGTAACGCTTGTCGCGATGTATGCCCGGCATGTACTTGTGAAAAGTGCGTTTTCGGTAACCCGAATTCAGGCGTTGAAAACAAGGCTGCGGCAAACAGCTTTGAAGAAAAGATGTTCCACATCATCCGCGCGTTCCACGTTGCAGGCCGTTGTACGGACTGCGGAGAGTGCTCGAGAGTATGTCCGCAGAACATTCCGCTTCACCTCCTCAACCGTAAGTTTATAAAGGATATAAACGAGTTCTACGGTGAGTATCAGGCAGGAGAAGAGGAAGGCTCACGTGCTCCTCTCGTAAATTACACAGTTGACGATGTCGAACCGTGTGATGTTTTTGATAGGGGGGATAAGTAATGCTTAAGATTTCAAACGATAAGCTTAACGCTTTCTTCGCCGCGATTTCAGCAGATATGCCGCTTTATCTCCCTGTTGACAGCGACGACGGTTGTGCACGATTTGCAAAGTGGGAAGAGGGAAAGGAATGGAGCTCGGCTCTCAACACAGTTCGCAGCGCAAAGGACTTTTTCTTTCCGCAGATGGAAAACTTCGTCGAGTTCAAGCGCGACGGTAAGAATATCGAGATAATCGATATCCGCGACGAAAAGGAAGATTACGTTATCTTCGGCGTCCGTCCGTGTGACGTAAAGAGCTTTGAGATTCTCGACCGCGTTTTCCTCACAGAGCCGGTTGATACTTTCTATAAGGATCGCCGCGAGCATGGCACAGTCGTTTCCGTAGCTTGCGCAAGACCGAGTGAAACCTGCTTCTGTTCGGCTTTCGGTATCGATGCCACAGAGCCGACAGGCGATGTAAGTGCCTGGAGATGCGACGACGCGCTTTATCTTCGTGCTAACACCGAGAAAGGTGAAAGTTTCATGAAGAAAATCGCAGCTTTCACGGAAGCTGCCGATGATAAGGCAGTGGAAGCTCAAAAGGAAGCAACAAAGAAGATTCTTTCAAAGCTTCCGCTTCGCGATCTTGACCCGTCAAACTTCGGTGGCGGAAAGACAAAGGAATTCTTCGACGCTCCCCAGTGGAAGGACCTCGCAGAGACATGCCTCGGTTGCGGTACCTGCACATTTGTCTGCCCGACCTGCCAGTGCTACGATATCAAGGAATTCAATACAGGAAAGGGAATTCAGCGCTTCCGTTGCTGGGATTCCTGTATGTATTCAGATTTTACAAAGATGGCTCACGGCAACCCGCGTCTCACTCAGACAGAGCGTTTCCGCCAGAGATTTATGCACAAGCTTGTATATTATCCTGAAAACAACGACGGAATCTTCGGTTGCGTAGGTTGCGGAAGATGCCTTTCAAAATGTCCGATTTCAATGAACATTGTAAAGGTAATGAAAACGATTGGAGGAAAAGAAAATGAGTAATTCTTCAGATGCATTGATTCCTGTAATCGGTGTTATTACCGATGTAAGAATTGATACACCGGATATAAAGACATTCAGAGTTGTTACTCCGGACGGAAAGAAGCCGTTTGACCACAGACCCGGTCAGTGCGCAATGCTTTCTATCCCGGGTGTAGGAGAGGCGATGTTCTCTATCACATCTTCTCCGACAAATACGGAGTTTATGGAGTTCTCAATCAAGAAGTGCGGATGTGTTACCGAGTGGCTTCACGCCGCAGAGGTAGGCCAGCAGGTTACAGTCCGCGGTCCGTACGGCAAGCCGTTCCCGGTTGACGATGAGTTTGCAGGTAAGAACCTCCTTTTTATTGCAGGTGGTGTAGGTCTTGCTCCGCTCCGTTCGGTAATCAACTACTGCCGTCATTACCGCGATCGTTACGGTAAGATTGATATCGTTTACGGTTCCCGTAGCAAGGACGACCTTCTCGATTATAACGAAATCATCGAAGAGTGGGCAAACGATGCAAATGTTGATGTTCACCTTACAATAGACAATCCCCAGGAGGGATGGGACGGCCATGTCGGTTTCGTTCCGAACTATGTAAAGGAACTCGGCTTTGACACAAACAAGACAGCAGTTCTTTGCGGACCTCCGATAATGATTAAGTTTACGCTCGAAGGTCTCTACTCTCTCGGATTTGAGAAAACGCAGATTTATACAACACTTGAGCTTAAAATGAAGTGCGGTATAGGTAAGTGCGGAAGATGTAATGTTGGTTCAAAGTATGTTTGTAAAGACGGTCCGGTGTTCCGCTTTGATGAGCTGAACGAACTTCCGGATGAATATTAAAGGAGTGTTAGTATGGAGAATATGGTAAATATTTTTCTCTTTGGCAAGAAGTATGCGGTTCCGGACAATCTTACAATCATGAAGGCGATGGAATACGCAGGATATCAGCTTGTCAGAGGATGTGGCTGCCGCAACGGTTTCTGCGGTGCTTGTGCAACAATCTATCGTATCAAGGGTGACCCCGAGCTTAAGGCTTGCCTCGCTTGCCAGACAAAGGTAGAGGACAATATGTATATTGCAACTCTTCCGTTCTTCCCGCTTGTCAAGCAGGTTTACGATATGGAAAAAATCCAGACAAACGAGTCTGTCATGATGCAGCTCTATCCTGAGATTTATTCCTGCATCGGCTGCAACGCCTGCACAAAGGCTTGCACACAGGAGCTCAACGTTATGCAGTACATTGCATACGCACAGCGCGGCGACTTTGAGAACTGCGCAGAAGAGTCTTTTGACTGCGTAATGTGCGGCGTCTGCTCGTCACGTTGCCCGGCTGGCATCTCTCATCCGCAGGTTGCAATGCTTGCTCGCAGAATCAACGGTAAGTATTTGGCTCCGGGATGCGCTCACCTTGATGAACGCGTTAAGGAAATCAAAGACGGTACCTTCACAGAGCTCATCGAAGCTCTCATGCAGAAGCCGATTGATGAAATCAAAGAGCTTTATAACAACCGCGAGATTGAGAAGTAGAAGAGGGAGGAATTGCAATGTATCCTGAAAGTTTACAGAAATCACTTGCAGCAGTAGAAGCTGCAAGAGAGAAAAACATAGCTCTCGAGCCGGCTCGTATGACTGCAAAGCAGAAGGAAGATCTTCTTGCAGAATACCATCCGGACTATAAGACAAGCGAGTTCGTAGAACTCAAGATTGGTCCGAATAAGGGCGATAAGGTTCCGTCACAGCTCGCAGAAATTCTCCAGGCTCACAGCCGTATTTCTGCAGACGATGTTGATCTTACAGCTCCTGACTACGATGTTGACGTTCTCGTTATCGGCGGCGGTGGCGCAGGTTCTTCTGCAGCTATTGAGGCACACGAAGCAGGCGCAAACGTTATGATCGTTACAAAGCTCCGTATCGGTGACGCTAACACAATGATGGCAGAAGGCGGAATTCAGGCAGCTGACAAGCCGAACGATTCTCCGGCTATCCACTATGTTGACGCTTTCGGTGGTGGTCACTTCGCAGCAAAGCCTGAGCTTCTTTCAAAGCTCGTTTGTGACGCTCCTGAAGCTATCCAGTGGCTCTCAAACCTCGGTGTTGAGTTCGATAAGGACGAAGAGGGAACAATGATTACAACTCACGGCGGCGGTACATCCCGTAAGCGTATGCACGCTGCAAAGGACTATTCCGGTGCTGAGATTATGAGAACTCTCCGTGACGAAGTTCTCAACCGCAACATTCCGGTTGTTGACTTCACAGCAGCTATTGAAATTATCCTCGACGATAAGGGCAACGCTGCAGGAGCTGTTCTTATGAATATGGAAACAAAGGAACTCCTCGTTGCAAAGGCAAAGACCGTTATCATCGCAACAGGCGGTGCAGGTCGTATGCACTACCAGGGCTTCCCGACATCCAACCACTACGGTGCTACAGCTGACGGACTCGTCCTCGGTTACCGTGTCGGTGCAAAGCTTCTTTATGCTGAAACACTTCAGTACCACCCGACGGGTGCTGCTTTCCCGGAACAGATTTTTGGTGCTCTCGTTACTGAAAAGGTCCGTTCTCTCGGCGCAAAGCTCATCAACGTAAACGGTGAAGCATTCATGCATCCGCTTGAGACTCGTGACGTTTCCGCTGCATCAATCATCCGTGAGTGTTCAACACGCGGTAACGGCGTAAACACAGGTAACGGCCTCGCAGTATGGCTTGACACTCCGATGATCGAAGCAATCGGGGGTGAGGGAACAATCGAAGCTCGTATTCCGGCAATGATGCGTATGTTCGGTAAGTACGGCATCGACATCCGCAAGGAGCCGATCCTCATTTACCCGACACTCCACTACCAGAATGGTGGTCTTGACATCACTCCGGACGGTATGACAACAAATGTCAAGAACCTCTTCGTTGCAGGTGAGGCAGTTGGCGGAATCCACGGTAAGAACAGACTTATGGGTAACTCGCTCCTCGACATCATCGTATTCGGTCGTTCTGCAGGTAAGAGTGCTGCGGCTGTATGCAAGGATGTAAAGGTAGGAAAGCTCACACTTGATCATATCGCTAAATTCGAGAATGAAATCGAAAAAGGCGGCATCAAGACAGAGAAAGTTTCTCCGAAGCTTCTCCCGAACTACACAAATCAGAAAGATATATAACTAACTTAAAAGAGCTTGTCAGGTTCCTGACAAGCTCTTTTTTTACGGTGCGATATTTTCGTCCGCTGAAACATCGCCGTCAGTCGTTGATAAATCTTTCGGACACATCAGGAAGAAGACCTTGCCGTCCTTTTCTTCGACAATTGTCTCTTCTGCTTCTGTGCAGATGTTCCATCTCGGGTTTGCGTTCTTCTTTAAGGTTTCAACAAGTTCAGGTGCTTTTTCGCCTGCATCTAAAACATATCCGACAAACGGGATCGTTCCGATGTTAGGTGCAAACATATATCCTTCTGAAAAACCGTTAATTTCTGCATCGAGCCCCATAAGAGCACCTTCTTCAACGGGCATTACGCTACCCATGAACTCGATTGCAGGCGAGGAGAGACAGGCGTTTGCAATTTGCTCGGGAGTGCTTCTTGAGTTTTCACGGAAAACAGACAGAAGAGTCTGACCGAGAGTTGTGTTTTCCGGTGTTTCTGTCGGTTTGTCATCTTTGCCGCATGCAGCAAGTGAAAAAACGAGCGTGAATATAAGTGCGAATGTAAAAAACTTCTTCATGCAAAATTCTCCTTTCACTTATATATTCCCCGAAAAAAGAAAAATAATTATGTTATCAAAAAAGTTACATTTCGTTTAATTGACAGCATAGGAAAGAATTGATAGAATATAATATATAATGGTAATTTTTTGGAAAATCGAGGTAAGATAAATGATAAGGAAATTACTGCGTTCGGTAAGGGAGTTTAAAACCCCTGCTATAATAACATTTCTTTTTATGGTAGGAGAAGCTATAATTGAGTGTATAATTCCGTTTATTACGGCAAATCTCATGAATCAGATCAAAGAGGGTATTGAGCTTTCAAAACTTCTTACAACGGGCGGAATCCTTGTTGCTCTGGCGATTATTTCGCTTTCTTTTGGCGGTGCGGCAGGGTACACGAGTGCAAAGGCATCGTCAGGTTTTGCAAGAAACCTCAGAAACGACTTATTCGACAAAATCCAGACCTTCTCATTTGATAACGTTGACCGTTTTTCATCGTCGTCGCTCGTAACGCGTCTTACGACCGATGTTGTCAATGTTCAGATGTCGTTTATGATGCTTATCAGAACTGCCATCCGTTCTCCGCTTATGTTTATTTTCTCGATAATTATGGCATACGTTATGGGCGGAAAGCTTGCTATGGTCTTTGTCATAGCAGTTCCGATTATCGTTGTAGGTCTTTATATAGTAAGCCGCAAAGCAATGCCTGCGTTCAAGCGCGTTTTCAAAAAGTACGACAAGCTAAATGAGTCAATTGAAGAAAACGTCCGAGGCATGCGCGTTGTAAAAGGCTTCGCAAAAGAAGAGTTTGAAAAAGAAAAGTTTGCAAAGGCAGCGGGCGATATAAGGGACGACTTTACAAGGGCAGAGAGAATCGTTGCGTTCAACCAGCCGATAATGCAGGTTTGCCTCTATATCATAATGGTATTCTCTCTCTCGTTCGGCTCGTATATGGTAATCTCAAGCCGGGGGCTTGACCTTGATGTAGGTCATATTTCTGCAATCCTCACTTACGGAATGCAGGTTCTTATGTCTCTTATGATGCTCTCGATGATATACGTAATGATTACGATTTCTATTGAATCAATGAAGAGAATAACAGAGATATTGGATGAAGAGCCGACTATAATAAATCCCAAAGAACCTGTTTTTGAGGTTGAAGACGGTTCAATCGAGTTTCGCAACGTAGATTTTAAATACTTTGCAGAATCCGAAAAGTGTGCGCTTGAGGGTGTTAACTTAAAGATTGAGTCAGGTATGACTGTCGGCGTAATCGGCGGTACGGGTTCCGGTAAGTCAACGCTCGTTCAGCTCATTCCGCGTCTCTATGATGCTACGAACGGTGAGGTTTTGGTCGGCGGTGTGAATGTCCGCGACTACGACCTCAAAACCCTTCGCGACAGTGTTGCGATGGTGCTTCAGAAAAATCAGCTATTCTCGGGAACAATTCGCGAAAACCTCTTGTGGGGCGACGTGAACGCAAGCGATGAGGAAATACAGAGTGCGTGCGAGTTTGCCCAGGCTGATGAGTTTATAAGAACTTTCCCTGACGGATACGAAACGTATATCGAGCAGGGCGGTACTAACGTGTCGGGCGGACAGAAACAGCGTCTGTGTATCGCCCGTGCGCTTCTCAAAAAGCCTAAGGTTCTCATCCTCGACGATTCAACAAGCGCAGTTGACACAAAGACTGATGCGAAGATAAGACTTGCATTCAAGGAATACATCCCTGAAACAACCAAGATTATAATCGCGCAGAGAGTTGCGTCCGTCAAGGAGTCCGACATAATAATCGTTATGGATCGCGGCAGCGTCGTAGCTTTTGGAAACCATGCGACGCTTCTCTCAAGTTGCGAGATATATAAGGAAATTTATGAAGAACAGATAGGAGGGGGAGAAGATGAATAAGAAAAGAAAAATTGATCCCTCAACCTTAAAAAGAGTATTTGGCTTCCTTTTTAAGCAATATCCGGGGCTTCTCGCCATCGTGATTATCTGTATAATAATTTCTTCGGTAACCGCGGCGATTCCTGCTGTGTTCCAGCAACAGATTCTCTCTGATATCGGAATTTTTGTAAAAAGCGGGGATTGGACGGCGGCATCAAAGGTAATAATCCCGAAGGTAGTTTTGCTCGTCGTTCTGTATGTCATCTCACTTGCGTCAATTACCGCGTACACACAGCTTATGGCGGTTATAACTCAAGGCTTTCTCGATAAGCTTCGTCGCTGTATGTTTGAAAAAATGCAGAATCTGCCAGTAAAGTATTTTGACACGAATAAGCACGGCGATATAATGAGCCGATATACAAATGATATTGATACTCTGCGACAGCTCGTTTCGCAGTCCCTGCCTACGTTCCTTCGCGCAGGAGTAATCATAATCTCGGTTCTTGCCATAATGCTCTATTACAGCGTATGGCTGACGCTCGTTGTTGTGCTCGGTGTATTCCTTATGATCAATATAAGTAAAATCGTTGGTGGCGGATCGGCAAAGTTCTTTATGCGTCAGCAGAAAGCGATAGGTAAGACTGAAGCGTACATTCAGGAAATGATGAACGGGCAGAAGGTCGTAAAGGTATTTAACCGCGAGGAAGCGGCAGGCAAGGAGTTTAAGGAAGTCAACGAAACCCTCTTTCGAGACAGTATGAAGGCGCACGCGTACGCAAATATCCTCGGCCCGATTATCAACAACGTCGGAAATATCCTCTATGTTGTTATTGCCATAGTCGGTGGTGTGTTTCTTACACTTAAAGTCCCGAATATCGCAGTATCAAACGTAATAGTCGGTGGAATAGGGGTACTCACAATTGACGTTCTCCTGCCATTTCTCAATATGACAAAGCAGTTTACCGGAAACGTAAACCAGCTCTCCCAGCAGATTAACTCAATCGTTATGGCAGGTGCAGGTGCTGCACGTGTCTTTGAACTGATTGATGCTGAAGAAGAGGCGGATGAGGGATATGTAACTCTCGTCAACGCAAAGGTCGATGAAAACGGCAATATTACAGAAACAGAGGAGAAAACGGGCATCTGGGCATGGCGCCATCCGCATAAATCAGACGGGACGCTTACCTATACTCGTCTTTGCGGAGACATTCAGATGACGGATGTGGATTTTTCCTATGTCGAGGGTAAGCAGGTGCTTAAGAATATAAGCGTCTATGCAAAACCGGGGCAGAAGGTTGCCTTTGTCGGTGCGACGGGAGCAGGCAAGACAACCATAACAAACCTTTTTAACCGATTCTATGACATCGAAGACGGTAAAATCAGATATGACGGCATAAATATAAACAAAATCAGAAAACACGATTTAAGACGCTCTCTCGGTCTTGTTCTGCAGGAAACAAATCTCTTCACGGGAACAATTATGGAAAATATCCGCTACGGCAACCTTGCCGCAACGGATGAGCAGGTAAAAGAGGCTGCAGTTCTTGCCGGTGCTGATGACTTCATTACAAGGCTTCCCAAAGGTTATGACACGCTCGTTACGAACAACGGTGAGAACCTGAGTCAGGGACAGCGACAGCTACTCGCAATCGCCCGTGCCGCAGTTTGCGACCCACCCGTTATGATTCTTGACGAGGCAACGTCTTCCATAGATACGCACACAGAGCAGATAGTTCAACGTGGCATGGATAAGCTTATGGAGGATAGAACCGTCTTTGTCATTGCACACAGGCTTTCAACTGTCAAGAATTCAAACGTGATTATGGTTCTTGATAAGGGTGAGATTATCGAGCGCGGAACGCACGATGAGCTGGTAGCGAAGAAGGGAACTTACTATCAGCTTTATACAGGCGCGTTCGAGCTTGAGTAAGGGGAAGAACGATGAAACTTAAAGAACCTGTTGTCAAAGTGTGCGAGATAAGTGCTTTTGATGCACCTGAGAAATACGAAAAGGCATACATCTCGCTTTGCGCCGAGCGCAGAGAAAGAGTGGACTCATACCGTAAGGAAGACGATAAAAAAAGAGCGCTTGCCGCAAGCGTTCTTTTGCAGGATTGCCTTTCGGAGTCAGGAGTTTCTGCTTTCTCCATAGTGTATGGCGAGAACGGAAAACCGTATCTTAAAGACAGCTGCGATATATTTTTTAGTCTTTCTCACAGCGGAGACTATGCTGTCTGTGCCATATATGATAGAGAAGTCGGTGTGGATGTCGAAAAGATTTCGGGAGCAAGCGAAAAGCTCATACGAAAGGTGACAGCAGACAGTGAATTTGATTTTCTTATGAGTCTTGATAAATCGGCTCGCAATGAAGAATTTGCGAGATTGTGGACGGCAAAAGAAAGCTATGTAAAGCTTGACGGCAGCGGCTTTTTGATACCGCCGACAGAGCTTTCGGTAGATTTGTCTGACGTGCTTTCAATCTCAAGAGACGGAAAACACGAAAACGTTTCTTTCAGAGAAATTCCCATTCCGGGATACAAACTTACTGTATGTTATTAAAGAAGAACCTCGCGGTACAAAGTACTGCGAGGTTCTAAATTGTTATTTATCTTCCTGCTTTTTATCGGTATGGTACACGCCCATCTGCGTCTGTGCAATTTTATTTCGTTTTGAAGAGTTATCAAAGTCGGAAGAAGTCATCTTCTTATAGCGCAAGGAGGTGCTTGCGTTATCTACATCCTCGGGAGAGATGCCGAGAAGCTGATGGATAGCATTGTGATACTGTGGGTTCGAACGGTATTTCACGACGACAAGGCGCTCTGTTTCATTGAGCTTCAGCTCGGGAGAAACCTCGGTGATGGGGGATTCTTTGAAATATTCGGGAGTTTTTCCGAAAAAGCTTGAAAGCTTTAAAACCATTGACTCGGGAATCTCGCCGGAGGTGCCGTTTTCAAGTTCGATTATAATGTGCGGAATGACGTGGAGCTTCAAACCAAGCTCACGAACGGAAAGACCGGCGGCTTCGCGCAAATGGCGAAGTCTTATTCCGAAAGCCTCTTTTTCCGAAAGAGAATCGCAGGGGAGAAGTGAGGCAGATTCATCTGTCATTCCTGCAAGCTCAGCAGAAGAAACTCCAAAAAGCTCTGACATTGCAACGATGCTTGAAAGAGGAATGTTTTTGATGATGCCTTTTTCATATTTATAAATATTCTGCGGAGTAGTGCCGAGCCTTATCGCAACATCTTCCTGCGTAAGACCGCGCAGTTTTCTGTAATAATGAATTCTTTCGCCGATTTCCATAATATCACCAACTTTGTATATAGTTTACCACATAACTTTAAAGTTTGCAAGTACCTTGAAAAAAGTAAAAAAAACAACTTGACAAGTTTATTTAATGATGCTATAATTTAACTAACTTAAAAAGTTAGTTATTTGAGTGGGTGGTAAAATGAAGTATTACGTAACAGAAGATATAATGTATCTCGAAGATGTTGGCAAATATAAGAGCTATGGTATAGAACTTCGCGAAGGAGAATGTGTAATCGAAAAGATACGCGACATAGATATAAGTCGAGAAGGAGTGGAAGAGCTTTATGCGCTCTGTAATAAGCTTGAGCTTTCACCGATTCATTTTCGTGATGTTATAGAAGATTATATATCAAGATAAAGAAAAAGCCTTGCAGTAACTTAAGTACTGCAAGGCTTTATTTGGTTATCAGAGAAGTCCGTTTTTGCTGAGGAGGTTGTACATAAGCTGGATGAGTTCCGCGCGTGTTACATTTGCCTTCGGGTTAAGGCGGCCGTTGTTGTCACCGTTGACAACGCCTGCCTCTACACATTCGGCAATGTCTTTCTTTGCCCAGTTATCAACTGTTCCTGCATCGGTGAACTTTGAAAGAATTGCGGAAGCTTCTGAATCTGACATTTCAGCAGACTGAGAAACGCTCTTGCCGTTGAGAAGTCTCATTGCGCGAGCAACGATTGTCATTGCTTCGGCACGCGTAAGCTTTCCTGACGGCTTGAATGTTCCGTCGGGGTATCCGGAGATAAGCGACTCGGAAACTGCCGACATAACAGCGTTGAAGTAGCTGTCTGTGGGAATCATATCAAAGAACGGGCTTGCGCCGCTTGCATCACCATATACGCCGAGCGTCTTTGTCATAATGGTTACTGTCTCGGAACGGGGGATTGCCTGACTTGCATTAAGATCGCTTCCCGGCGTGTTTGAAAGAATAAGCTTTGAGCCGAGTGCGTTTGCAGGAGCAGTAACCCAACCCGGGGTGTTGGTAAAGGTGTGTGTTGCGGAGATAGCCGCATAGTCACCGTCTTCAAGTGTTTTTGCCGTGAGATACGCTACGCCGCGAGTCGTGTCTGTGTTTGTCGGAACAGGAACGACGCTTCCTGACTTTTCGATTCTGACTACGGTGAAGAAGTTCTTTCCTGCGATATCGCGAGCTATGATGCGCTTCTTTGCAAAGGCTGTGTGCTTGATCGCTGTCTTTGCGCCTGAGGAAGCGACGACGCTTGCAGACATATTTGCTGCAGATGCTTCAACCTTGAATGAGTTTACAGTTGACGCTTTTGAAAGATTGGTTGCCGCAGACGATGACTTGTTGACCGTAATGGATAACGTGTCTCCTGAAGAGAGTGTCGGAACATTGCTTGCAGGGATGTAGTATGTAACGTCTCCGAAGGAAAGAGCCAACGTGCCGTTGTATCTCTTGACAGAGTCAACAACGCTCTGCGAAAGGTTGAGAGTTGCTGAAGTCTTATCATCCGGAAGCTTTATAAGAAGCTCTGCGGAATTTGAAAGAGCACGGAGGCTTCCTGCGTCAGAGAGTGTTGCGACGTATGAGGAGGAAGCTGTTTCTGTAGAAACTGATGAAGGTACTGAAAGGTTGTTTACATATACGCGCACACTGCCTGAAGCTTCGCCAAGCGGAAGTGTGAGAATCGTGTTCGAAAGAGCTTTTCCTGAAGCTGTGGAAAGTGCGGATGGAAGAATCTTTATCTGTGAGAAGTATTCGTCAGCCGGCTCTGCAAGAACGATGAGGATTTCGTTTGCAGCTTCGTTTATGCGAATGTAATCATTCTCTGTAAGAGAAGAAAACCTTCCGTTTCTTGAAAGCTGAATGCGGCCCTTGAGATCCTCAAGAGTATCCATATTGTTGCTTACAGTCTGGTTGAACTTGAGAGAAATGGTGTATAAGTCCTCGGAAAGAGTTGTTTCGACATCACCGTTGTACTGAATAGAACCGGATGAAACAGGAGAATCATTCTGTTCATCTTCTTCATCAACGTATGAATCGTCAACGTTTATGTACTCGGTTGTGATAATTTCGCCAAGTACATAGCCTGTGTCGTAATCAGCGAGAGTATTTCTTGCAATTCTTACTGAATTCTTGATACCTGTAAGAGGTTCGTCAAGGAGAATCGAAACAGCGTTCTGAGGAGAAATTGTAACAACGTCGTTTGCGTCAAGCGACTTATAGGATGAGCCGTTGCGGGAGATTGAAATCGAACTGTAAAGGCTGGATGTGGAGGTGAGCTTTATATCGTTTTCAAAATAAACTCTGATTCGACGGCTTGAGGCATCATAAGTAACTCGGTCATATTCAGGGACGTAGTACTCATCGTTTGTGCTCTCGGTGTATGAAATGTAGCTTGTTGTAACTGCTGAGGCAAGAGGAACGCCAACCTTTGAGGTAACTGTGTTTGCCTGAATCTTTACTCTGTTTCTCGTACCTGAAAGTGGGTTTGAAAGCTTGATTGTCATAGTATTGCCGGAGAATGTTACTGAATCATAGGTTGTAAGAGGAACGAAGGAACCGCCGTTTCTTGAAACTGTGATTGAAGAGAGAAATTCGTTTTGCGTAAGCTTTGAATTTTTGACAACGGGGATTGAGAAATAAACGAGGATTCTGTTGTTGCCTGAAAGTGAAACATTTGCATACTCAGGAGCTGTTCCTGCTGATGTGCCTTCGGTTACGCTGTCGGTGATGATGTCCTGAGGAAGAGCAATGTTGTTGTTATCCGTGAGCGCACCCTTGTGGAACTTGATGTAATTGTTCTTGTCAATAAGCGGTGAGTCAAAGACGATTCTGACGTAGCTTGAGCCGACCGTGACAGTGTCGGCGCCGCTGAGAAGTTCAAAATTGTTGAGAGTTCCTCGTCCGACTGAAATGTATGATTTAAGGAAGGTCTGAGCGAGGGAAGAGGAAGTTCCTGTTGCAAAAGCGTTTTTGATTCTATCTGTGAAATTGATTGTGACTGTGCGAAGGTCAGAACTAATCGAAGTGCTCTTTATTTGAGGAAAGACATACTCTTCGTCGGGGTCCAACGTGCCGGAAATGTTCGAGGAGGACCCGGAAACACTTATGTAGGGTGTGATTATATCATCAAGGTTGATATTTCCGTTTCCTGAATTCTGAATCTTGCCTGCGGCAAATTTAATTCTGTTTCTCGTACCGGTAAGAGGCTGGTCAAGTGTTATTTCAATCTCACCTCTTGAACCGTCAACCTCGATGTTCTCTTCGGGAATTACTTCACCGAAGGTCGATCCGTTGCGAGCGAGGGAAATGTAGCCGTTCTTCAGAGAATCGTCGTTGGGATATCCCTTAATTTCGTTTTTAAACTTAATTGTAATCTTCTTTGCTGAAGCAGAAACCGTTACGGGGTTCATATCGGCAAGTACAGGGCCTCTGGCATCAAAAAGGGAAGACTCAATATCAATGCTCTGGGCAACAAGCGTGTTAGCCGAAATCTGAACATAGTTATCGGAAGTGTTAAGCGGAGAAGTAAGAGTAATATCCATGCGGAAGCCTGAAATATTTATGCCCGTCGAAGACGGGAGAGCTTCGAGGGCTGCGCCGCCTTTGCTGATTTTTATACGACCTTTGAGGCTTGATACAGCTGCCTCAATTTCGCGGTTGAACTGAAGTGTGATGACAGACCTTGTAGGGTTAAGTGAAACACCCATAATTTTAGGTCCTGCATACTCGTTGAATGCAGCAAAAGCTCCTATGGAAACTGAGGAGATGAGGAGTGCTGTAATAAGAACAAAATATACGGTTTTTTTAAGAATGCTGCTGACCTTTCTCATAAACAACCCCATACCGCAAAAGCGGTGCCGTTCTTACGGCAGACGGCGCGCCGAATTTCGGTGCAAATCACTGTACATGGTATATGTGAAATTTGCACAATACTATATATGTATATAATAGCTGAAAAACGTCAAAAAGTCAATGTATTGTTTACACTAATTTCAAAAAAAGAAAATCATTTGTTGACTAAGCAAAAAAAAGAAGATATAATAAAAATAACAACAAAGTGTTGAAGGGAGTTTATAAAGAATTATGTCAAGAAATGTCAAGAAAATTTCATCACTTTTACTTGTGGTTATGATGTTTGCCTGCGTTATGGCGCCGATGTCAGCAAGTGCGTCAAATCTTCCGTATTATACGGTTTCGCAGTACACCGAGGGCGGTGGCTACATAGTCCAGGAGAGGGTTATGTATAATCCGGGAGAACTCGTCACGGTCCGTGCAATTCCTTTTGAGGGCTACACCTTCTTCTGCTGGGCATCCGAAGAAGTGGCATTTGTCAATCAGACTTCAGACCTTACTCAGTTTATCATGCCTGCTGCCGATGTTACCGTTACGGCTGTTTTTGCAATCGAGCAGAATGCGGAGCAGAGTACGGTAAATATCACATTTGACACTATGGGCGGAAGTGAATTCAGTCCGGTAGAGATTTCAATTGGCGCGATGTGTCCGGAACCCTCGACTGTTCCGACGAAGCAGGGATATGTATTTGAGGGCTGGTTTGCAGATGCTATCTGCACATTGCCGTTTGATTTCACAGCTCCGATTTATACATCTACGTTTGTCTATGCAAAATGGTCTCCTGTTGTAGTTGAGGAACCTGAAGCAAACGCCTTCTCTGATGTGAAGTCGGGTGACTGGTTCTACGATCACGTTATGTCTCTTGCAGAGAAGAATGTAATCTCAGGCATGGGAAAGGATGCAAACGGTGTTGCTTATTTTGCTCCGAAGGCAAATATCACAAGAGCACAGTTTGTAACGATTCTTTCGAATATCGCGGGAGAAAACCTTTATAAGGACACGGATATCGCTGCGATTTTTGATGACGTAAAGAACGATGCCTGGTATGCAGATGCGGTTGCATGGGCGTATTCGATGGGCGTTGCAAAGGGTACCGGAGAGAGAAGCTTTAATCCTGAAAGCTTCATCACACGTCAGGATATGGCGGTAATGATTTCCAATTACACTGCAAACGTAGCGAAGAAGACTCTGCCTGACAGCGTCGAAAGGATAACTTTTGCAGACAATGCCGACATCGCACAGTATGCAGGAAGTGCAGTAGAGACAATGCAGCGTGCAGGCATTATCTCGGGACGTACAGGCAACGTTTTTGCACCGCGTGCGTATGCAACCCGTGCAGAAACAAGCAAGATGATAGACGTTCTTCTTTCTTTAATCTGAAGATGGTAATTAAAAACTGCTGTGGTCTATGACCACAGCAGTTTTTTGCTGTCCGTTTTTTAGTCGGAAGAATGTTCAAGTGGGAAGGATAAGTTGTGAGTGAGATAGCCGTATCCGCTTCTTCCGTCTATCAGGAACTTTACACGGTTCACGTCCGGAAGCTCTGTGAGGGTATCCACGATGGAAAAGAGAATAGCTTTTTCGGCTTCGGGAGTGTGCGGTGCTGCCGTAATAAATTCAGGAGACAGATCAAGGACACAAGTTGTGCTGTCGAGATATACACCGTTGATTTTCGTGCCGTCAGGGAAAGGGGAACGAAGCTCCGGAGAGTTCGGATTCTGCGAGAGGAGCTCCACAACGTAAGTTTCGAGAGGGGTGCCGGATGGGAGAACAAATGTCCTTTCTACTGTTGCTGTTTCTGTAAAATCGGTTGTGATATATTTGAAATTGACAGTTGAAGTGTCGTAATAAGCGGGTGGGGTGGCTGTTATAAACTCATCCGCTGTGAAGGTTTGCGTACTGTTCTGAGACGAAATTGTTACCTGCTCTACATCGGGTAAGGCCGACATCGTGTTAACGAGAACATAATTAAGTGTAACGCGTGTGTAAGGTGCTAAATTGCCGTATGACGGAGAGAGCATGAGAGTGCAGATACCGTCGCTCAATGAGGATTCCACAAGGCTTACGCTCTTTGGAATCACGGATATATGAGAGTCGCTTTCAGGGAAAGTAAGCTTTGAGAAAAGCTCAGTTATCGCATCTTCCGTGTTCGTTGCGGTGAGTGTTGCATTTACGCTTGTAAGTTCAGTCGGGTTTGACGAATTTGCATACAAGAGTTTGTAGGTTGCACCGTTCTCGGGTGGATCCGAAGAACACGCGCAGAGAAGAGTGCTGAGGAGTATTGCCGCAATAAGCTTCTTTATCATATATATGCCTCCTCAGCAGGTGAACTCTGGAAAATAACGGTAAAGCGTGAGCCGCCATGGACAGAGTCTGAAATTTCAATAGTTCCGCCGAAACTGTCAACATTGCGCTTAACAATGGAAAGCCCCAGGCCACTGCCGCCGCGACCGTCGTGCTCACGTGATTTGTCAACACGGTAAAAACGCTCAAAGACATGTTTTCTGAACTCGGGCGCTATGCCAATGCCGGAATCGTCCGCAATAAAGTGGCAGAAACCGTTTTTGCTGAAAACATAGATTTTGATCAAGCCGCCGTAGTTATTGTATTTTATAGCGTTGTCAATAATGTTGCTGATGATTTGGTTCGTTCCTTCCATTTCTCCGAGAATGATGCAATCATCCTCAATGTAGCTCTCAATGGTAACTTTTTTATCGTCAGCAAAAGGAGTGAGAGCGATGATTGACTTTCGGACAACCTCAGAGAGAGGAACGGGTGAAAGCTTCGCGCTCTTGTTGTTGTCGAGGCGCGAAAGAACGAGGAGCTTTTCTGCTGTGTGAGACATTCTGTCAACCTCGAGGACAATGTCCTGCAGAAATTCTTTGGTTGTTTCCGGATCAACATTTTCTGTCCCTGTTATTGATTCACAGAGAAGCTTGATTGCCGAAAGCGGAGTCCGGAGCTCGTGAGAAGCGTCTGAGACGAAAGCCCGACGCATCTGCTCGGCATATTCAAGCTGGTCATATATACTGTTGAATTCGTCGATAACGGGAGAAATCTCATCCCTGTAAATATTTGGAATGTGTTCAGTGTTAAGTTCCGGGCGAGAAAACTTCATCATATACAGTATTTTTGATATTCTGTGCTTGAGAATATATGCGATGAAGGAAAAAAGCAATATAAAAATGGCGAGTGCAATAAGTGAAGAAACCATGAGAGTTGATGTTGTTTTTCTGAGAATTTTATGTATTTCAGGATCGTTGTCTATTATCAGAAAAGTTCCTGTGATGGTTTCGTCGCGAAAAATTGGTGCGGAGAGGGAACTTTGGAGACTGTTCGAAATAAAACGGCTCGAAAAAACTGATTCTCCCCTGAGTGCTGAATTCGTTGACGGGAGTAACAGAGTCTTTGTTTCGAGGTTTTCAATATCCGATGAGTCGTAGATAACCCTCAGGTCTGAATCGGTGAGAATTATTCTGCATTTCTGGCACGAAAGGGAAGAAAGCGTTGCCTGCGATATCCCTTCCGGCCTTGCGAGAAGAGAGGTAAGGTCGGAGGCGATTTCACGAAGCTCGGCTTCCTTGAATGAGTACACAGACGAAGACACTCCGGGATAAACGTTATAAACATAAACGGAAACAAGAAGCACTGCTGCAAGTGCGCAAACCAGGAATATCTTGGAAGACATGCTTGAAAATAGCTTTTTGAATTTTGAACTATGCTTTAAAATAGTATCCAACTCCCCATTTAGTGAGAATGTACTCAGGTTTTGCAGGATTAGACTCGAGCTTTTCGCGGAGTCTCCTGATATGAACGTCAACCGTTCTCATATCGCCGGGATACTCATATCCCCAGACAATGTTGAGAAGGTTGTCTCTGCTGTAAACTCTGCCCGGGTTTCTCATCATAAGCTCAACAAGGTCAAATTCCTTTGCAGTGAGCTGGACAGGATTGCCGTCAATATAGACATTTCTTTGCTCTGTGTCAATAATAAGATCGTCGCAAATAAGACGCGTGTTTTTGTATTTTGAAGAAGACGAGCCTGAACGTCTGAGGATGGCGCGGACACGTGATTTAAGCTCAAGAATGTTGAAGGGCTTTGTAAGATAGTCGTCAGCGCCGTACTCAAAGCCGAGGAGCTTGTCTGTGTCTTCGCTTTTAGCTGTGAGCATAATGATGGGGACGGTAGAAAACTCTCTTATGCGACGGCACGCTTCAAGACCGTCAAGTTTCGGCATCATAAGGTCGAGAATAACAAGGTCAAGGTGGACGTTCTTGATAATCTCAAGAGCCTCCTCACCGTTGTATGCAGTTTCAACCTCAAAACCTTCGTTTTCAAGGTTGAATTTTATTCCCTTAACGATAATCTTTTCATCATCGGCAACAAGTATTCTCATAGTAGTTCTCCTTTTTTGTATATTTCTTAAATTTCTACATAATCTTTGATGTTTTCTATAATTGCCGGTCCGATGCCGGAAACTTCGGAAAGTTCTTCCGCGCTTTTAAACGGACCGTTGTTATTTCTGTATTCAATAATCCTGTCGGCAAGGGCAGGGCCTATACCGTCGAGAATATCAAGCTCCTCTTTGTCTGCTGTATTTATGTTTATCAGATATGGCGAAGCTGTAGATTCGGAGCTTGTAACTAAAACTGTGGTCGCCTTCGGAAAAGCCGATAGAAAGAGCGAAACAATGACAAAGAGAAGTGTTGCAATTCCGAGAATGGTTTCGTGACGCAACAGCTTCATTCTGAAACACTCCTTTCGTATCTTTTGTGTTGTGTAACCGTAAAAAATCTGCTATAATGAATTTATAAAAACAAGAGAGGGAGAAAAATGAACAGATTAAAATCGTTTATAATCTTTTTTGTATGTATTGCTTGCTTGTCAGTATTCGCGTTCGCGATTGAAAGCATAGACATTGACTCAAAAGCGTCTATACTGATTGATGCGAAAGACGGACATGAGATATATTCTGAAAATGCGGATACGAAACAGTATCCTGCAAGCATAACCAAGCTCATGACCGCGCTTCTTGTCGCGGAGAATATAGACGACTGGTCGGAAGAGGTCGTCGCAAACAAAAGCGCTTTCCAAGGTCTCTCGGATGCTGGAAGCAGCGTAGGTATCAAAGCGGGAGAGAAGATGTCGGTGGATAACCTTGTAATATGTCTTCTTGTTGCCAGTGCCAATGAATCTGCAAACATTCTTGCTGAGCGCGTGTCCGGAAGTGTAGAGGCCTTCGTAGAGCTTATGAACAGCCGGGCGGCTGAACTTGGGCTTGAGGGGACCCACTTTGTCAACACAAACGGGTTGCATGATGACGATCATTACACCACTGCGCGCGATGTTGCGAAGCTTGCGATGGAGGTAAGGAAACATCCGAGACTCCGTGAAATTTACGGAATGGATAAGGCGACAATCCCTGCCACGAATTTGTCAGAAGAAAGATTTTTCTTTACAACGAACTCTCTCATATCGAGGTATAAGGAACTTGGATACATATATTCCAAAGCCAACGGTATGAAGACCGGAAGCACAACTCCTGCAGGTCTTTGTCTTGTTGCAAGTGCTGAGTATAACGGAAAAGAGTTGATATCTGTTGTTCTCGGTGCGACAAAGAACGAAGAGACAGGTAAAAAAGGTAGCTTTGTCGAAAGCAAAAAGCTCCTTGTATGGGGATTTGAGAATTTCAAATATGCAAAGCTTCTTCTGTCGTCCCAGGCGGTATGCGAGGTTCACGTGGAGGCCGCAAGAGACAGGGACTATGTTGTTGCACACACGGAAAAGGATTACGAGGTCCTTATGCCGAAGGATTACGATGAGTCGAAAGTGGAGCTTGTGACCAATACACAAACTGAGCTTATGGCTCCCGTGAAAAAGGGTGATGCAATCGGCACCGTAACGATAAAGTACGACGGCAAGGAATACGAAACACTAAACCTCGTTGCGGCTGATGACGTAGAGCGTTCGATAATTGCTTATGCAATCAGCGCGGTCGGTAAGTTCATGAAGAGCCCGATAGCGTATGTCGTTATTGGTGTTGTTCTGGTTGCGATTGCGGCGTATATAATCTATGTTATAAGATATAACCGTCGCCGCAAAAACCGCAGAAGAAGATATTACAGATAAGAAAAAGGCTTAAGCCTCTGCAGAATCGTCTGCAGGGGCTTTTTCCTGCTTTTTGAAGTTCTTTTTGTGAGGGGAGTTCTCGACGCGTGAGTGCTTCGGGGAAACCTCGCTCTTATCAAAAGACTTAAATGAAACGGCATCTCCGTCTTCAAACTTAACGCGAAGCTTGCCTGTGAGGAGACTAACGTCAGAGATGACACCGTCACCTGCAGGCGTAGAAACCTCAAGTCCTACCTTAGGCGTTGTTTTTATAAGGTCTTCATAGGCCTCCTGCTCGTACTTGAGGCAGCACATAAGTCTGCCGCAGGTGCCTGAAATCTTTGCCTGATTGAGCGAAAGATTCTGTTCCTTTGCCATTTTGATAGAAACGGGCTGGAAGTCATCGAGGAAGCTTGAACAGCAGAACGGACGTCCGCAGATTCCGAGTCCGCCGAGCATTTTTGCTTCATCGCGGACACCAATCTGACGAAGCTCTATTCGTGTACGGAAAACTGCCGCGAGGTCCTTTACAAGATTTCTGAAGTCAATTCTTCCGTCAGCTGTAAAATAGAAAATAATTTTAGAACCGTCAAAAGCGAATTCTGCGTTTATAACCTTCATTTCGAGATTATGAGCTTCGATTTTTCCCTGGCAGGTGATAACTGCCGCTTTTTCTTTTTCGCGAAGCTCGGCTGCGGTCTTTATGTCAGCTTCCGTAGCAATGCGGAGAACTCGGCGAAGGGGAGCAATCAACTTCTCCTCGGAAACGCCGTGTCTTTCTTCGGCAACGGTTCCGAGTTCTGCTCCTCTGGCTGTTTCAACAACAACTTTATCGTTTGCCTTCGGGTTAAAATCGACAGGGTCGAAGGAATATACTTTTCCGCCGTCGCGGAAACGGATACCAATAATTTCTTTCAAATAAATCTATCCTTTCAACATCGCTTATGCGATGGTCTGTGCAAATTTACAAATAAGTTCTCCGACGAGGTGGGCAACGCCGATATTTCTTTGGCAAGCTTCTTTTGCAGCAAGAATATGCTCAATCAGCATGGCAGATTTAGACGGAGATAAAAGTTTTGAAAGCCTCTCGGAAAAGGTTCCGGGAAGTGAAGAAAGAGTACGGCTTTCTGCGCGAGAGGAAAGAACGAGACTGTCACGGAAAACGACAATAAGCTCGTCCAAAGTTGCAAGAAGCATATCTCTTCCTGCTTTTTCAAGGCAGGAAAATGCCTTGTAGAGTTCGAAATCATCAGAGGACAGGATCGCCTCTATAATAGATTGTGTGTTTTCAAGGGACTCTGCATTCGGGACTTCTGCGAGAAAAGAACATACCCCGTCACTCGAAGCGGCAAGCTCTTTGGCTTCGGCTTCGGATATTTCGGGAAGCTTCTTGCGAATGACTTTCATCATATCGTCCTCGTTAAGAGGGGAGAGCGACAGGTGAGCCGTTCTTGAGACTATTGTAGGCAAGAGGTCGCTGTAGCTTCCACACAGCAAAATAAAGAAGGTAAAGGATGGTGGCTCTTCGAGAATTTTGAGAAAAGCATCCTGTGCTTCGTGCGTCATAGAGCCTGCATCATTTATTATATAGACCTTCTTTTCGGCGTCATTCGGACGCAAAAGTGCATCACGCTTAAGCTCTCGGATTCTTGCTACACCAACAGATGAAGAATCTGTACCGAGAACCTGTATGTCGGGATGGATTCCACGCTCTGCTTTCAAGCAGGAATCACACGTGCCGCAGGGTGGATTTTCTTCGCTGCAGACGAGTGCCTTTGCTATTATCGCGGCGAGCGTTTTCTTTCCGATGCCACGGTCACCGACAATAAGCAGCGCATGAGGGAAGGCATTGCGCGCAAAGGATGATGTTATGTAATTCTTTGCGCGCTCATTGCCATAAAAACCTTCAAAGTTCATTGTCAGATTTTTTCAAAGTGGGAAACGTCCATCACGAAGATGGTAGCGCCGCCAACCGTGATTTCGACAGGAACTGCCGGAATCATACCGATGCTGAACTCGGATGTAGCAGGAACAAGCTGCTTTCTGCTGTGTGAGTGCTTTTTGATTATCTCAAGAACATCGTTGAGCTTTTCGTCTTCAATACCGATGAGAATTGTGGTATTGCCTGTCTTGAGGAATCCGCCGGTTGTTGCAAGCTTTGTGCTTGAAAAACCTGCCTTTGTAAGGTTAGAAACGACGGTGTTGGCGTCGTCTGCGTTGATGATAGCCATGATCATTTTCATAGTGAGTTTCCACCTGGTTTTATATTTGAAGCAGAACCCTGTGAGGCTCTGCCGCTTCACTAAATAAATTCGCGAGGGATTTCCGGCGATACATAGATAGGATTCATTTCAAATGCAGCTATGTCGCCGATGTTGCACGGGATGTCAGTCACGTCGCAGACTGTGTGAGTCATGCCGATATGGCCGAGAATGCGAGCGCGGCTTCCGTTGATGGTTGCGTAAAGATGTTTGCCTGAAAGCATCTTTTTAATGTCTGAAAGAACATAGAAGAGAACGTCGCGGATGCGGTATGTGTCTCTTGCTTTTTCAACATGTATTCCGTCGGCATAGCCGATGGGGAGAATTGCAATTCGTGTGGCTTTTTTTGCAGTATATGCACCGCTATACCCGACTTTTGAGCCGGGAGAGAGCCACCGAAGCTCACATATATTGCTCTCGACATGACCGACTCTCATCAGCCTGTTTTTTCTGACCTTGCATGGAAGTCTCCCTGTAAAAGCGGAGCCGATTCTTACTGCGTCACCGTACGGTGCAGAGAATTTAAAGAGATAAGAAGAGTTTGCAAAATGAACCGTGCCGCAATCTATGCCGCGTGAGGTAAGCTCTTCCTTAACTTTGTCAAGTGATGCAATCTGCGTCTCTGTGATTTTCTTGCTTTTGAAAGCAGAGGTGAGGTGGGTAAAAAGACCGCAAGGCTCAAGTGACGGGAAGTTTGTGAATGCCGAGTAAATGGTCTCGGTGTCGTTCGGATCGAAGCCGTATCTTCCCATACCGGTATCAATCTTGATATGAACCTTGGCAATCGTGTTCTTTGAAAGAGCAACTTTGTTCGCAGCAACTGCCGCCTCAAGCGACCCTACGGTGAGAGTGACGTTGTTGTCAATAAGAGACGCTATCTCATCGGGAAGAGAGGTCGAGCGGAGCACGAGGATTTCCGTGTCCTCGTGAAAGCGCTCGCGGATTTTGAGAGCGTCAGCAGGAGAGGTTACAGCGAAGAAACGGACCCCTGATTCGTAAAGAACGGAAATGT
The DNA here is from genome assembly GCA_017532355.1 of Oscillospiraceae bacterium. Next base: position 2,073 of record JAFXJK010000040.1, on the reverse strand, counting down.
ATTCCGTGAGGCCGAAACCGTAGCCGTTGCCCTTGACAACTGCAATAACGGTACTTGTACCTGCACGCTCAAATATCACATCTGCATTTTTTTTGATTTTTTCACGTTCAATGACAAATGAATTCATATCTTTACCGAAAGCCTTTCTCTGTTTTTACTTGCGGTTCTTCAGCATAAAAAGTTTTTTGCGGAGCTTCCTGAAAACAAACTCGCCTTTTTCAATAATGAAGTTGAGGGGTTTATTGAAAACAAAGTCAAATTCACCTATAAATTCGCAGAAGTCTCCGTTGAAGCCCTTCTTGAAACGGTAAAGACCGTAAAGGGGATTGTCCTCGGAAATGTCGCCCGAAACACCGCGGAAGTCGTAGATACGGCAACCGAGCTCTGCGGCCCACTTTATCATCGTCCACTGGAGAAGATAGTTCGGCATAAGGTTTCTGTGCTCGTTTGAAGATGCGCCGTAAAGGTACCAGACCTTGTCACCGTAGTGTATGGCGAGAGTTCCGGCAATCGGAACATCTTCGGAATATGCCATATAAAGGCGACAGTTTTCACCGAGATTATCAAGCATATTTTCAAAATAATCAGCATTTCTTACGACGAAGCCGTCGCGGACACCTGTTTCAAGCATAATTCTCGAAAAGTCAGCAACTGCTTCCTTCCCACAAAGGCGGACTTCAACTCCCTTGCGCTCTGCAACGCGGATGTTGTAACGCGTTTTGGAGTGGAAAAGAGCCATAATCTCGTCCTCACTCTTGTTTGCAATGTCAAGCCTGAAGACGAAACGCGGCTGGATGCCTGAGAAGTTCTTTCCGGTGTCGCGGCGTCGGAAGCCGAGACGTTTCATTATGTCAGAAAACTCTGCATCATCGACAAGGATGTCGGGGTCAAGCTTTAAGCAATACGCGCGGTGTTTTTTGGCAAGAGCCTTTGCTCCGTCCATAAGCTCGGCAAGAACTTTTTCATCGTGAATGTCGCATACGGGAGCACGGGCGCCGTACATAATCGTGTAGGGAAGAGAGGGGGCACGGCGGATAAGGACACTCATTGCGCCGCAGATAGCACCTTCCTCATTTCTTACAAACAATCCTTCCCATACCCACTCGGGTTTTTGTTTGCCCCAGGCGTAGGACTGGAGAAAGTGACCTTTCGGGTGAGAAGAGACGAAGTCCTCGTATTCTTTAAGTGTTTCTTTAGTAACAAACTCGACCATCAGAGCCTCCGAAGTAATATCTTGAATTTAAGTTATATTTATCTGATGATATTATAACATATTATTACAATTGTTACAAGTGATAAAGCGGCTTTGGAACAAAATTTTTCTCTATAAAAAAATCAGCCGCAATTTTCACAAAATTACGGCTGATGCGTTATTTTCTTCTGTATTTGTTATTCGGTGTGGAGATTTCTGAAAGAGCTTTTGAAATCTCGGAATCACGGGAGGCCTTTATTGCGATGTCCGATAACGATAGCATTCCTACAAGGCGATTGTTATCAACAACGGGGAGACGGCGTACTTGCTCGTCTGACATAAGCTTCAGCGCTGTTGATGTATCATCGTGGGGCGAAACCGTCACAATTCCCCGTGTCATGATTTCGCGGAGCTTTGTTTCTTCCGGCGGATTGTCAAAAGCAACGCATCTGATTGCGATGTCACGGTCGGTGACAAAACCGCGGAGCTTTCCGTCTTTTGAACAGACGGGGAGAGAACCGATGTTGTGTCGGAAGAGAAGTCGCGCAGCGCGTGAAACAGTGTCGTCCGGGTCGAGGTATACAACGTTTGATTTCATAACATTCGAAATAAGCATCTCAAGCCACCTGCCTTTTGTGAAAATCGGGTAATCGGATTATACCCATAAAATGAAAAAATATTCATTTGTATTTTTGTAAAGTTTGTTCTGCATATCAGAGAAGAAAAACTTGACAATCAAGAAAGCCTCTGATATAATAAAAAGGTAAAAAATGGAAAATAAACAAGAAAACAGAAGAAGTACGGAAGCCCGAAGCAGAGATGTGAAGGAGGCGATTTTGATGCGCAAGGATTAAATGCCGCATAGGTTGTGAAAACAGCTT
>JAFXJK010000039.1 GCA_017532355.1 Oscillospiraceae bacterium | reverse complement strand
TCTTATCGGTATCGTATCGGGAGCAATCATCATGGTTGCAACCGGTGCTACGGCGGCGACGGACCTTCTTGCCAATATGGGAAGCGGAGCAGCAGGTATGTTTGAAACCGCGATGGTGGCAATTCTCGTCTCTGCAATTTGTGCGCTCATCCGCGAACACGGCGGATTCGACGCGCTTCTCAACGGAATAAAGAAGGTTTTCCGAGGACGCCGCGGCGGCCAGCTTGGCATGGCGGCACTCGTCGGAGTTTTAGACGTTGCTACTGCAAATAACACGGTTGCAATCGTTATGGCAAACCCGATTGCAAAGGAGCTTTCCGAGGAATACGGAATCGAGCCGAAGCGAGCTGCATCAATTCTTGACACCTTCTCGTGCTGTTTCCAGGCAATCATCCCGTACGGTGCGCAGATGCTCATTGCGCTCTCAACCGTTACAGCACTCGGAGGAAACCTTTCCGCATTTGACATTATTCCGAAGCTTTTCTATCCGATGCTTCTTGCGGTAAGCTCAATTCTCTTTATCGTGCTGACTCGCTCCAAAAAGAAGGCTTAAATATTTATATTAAAAAGAAATTTGCAATATTCGGAGGAGAATATGTTTTCATTATTAAGCGCGGATCTGGAATTTAACAGAGCAAGTGAGATAACGGGAGAATTTTTGTCAGGACTTGGGATAAAGGTTCTCATCGCGGATCTTGACAACACGCTTGCAATGTATGAAAACGAAGTTCCTGACGAGAAAATCATCCGTTGGGCAAAATCTCTTTCCGAAAACGGAATAGCCCTTGCCATAGTTTCGAACAACGGCGAGGAAAGAGTAAAGAAATACTGCGAGCCGCTTGGTGTTGACTATTACTGGAAGAGCGGAAAACCGAGCCGGAAAACCATTCGCCGCGCGATGGAAAAGCTTGGTGGAACACGGGATACCACAGCGCTTGTGGGAGATAAATTTATTACGGACATAATCGGTGCAAAAAGATGCGGCATTCTTTCGATAAAGGTAAAGCCGCTCGGGAAAAGGAGAATGTTTGAATAATGAAAAAGATAATGATTATAAACGGCCCGAACCTCAATAATCTCGGACGCCGGGAGCCTGAGATTTACGGGCACGACACGCTCGATGACATCATCGCGTACACAAAGGAAAGCACAAAGGATCTCGGAGTTGAAATTTCGGCATTCCAGTCAAATTGCGAGGGCGAGATAATCGACTGTCTCTACCGTGTGAGAGATGAGAAGTATGACGGCGTTGTTATCAATGCAGGTGCGTACTCCCACTACAGCATTGCAATACGCGACGCGATTGCATCTGTTGAGATTCCGTGTGTTGAGGTGCACTTAAGCAACATTCACGCAAGGGAAGAATTTCGCCATAACTCGGTGATTTCCGCTGTCTGCAAGGGAATGATCTGCGGCTTTGGAAAGCTCGTTTATCCGCTCGGAGTAAAGGTTTTGTGCGAAATGAAGTAAACAAGAAAATTTTTCTTGCAAAACAGAGCGAAATAGGGTAGAATATATAAAGATATATACAGAAGAAAACGGAGGATAATAAAATGATTTCTGCAGGTGAATTCAGAAACGGTGTAACTTTTGAAATGGACGGACAGGTAATGCAGGTTATCGAGTTCCAGCACGTTAAGCCCGGTAAGGGTGCAGCGTTTGTACGTACAAAGTACAGAAACGTTGTTACCGGTGCAGTTGTTGAAACTTCCTTCAACCCGACAGATAAATTCCCACCGGCATTCGTAGAGAGAAAGGATATGCAGTACCTCTACAACGACGGTGAGCTTTACTACTTCATGGATGAAGAGACTTACGAGCAGGAGCCGCTCAATGCTGAAAAGCTTCCGGACAGCTTCAAGTTCGTTAAGGAGAACATGGTTGTTAAGTTCCTTGCTTTCAAGGGCAACGTATTCAGCGTTGAGCCGCCTAACTTTGTCGAGCTTGAAATCACAGAGACAGAGCCGGGCCTCAAGGGCGATACAGCTACTAACGTTACAAAGCCGGCTACAGTTGAGACAGGTGCTGAAGTTCGCGTTCCGCTCTTCATCAACATCGGCGACAGAATCAAGATTGACACAAGAACAGGCGAGTACCTCGAGCGCGCGAAGTAAGTCCGGAGGTAGCTTTAGATGGATATACTTGAAAGAGCAGCATATCTCCGCGGTCTTTGCGACGGCCTTGAGATTGCTCCCGACACAAAAGAAGCAAAGCTTCTCCTTGCTATCGTTGATGTTATCGACGAGCTTGCAGCGTCTGTTTCCGACCTCGAAGCTGTCACTGACAGCATGAGTGACGAGCTCGACGAGGTTGCAGAAGAGCTCCTTGAGCTCGAAGGCGCTTTTGACGAAGATTGCGATTGCGACTGTGATGAGTGCGGCGATGACTGTGATTGCGGTGATTGCTTCAACTACGAAATCGTCTGCCCGACTTGCGGCGATTCCATTATGGTCGATGAAGACATCCTCGCACTTGGAAGCATTGATTGCCCCAACTGCGGCGAGGAGCTTGAGTTTGATGCAGATGACTGCTGTTGCGGTGACGATTGTGACTGCGACGGCGACTGCGAATGCTCTTGCGAAGAATAATAAAAGACAAAAAAGACCACCCCGATGGGTGGTCTTTTTGTATCGGCATAGCAACATATATGGCTCCCTCTGATGAGGGAGCTGTCAGCGAAGCTGACTGAGGGAGAGATTTTTGACTATCAAATCTATATGTTCACATACAGCGCTAAAGTTGCGGTCGATATCTAAATTGCAAACTCGCAAAACAGTCAAATTCATAGATTCTAATGCTTTTGTGCGAATCGCATCTCGTCCTGCCTGTTCTGTAGTATAGTGCTCTCCGCCGTCAAGCTCAATGACCAGTCTGGCCTTTGCACAATAAAAGTCTGCAATATAATTGCCGATCGTCTTCTGGCGTTGAAAGCGCACCGGATAAGCTCTTAAAAAATTATACCAAAGCTTTCGTTCCCATGGCGTCATGTTTTTTCTTAATGCTCTTGCAAGAGGGATGAGTGATTTGTTATATTCTTTCATAATTCTCTCCCTCCGTCAAAAATCAAAGATTTTTGCCACCTCCCTCATCAAAGGGAGGCTCTAAGCAAATGGTAGCAACTCTCGTGCCTTAACCTTAATAAGACTTCCGTTTTCATCGTTCAGAATTACTTTAATATCAGGACAATACTCAAGTAGCATTTGTCTGCAATTTCCGCAAGGGGGAATAACAGAATTAACGTATTTCTCGTTAACGGCAACGATTGTATCAAAATCATGCTCACCACTTGAAATTGCAATGCCGATTGTGATGTATTCGGCACATGACCCGTGAATGCCATCACAGTTTATACCTTTGTAAATGTTTCCGCTTTTACACAGAACTGCACATCCTACGGTATGATTATAAATACCATCATCAAAATTTGCTCTCAAAACTTGTAACGCAATTTCAATCAATTCCTTGTCCTTTTCTGTAATCGGGTATTTTTTCATAATATCACCTGAAAGAATGAGTTTAACTGTTTAAGAAGCACCGCCGTATCGGGTGGTCTTTTTTATGTCTTTTATCTTCTTTCGGATATTTTATTTACGGGAGTATCGAGAATGTGGATAATATATGAGCTGTAATTCTTTGAACTTAAATGCTTCAAAATTCTTGTAAGTGCAGACACGTTGACGTCAGAATCAGATAGCGCAAGAACAAGAGAGCGCGATGTTGAAGACAGGCTGCGTATGGCGTTTGAAGCAATGGATGAAGCGGAAGTTCCGCCCGGTACGATGTTAGAATCCCACAGTCTGTAGCCGAGAGAAATGGTTTTTTCTACGTCTGCATCGGTAAGGGATTCGGAGCCGCCCTTGAATCTGACAAGGCGTGTTTTTGTTTTTGCAACGTCAAACAGCTTTGCATTTGCCGGAGTAAGATTATCGGCGTTTTCTGCGAGAATACCTATTGAGTGCCCCTGTACTATGGCACGTCGGATTTCATTTTCGCATCGTGGTATGGCAGTCTGGTCTATAAAGAAAGTTCCTTTGAAACCGTATGTGGAAAGCGAAGAGAGGATTTTGCCGAAGTTTTCCCCGTTTTCAATATTGAAGGTGAGACGGAGCGACTGCTTTTTTGTTTCTTGCTGTGTGACGGGCTGGTCTACCTTTTCCTGTGAGACTTTTTTGGCGTTATATTCCTCGAGAAGACCGGGAACTGCGTTTTTCGCAATGTAACGGAACATGGTATGAGGTATGTCATCCGCGCGCTTTACGCGGATAAGAGGAATGTCAGGGTAATAGTCATATTCAAAGTCAAGAATCTGCGCGGTGAACTGTACAGGGATGTAAACCGTTCCGTTTGCAACGACGGTTGTCGCCTTGTATTGCGCATTGTCGCCGACTACATAAGCTGTTGAATTGTGAATATCGAATATAAGTGTTGTATCCCAGTTGTAAAGGACGAGCTTCCCTTCAGAGGCGTTGTAAGAGGTATTCATTTTAAGTGAGCCTTCTGAAAAACACTCGTAATCTATGTACCACGTACCGCTTGAGCGTATCGGCATCGCATCGGAGAGAGGGAGAACCGTGTTACCTGCGGCAACAAAAATCTCACCCTCTGCAGCTGTAGGAATAGCTAAGAGAGAAGAACAAAGACCTATGAGAAGAACAAAAAGAGTTATTCTGGCTATATACCGCTTCACGGACACCACCTCCTTATTCAGATGCATTTTTCCAAGTCTATTATACAATTGGCAAGTCCGTTTTGCAACAGAAAAAGCCATTTTGAAACCTACATGTAATATTTCAGCACCATCTTCAATATTTTGTATAGACAAAATGTGTGTGGTGTAAAAATGGGAAATCTTATAAGTTCGATAAACAATACCCTCTGGGGAGTGCCTATGCTCATTCTCCTTGTCGGGTGCGGAGTTTACCTCACGGTAAGGCTTAAATTCCTCCAAATATTCAAGGCGCGTCTCTGGATATCCGAAACGCTCGGAAGCATCTTTACAAAAAAAGAGAAATCCGAGAGCGGAATCTCTCCGTACCAGGCGCTTTCGTCTGCGCTTGCGTCCACGATCGGAAGCGGAAATCTCATAGGTGCTGCAACAGCAATAGCCTCAGGAGGGCCGGGCGCCGTTTTCTGGATGTGGATTGCGGCGTTCTTCGGTATGGCGACAAAATATACAGAAGTTTTTCTTGCAGTGCATTTCCGAAAGAAAAACGGAGAGGGTTATTACGGCGGTCCTATGTACTATATCGAGCGCGGACTCGGACGTGAGTACAGATGGCTTGCAGTGGTCTTTGCCGTTTCGGGAGCGCTTGCATGCATTGGTATGGGAGGAATGAATCAGGCAAATTCCATAGCTACACTGCTGAACAGCCGCGTAGAGTTTCCACCGTTTGTTATCGGCGTGATACTTTCGCTTGTTGCATGGAAAGGAATCAGCGGAGGAATAGGGAAACTCACAAGGAGAGTTGAGAAAATAGTCCCTGTAATGGTTCTGCTCTTTGTAGGGATGTGTGTATTTATAATGTTTTCGGATGTGAAAAGAACAGCTTCTGCGTTTGCGATGATATTCAAAGCCGCCATTTCACCTCGCGCCGTTTACGGAGCTGCGAGTGGGGAAATGATGCGACGTGCGATGCGCTTCGGAATAGCTCGCGGAGTGTTTTCTAACGAAGCCGGTCTCGGAAGCTCTCCGATTGTTCACGCCGCCGCAGATGCAAAAAGTCCGGAAAAACAAGGCTTTTGGGGGATTCTTGAGGTCTTTGTCGATACAATCATTATGTGTACGTTAACCGCGTTAATCATAGTGAGTTCAGGCGAGAGTGGCAAAAATCTTACGGGTGCCGACCTTGTCACGGCTGCATTTGCTGAACACACGGGTACTTTCGGAGAATTGTTCGTCGGAGGCTCTGTGATTCTGTTTGCAATCACAACTATACTCGGCTGGTCGTATTACGGTGAAAGCTGTGTTTTCTATCTTTCGGGAGAACGGGCGATATCAAGGAAAATATACAGAGTAGTTTACGCGCTTGGTGTGGGAATCGGAGCGACAATGAGCGTGGATGGGGTGTGGGAGCTTTCCGATATGTTCAACGGAATGATGATGGCGCCGAATCTTATTGCGGTTATTCTTCTCTCCGACATTGTAATAAAAAAATCGGGATGAAGCCGCCGAAGCTTCATCCCGATTTCAAATTTTATTTCGACAGTCTTGACGGGCGGGCACGCATTCGCGCCGAGCTGATGAGCCCGAGCACCATATAAACTGCAAGGACGCTCGAACCGCCATAGGAAAAGAGCGGAAGCGTAAGACCGATAACCGGCATAAGCCCTGTGCACATTCCGATATTCTCGACTGTTTGCGCGATAAGAAGAGCTGAAACACCCGAGCACACGAGATATGACGAGAAGGACGATGAGCGCATCGTAACTTCAAGACAGCGGAAAATTATTAGCGAAAGTACGGCGATAATGAGAAGACAGCCGAAAAAGCCAAGCTCCTCTCCTGCGACGGAGAAGATAAAGTCCGTCTGCTTTGCAGGGAGATATCCGAGCTGTGTTTGTGTGCCCTGGCCGAGTCCGCGACCGAAGAACTGACCCGAGCCGATTGCAATCTTGCTCTGTATCGCGTGGTATCCGCGTCCCAACGGGTCAAGCTCAGGATTGAAAACTACGAGCAGACGCATTTTCTGGTCGGGACGGAGAACGAATTTCCATATCAGGGGGCTTGCCGCTGCAACGGCACCCAAGGCACCTGCAAACCAACGGAGCTTAATTCCTGCGCAGAACATCATAACTGCGAAAATTACGAGATAAACAAGAACTGAACCGAGGTCTGAAGATACAATATACAGAAGTGCAATCGGGACAAGAGCAAAGGCTGAAATGACGATAACGGAAACAGGGCTTTCGAGTCTGTCCTCGAGCGATGATATGTGCCCTGCGAGGTAAACGATAAAGAGAAATTTGCCGAGCTCCGCAGGCTGGATACCGATGCTGCCAAAGCGTATCCAAGCGCGGTTACCCGTCTCCTCGCTTCCCGTGCCGAATATAAACAGGATGAGAATGAGAAGAAGATTTGCGAGGTACACGTATTTCCACCACGAGCTTATCGAGTCGAGGTCTATCCAGGAAAGCAAAAGATAGAGAGCGATGCCGATAATCGTTGCAACAAGCTGGACCTTGATGAAACTTCCGCTTCCCATGCTCTGCGTTGCGCTTGCGATGAGTATCATACCGAAGACAGAAGCAAAAATACAAAGAGCGAGAAGCTTTGTATCAACCTGCTTGAAAAAGTTTCGTAAAGCCTTGAAAAAGGCAGCCATAAGCTCTCCTCCTTTGTCAAAAGATTTTTATCACGCTATTATCTTACCACTAATCTGCCAAAAGGTCAAATTATTATGATATAAGGTTGGACAAAACAGGATGTTTGTGATATACTATACTATGAGTTATTATCATTTGGTTATAGGGAGCAAAAATTATGAAAAAACGATTGGTTAAATCGATAGAACCACGATTTCTGGCGAGTTTTATAGCCGTTTTTGTATTTGCGATAATATCGTTTTTTGTTGCGGACTACCGTATCGCGATTGCCGAGCTTGTGATAGCCGCAGGTATTTTCGTTGTATTTCTTGTAAATACGGATGCTCGTGAGAGAAAGCTTAAAAAGAATATTGAAAAAACCTTCTCTCTTGTAAAGCAGGCGAGCCGTGATTCAGTAATGAGCTTCCCGATGCCGACGGTTGTTATCAAGCGCGACACGGGTGAAGTCGTATGGGGAAACCTTGCGTTTACGGATATGGCAGGCGAACACGACCACATTTACGATGAGCGTCTCTTCGACCTCATCCCTGAGTTTGACCTCTCTTGGGTAAAAGAGGGAAAGAGTGAGTGCCCTGATAAGGTGTCAGTCCGCGACAAGAAATACAGAGTTTACGGAAGCGTATTCTATCCCGATGACGGAGGAGAATCTGCATCTCTTATCACGCTTCATTGGCTTGATGTTTCTGAATATGAAGAAGCAATCACGGAGTTTGAAAACTCGCGTCAGATTGTTTCGGTAATTATGATAGATAACTATACGGAAATTATGAATGGTCTGAACGACGCTGAACGCTCGTCAATCATTGCAGAGGTTGATAAGCGCCTTGCAAGCTGGAATGAGGCATCAAACGGAATCTTCTTAAAGTATGAGCGCGATAAGTATCTCTACATTTTCCAGCAGCGCTTCCTTGAGAAATACACGGCTGAAAAGTTTTCTATTCTTGATTCCGTGCGTGAAATTGAGAGCAAGAACGGAATAAAGGTTACGCTCTCAATCGGTATCGGTAAGGACGGTCAGGACTTCCTCGAAAACAGAAAAAATGCCCGTCTTGCGATTGATATGGCTCTTTCGCGTGGCGGTGACCAGGCGGTTATAAGAGACAAGTTCAGCTTCGCTTTCTTCGGAGGACGTTCGCAGGAGCTTGAAAAGAGAACAAAAGTTAAGTCGCGCGTTATGGCAAACGCCCTTGAGGGACTTATCCGTGATAGCTCCGGCGTTATCATAATGGGACACAAGGACGCGGATAACGACAGTGTCGGCGCCGCAGTAGGTATAGCTTGCATCGCAAGAAAAATCGGAAAAAGTGTGGCAATTGTTGCAGGTGCGAAAACAAGTGCCGACGCGCTGATAAAAAAGATAAAAACAGAACCTGTATATGAAGGACTGTTCATAAGTGCGGAAGAAGCTCTTCTTGAGGCGGACAGCGATACTCTTCTTGTCGTTGTTGATACAAACAGAAAGCCCGTTGTAGAGTCAGAGGCTCTTCTGGAATCGGCAAATAAGGTTGCGATTATTGACCACCACCGTAGGGGTACGGAGTATATCGAGGGCGCTGTACTTTCGTTCCATGAGCCGTATGCATCGAGTACTTGTGAGCTTGTTACGGAGCTTTTGCAGTATCTTGTCGAGACGCGAGACGTCCTTCCGAGCGAGGCCGAGGCATTGCTTTCGGGTATTGTTATAGACACAAAGAAGTTTACGATGAAAACGGGTGTCCGAACCTTTGAAGCGGCGGCATATCTTCGCCGTGCAGGAGCGGATACGGTTGAACTCAAACGCATCCTGCAGGACGATATTGACGCGTACGTAAAGCGCGCAGAGCTTGTAAAGCTTGCGAGAATGTACCACGAAAGGGTTGCGATAGTCGAGTACAACGGAGAAAGCAACCGAAAGCTTGCGGCGCAGGCGGCGGATGAGCTTCTCACCATACAGGGTGTTCAGGCATCGTTTGTTCTCTACAAGGATCAGAACACGGTGAATATTTCGGCCCGTTCTCTCGGAGATATAAACGTTCAGGTAATTCTTGAAAGGCTTGGCGGCGGCGGACATTTTGATACCGCAGGCGGTCAGGTGCAGGATAAGACAATGGAAGAAGTCGCAAGAGAGCTTGAAGGCGCAATTGATGAACTTCTCGGTTAATAAGCTGATATAAACACGGAGGAACAGAACAATGAAGGTAATTTTGAATGCAGATGTAAAAGGCCAGGGAAAGAAAGGCCAGATTATTAACGTATCTGACGGATACGCAAGAAACTTCCTTTTTCCGAAAAATCTTGCAAAGGAAGCAACGGCAGATAACCTAAATGCTGCTCGTATCACCGAGGAGGCAAATCTTGCACGAATCGCAAGAGAAAAAGAAGCAGCCCTGAAGCTTGCAGGCGAGCTTGCAAATATGAAGGTTGAGGTTAAGGCAAAGGCAGGTGCAGGCGGCCGTCTCTTCGGCTCGGTTACCTCGGCTGACATTGCGGCAGCTCTCAAGGCACAGCATAAGATTGAGATTGACAAGCACAAGCTTGTTATGAACGAAACCATCAAACAGTTTGGCACATACGAAGTAAAGGTAAAGCTTTATAACGAGGTTTCGGGCAAGCTTACCGTAACGGTAAAAGAGGCATAAGCCATAGAAAAATCTGAACTTTCAAAACGGAGGTTTTTGAAATGGATGAAATTATCGGTTCAAGATTGCCGCATAATGTAGAGGCAGAGCAGTCGGTGCTCGGTTCGATGCTTATCGACTCGCGCTGTGTGCCTGAGGTTATGGAGCATTTGCGTGCGGAGGATTTTTACGTATCTCAGAACAGAAATATATTTGAAGCCATACAGAGTATGTTTACGCTCAACGAGACTATCGACCCCGTCACGGTTATCGATAAGCTCACGGTGCGAGGCGTGCTTGAGGCGTCCGGTGGGAGAAGCTATATTCTTAAGCTTCTTGAAGTTACTCCCACTGCAGTCAATGTGGCGCAGTATATCAAAATCGTCCGCGATAAGGCAACGCTCCGCAATGTCGATGAAATTACGGCGGAAATCCACAACGTAATTGCATCCGGCGAGGGTGAGGCAGAAGAGGTCGTTGAGTTTGCCGAGCAGAAGATATACGAAATCCGAAACGAGAAAAAGAGCAAGGGAATCGCGCCGATTCGCGATGTCCTTGAGAATACATACGCACATCTCGGCACTCTTGCGAAGAACGCAGGAAAGCTTCCGGGAACTCCCACGGGTTTTTCAACGGTAGATACGTTCCTTACGGGTCTTAATAATTCGGACCTTGTAATTCTTGCGGCAAACACCGGTGTAGGTAAAACAAGCTTTGCGCTCAACATCTGCGCCAATGCCGCGAAAATGTCGGACAAGGCTGTCGTCGTATTCTCCCTTGAAATGTCAAACGAGCAGCTCGCTCTCCGTCTCATCTCGGGAGAGGCGCTTGTTGATTCAAAGAAGCTCCGTACAGGCCTTCTTGATGACGACGAATGGGTAGCGATTGCCCACGCATCAGAAACCCTTGCAAATACAAAGATTTACCTCGCAGATGCAACAGGCATCACGGTAAACGAGATGAAGGCAAAGTGCCGACGTCTCGGCGAGGAAATAGGACTTGTAATAATCGACTATCTCCAGCTCGTTCAGTCGGGCGTACGCGCGGATTCGCGAACAAACGAAGTCGCGGCAATTTCGCGTGCGCTGAAGATTATGGCGAAGGATTTGAATGTTCCGATTCTCTGCCTTTCCCAGCTTTCGCGTGAAAGCGACAAGCAAGGCAGACGTCCGAGACTTTCGGACCTTAGAGAATCAGGTTCAATCGAGCAGGATGCTGACGTCGTTATGATTCTTTACAGAGAGGATAAGGAAACACCGGAGAGAGTAAAGCTTCTCATCGAGAAAAACCGTCACGGAAGTACGGGAGACATCGACCTGCATTGGGACGGAAAATATACGAAATTCACTTCTCTGGAAAACTCTTATGATTACTAAAGTTTTAAGGACCTTAAAACAGAATAACGTAAAGCGCGGAGACCGTATCCTCGTTGCGCTTTCCGGCGGCGTTGATTCCTCGGTGCTTCTTGATGTGCTTGTCAGACTGCGTGAAGAGCTTGGTACAAGCGTTTCCGCGGCACATCTTAACCACATGCTTCGCGGCGACGCAGCGGATGCCGACGAGAGCTTCGCGCGAGAGAAGTGCAAAGCGTGCGGAATAGAATTTATTTCCGAGCGCATTGATGTTGCAGCGGAGGCGAAGAAACGCGGTGAGTCGGATGAGCTTGCGGCACGGAATATCAGGTATGACTTTCTCTATCGTGCGAAGAAGATACTCGGTGCGGACTTTATCGCGACTGCGCACAACGCAAACGACAATCTTGAGACAATGCTCTTTAATCTTTCTCGTGGAAGCGGAATTGAGGGCATCTGCGGAATTCCACCCGTAAGAGGGGAAATTCTGCGTCCACTTATTGAATGCACGCGGAAAGAGATAGAGGAATATGCAAAGGATTTCGAGGTCACGTTTTGTGTTGACGAAACGAATGCAGAGCTTATTTACTCGCGCAATAAAATCAGGCATAATGTTGTAGCTCCGCTTACGGATATAAACCCGAGGGCGATTGAAAATGCGTCAAGAACGGCATCGGTACTCCGACTTGAGGCAGAATTCATAAGAAGGTCGGCGAAGCTGTATGCCGAAAAGATTTCAAACGGAAAAACATCCTGTGTAGCATCGGAGCTCATTGCCGAGCCTGCGCTTGTCTCGCGAGTATGTGAGATTCTGGCGTCACGCGCTCTTGGCGAGGAAAGCTTTTCACTTGAGCTATGCCACACGGAGCAGATTATAAAGCTCGCGGAGTCCACCTCTCCGTCGGACAGGATAAGTCTTCCGAGGGGACTTACCGTAAAGCGAAGATATGATGAAATTGTATTTGAAAAAGAAATAGATTCGGAAGATTTACCTGAGCTTTCGGTAAAGGAAGGCGAAAGCGCGTGGGGAGATTGTGTCGTTTCCGTAAAGAAAACAGAAAAAGTTGAAAAAATTAATAATTTATTCAATACTTTTTTTGTGCCGTATGATAAAATACAAGGTGATTTGGTAATAAGAGGAAGAAAACTCGGAGACGAGATAAAGCTTTCAGGGCGAAAAACAAAAACCTTGAAGAGGTTGTTCATTGATGAAAAACTGCCGAGAGACGAGCGCGGAAAAGTTCCTGTTATAGCTGATGATGAAAAAGTTTTCGGCGTGTTAGGATTTGGCCCGGACTGCCGCATCGTCGGTTCAGATTGCGGATATTTAATAAAGATAAATAAAAAATAGGGTGTGGGGATTTTGAAAAACGATATTGAAAGAGTTCTTCTTACAAAAGAAGAAATTTCCGAAAAGGTAAAAGATTTGGCAAATCGGATAAAGAACGAATACAGCGGCAAAAAACCGCTTATATTATGTATATTGAAAGGGTCGCTCATATTCACGTCAGACCTTGTTCGCGAGCTTGATTTTCCGTGTACTATCGACTTTATGCAGGTTTCAAGCTACGGCGCAGGTACAGAGACTACGGGCAAACTCGTGGTGAAAAAGGATATGGACACCGATATAAACGGACGTGACGTCATCGTTGTTGAGGATATTCTTGATACCGGCGTTACGCTCTCAAATCTCATGCCTGAGCTTCGCAGACGCGGAGCGCGTGATGTGAAGCTTTGTGTGCTGCTCAATAAGCAGGAACGCAGAACGGTAGAGGTTGCGGCTGATTATATCGGCTTTGATATTGAAAATGAGTTTGTGGTCGGCTACGGGCTTGACTACAATGAAGAATACAGAAATCTTCCGTATATCGGAATACTCAAACGCTCGGTTTACGAAAAATAATTTAGATTAAGGATGTGACATCAATTGAAAAAACGCAACGGACGTGACATATTTCTTTTCATTCTTATAATTGCCATCCTGGTTTCTCTTGCGAGCTTCCTTTTTGAGGATGGGGCAGAGGAAAAGATAACATATGCTACGGTAGTACGACAGTTCCAGGCGGAAAATGTCGAAAAGTTCGTCATTGACGGCGGAATACTCACGGCACAGCTGAAAAACGAGCTTCCGAAAACAGGTCAGAAGACGATTATGTTTGACCTTTCAGATCCGCAGATAAGAGCGGATTTCCGTAACGATACGAGTGAACTCATAAAAGAACAGCGTGCACGCGGTATTATCAAGGATGACGACCGTCTCCCGGATAAGGGAACCCCGTGGTGGGTAGCGCTTCTCCCGTACCTTCTTGTGCTCGTTGTCATCGGCGTGCTGTGGTTCTTTATGTACAGCAAGGCTGACGGCGGAGCAAGCAAGACTATGCGCTTTGGCAAGGCACGCACGAAGCTCGGAAGTGATGAGAAGAAGAAAGTTACCTTTGCTGATGTCGCAGGTGCTGAAGAGGAAAAACAAGAGCTTTCGGAAATCGTTGATTTCCTCAAGGACCCGAAGAAGTTTACCGAAATCGGCGCAAGAATCCCGAAAGGTGTCCTTCTTGTAGGCCCTCCGGGAACAGGTAAAACATACATTGCAAAAGCTGTCGCAGGCGAAGCAGGCGTTCCGTTCCTCTCAATTTCAGGTTCGGATTTTGTTGAGCTTTACGTCGGTGTTGGTGCATCTCGCGTGCGTGACCTTTTCGAGCAGGCTAAAAAAGCAGCTCCGGCAATTATCTTTATAGACGAAATCGATGCAGTAGGTCGTCACCGTGGCGCAGGCTATGGCGGCGGTCACGACGAGCGTGAGCAGACGCTCAACCAGCTTCTTGTTGAGATGGATGGTTTTGGCAACAACGAAGGCGTTATCATCATTGCAGCTACAAACCGTCCAGACATCCTCGACCCGGCTCTTATGCGTCCGGGCAGATTTGACCGTCAGGTTTACGTAGGCCTTCCGGATATGAAGGACCGTGAAAAGGTGCTTGCAATCCATACGCGCACAAAGAAGCTCGCATCTGATGTCAACCTAAAAACGGTTGCGAAATCCACAAGCGGTTTTACTCCTGCTGACCTTGAAAATCTCCTCAACGAAGCTGCTCTTCTTGCGGCAAGACGCGGAGAAGCCCGACTTACTCAGGATGATATTGAAAAGTCAATGCTAAAAATTATTGCAGGCCCTGCAAAGCATAACAGAGTGAGAAACGAGAGGGAAAACAAGCTCGTTGCTTACCACGAGGCAGGTCATGCAATTGCAATGAAGTTCCTCGAAACGCAGGACCCGGTTCACCACATCTCAATCGTACCGCGCGGTATGGCAAACGGATACACAATCTCGCTTCCGCGTGAGGATGTTTATACGAAGTCGAAAACTGCTATGAATGAGGATATTGTTTCCCTTCTCGGTGGACGCGTTGCGGAACAGCTCGTGCTCAACGACATTTCAACGGGTGCGTCAAACGACATCCAGAGAGCGACTGCAACTGCCCGTGATATGGTAACAAAGTACGGTATGAGCGATAAGCTCGGTCCGATAAGCTACGCTTCCGAAAACGAAGAGGTTTTCCTCGGTCGCGATTTTGCTTCAAAGCGCACATATTCAGAAGAAATCGCAGGACTTATCGACGAAGAAATCCGGGATATTGTTGAAGCGGCGTACAAGCGCTGTGAAAAGATTCTCAACGACAATATGAATAAGCTCCACGAGCTTGCAAACCTTCTCCTCGAAAAGGAAACTGTTGAGGCTGACGAGTTCTATGCGCTCTTCGGTGAGGCGGCTCCCGACAAGGCAGAGAATACCCAGCAGACTACGGAAACTGAAGAAACAGAACAGTAAAGAACAAAAACTCTCGACGGTACGGCGGTGCTTCTTAGGGAGAATACGGTTTTGGCTTGCTGTTTTTCGCTTATAGTGCACAAAAAAATGTGGACATACGTCAGTATGCCCGCATTTTTTAATTTCTCTAAGACGAAAAACACCTTACCCAAAACTGCTTCG
>JAFXJK010000038.1 GCA_017532355.1 Oscillospiraceae bacterium | reverse complement strand
CGAAGCAGTTTTGGGTAAGGTGTTTTTCGTCTTAGAGAAATTAAAAAATGCGGGCATACTGACGTATGTCCACATTTTTTTGTGCACTATAAGCGAAAAACAGCAAGCCAAAACCGTATTCTCCCTAAGAAGCACCGCCGTCAGGCAATCGGTATTTTTCTTAAATTTCAAGTTCTATTGACGCCTTGAGCTTTACCATTTCCTTTTCAAGAACGTATCCAATCTGGCGAATCTTCCACTCAATGTGAGCTCTGTCGCCGAGGTATTCCATCGTCGGCTCCCAACCGAGACGAGAATCGAAATCGACAAGCGGAAGCGCAGCTTTTGCGTTCTCAACTTCTGCATTAAGAAGCTTCTCCATATCGGAGACGATTTTGAGAAGGGCTTCCCTCTCCTCTTCTGCGTAGAGCTTGCACTTTAACACATACCACTTCTTCGCGTGGAGAATTGTACGGTTATAGCATACCAGGAATTTTCCGAGATTAAGTACAGAAAGAAGCTTTTCGTTCTTATTCTCGATCGACTCAAAAACCTCGACACCCTTTTCCAGGAGAGAAATCATTTTCTCAAGAGACTTACATTCAGGTCTCATACGCATACTTACGAAGTTCTCGCGTGGTGGCGAACATATAGCATTTGGAGCAAACCTGCCGTTTGCATAATCCAAACCTACTACGGCGTTTCCGAAGAATGCCCCTTCCTTGCTTATCGGACGTGTTTTTGCAAAGAGGCAGAAGGGGTAAGCAGGTCCGATTCGTGATGCCGCCTCAAAGTCGCCCTTTGTTGCAGGATAATACGGCATTGCATCACTCCAGAGCTTAAAGCCCTCCCGTACCTTTTCAAGGTTTTCTTCGCCATACTCTCCTGCAAAAATCTTATCAAGAATATCTTCCATAGGCTCGCGCGGCTCCAAAAATGCATGTTTTGCAAACTTTGAGATAACCGAAGGATAGAAGCCGTGGTGATGGTTTTCCATACCGCCGAGGAGATTCCATTCATCCTTTGCCTCGAACATTTTCTCATATCTCTTCATCCACTGATACGGCATCGGAAGATACGGCACAACACCAAAGTCCCACGTAAGGCCTGCCGCCTGCGACATCGTGTAAAGCTTTATCCCACAACGTGCGGCAGCTTTCGCCTCACTTACAAAGTACGGACTCGGCCCAACGTATGAAAGCGAATAGTCAGCCACCGCTGTCACTACATCTCCGCACTTTCTGTTGTCAAACTGCTCAAAGGTCGCCTGCAAAGTGACATTTTTCGGCATATTTTCGATAAGACGTACTCTTGCCTCTTCCGGCTGATATCCCCAGTTATAGCTCCACATAATGATGTCTGCATCCGGTTTTTCCTTACAAATCGCGTCTGAAACAAGTTTAAGCCACTTTGGCAGATCTTCACACGGATACCATCCCGGATGCGGCTTTCCTTCAGGAAGATCATCCATCATCTTATCACGACAACGGAACTTCGAAACGTTAGGATCCTTGCTCTTAAATTCCATAACCTCGCCGACGAACGAAACGCCCTTCAAACCGGGGCATTCTCTGAAGAGACGTCCGTAAGTGCTGTCGAAATACTCACGCGCGCCCTCCTCGTCCGGGTGCGGACCGCCGATAAAGAAGCTGTAGGAATAAACATCGATACCGTATTTTGCCGCGCGTGCGATAATGTCATTAAAGTCAACAAATCCAAGATGACCCTTATTCACATCCCACGTAAATATCGCAATCGCATCCATCCCCTCGTGGGCAATACGAGCGAGATATTCATCAGGGTATTCATCAAGCTGATAGCCCGAGTGAACCATACGCGGTGAGAACGCAGGCTTTTTGCGGATTTCTCCGCGCTTTATAAACGGCGCGTGTGCAAAGCTCATAATATCTTCAAGGTAATAGAGCGCCGATGCAACACCGCGGTCATCCGCACCAAAAATCTCGATGCCGTCTGCTACATTTATAAAGAAACCTTTATAACTGTCTGCCTCACGAAGGTCAACACCCTCGTCCTTTGCAAGAGCAAGTCGGATTACGTCTTTACCTGCCTTTCCTGCGGTCGAGAGCGTTGCAGAAATATTCATCGAAGTTGCAAGAAAGTCAACAAAGTCACGAGCCGCGGTATTTATGACGACATTGTCGGTAGTGCCGATTTCGATAACAACACCGTCGCAAATCTCAAGCTCGTCCGTCTTTGGCTTTAAGTTAAATTTTCTTACATCCTTT
>JAFXJK010000037.1 GCA_017532355.1 Oscillospiraceae bacterium | reverse complement strand
CTCTGTTGTGATGCGAGGATTGACTACCTTGATATACATCTTCTGCTCGGTGATCTGACAGCTCTCCACCTTCGCCCCTTCCATTCGGGAGATAATCGGGAGGACGGTTTCGGCAATCTCCATATTGTCAATGCGTCTGTACTTTGCGGAGAGGAACGCCCGGAGGTTTCCGTCAAGCGTTCGGAGCATTCTGCTCTCGGGAGCGCGGTTATGTAACCAATGGTTGATGTTTTGGGAAAGCAGCTCGGGACTCTCTGTTCTCATACGCTCGTAGTAGCGAGCAGGGATTTCGAGATGCTGACCGATCTGTGAATGTGCGATATCATTGATACCGAAGTCTGCGGACATACCTTCCGCTTGAAATCTGATGCCTTCCTCGTGCGGAATAACGCTCATTGCGGTAGTGTCCACGAGGAAATCTTTTTTTGTACGCGCCTGCCTATCAATCTCGACGGCAAGCTCCTGTAATGTTCTGCCTTATTTCATTTGTTTGCTCCTTTTATTCTTTTTATTGAGCGACAAGAGCCGCCTTTTCTTTTTTCTCCTGCTCGCGTATTTCCTCCGCACGTTGCTCGATCATCTTTTCGTGCTCGGGATCCTTAACGAAATTCATATAGGCGTTGTGGAACGCCCTGCCGATTGCTCGTCCACGATATGTAGAGATTTTTGAGGTGTCGATACTTGGTCCTCTTTTTTCGGGAGTTGTTACACAATCCATTTAACACACTCCTTTCTCGTTTAACCGATTAAACACTTTCTCCAAAAAAAAGATTGTCCACGGTGGTACCGAGACCCTTTGCGATTTTCAAGAGCGTTTTTGTGGTTGTCGTTCTGTCCTCGTCGTTTTCAAGCGCAACAATAGTACCACGGCTCACTCCGCTCTTTTCTGCAAGCTCTTCCTGTGTCATTTTCTGCGCTTCTCTCAGGTCCTTAATCTTGTAACCCACGGTCATTCCTCCTTTCAAAAACTCGTCGATGTTTAACCGACTAAACATATTGTACACCAAGATTGAGCGTTTGTCAAGTGGGTTGCACAAAAAATGTTTAATTTTTTTGACAAACCGATTGACACGGCGCGTTTTTTGGTGTATAATGTATTAAACAAAGAGAGGTATTTTATTATGACATTAGGTAAGATAATAAAAGAATATAGAGAGAAAAACCATTTATCGCAAAGACAGTTTGCGTTGACCTGCGACGTTTCAAACGGATATATTTCTATGCTTGAAGAGGGGCGCAACCCCAAGACCAACGAGCCTATTGTTCCGTCGCTTGCCACGATGAAGAAACTTGCCAAAGCAATGGGAATGAGCTTGAATGATCTTATGAGCCAGGTGGACGATATGGAGATATCCCTCTCCGAAAAAAGAACGCCCGCCGACAAAATCAGCGGGCGAACGGTTGAGTTCGTTACATTATTCGAAAAGCTTACCGCAGAGCAGCAGGCGCTCATTGTTTCTCAGATAAAAGGCATTTTATCAAATCAATAATGGCGTCTTGTGCTTCCGGCGAAAGCCGCGAGAAAAGATTGGCAGCCTCGGTCAGCTCCACTTCGGTCTGAACGTCTGTCATTTCTTCCGCATATGTGGTTTTCTTTTCTTCCATATCGCCTCGCTCCTTTCATCAGAGTCGCTGCCGGCAGTATAACCATTATAACACATTCGCGCCTATTTGTCACGAGAATGTGATTTTATAACATTCGCGTGATATTGACAAGAAAATACATTATAATCTATAATCGGGGTACTATGAAACGATTTATTTCTGCAATCCTTGTTGGATTTCTGCTTTTATCGACAATAACTTTTTTATCCGGGTGCGGAGGCGGTAAGCCGAACGATGTAAGTGATCAGCACTATCAATATGCCCTTAAAGCGATTGAAATTGCTGACGGCTACCTTGACTTTGATTTAACCGCAGACGAAGCCTATGCCGAGATTTCGGAGCTCGAAGAACGGAAAGAGGATCTTCCCGATGGCAAGGTCGGCGACAAGACATACGTAAAGGATTTCAGCATAGAGTCCAATGTGTCTATACTGTCGAGCGCACTGCTGCGCGGTTATCTCGATCTCGATATGAACATTTACAATGATGTTTTGGAGAGCCGAAACACCCTTGCAAAAGCAATAGGGGAAAAGACACGATAAGGAAGGAGGCGAGCTTGTGGCACGCAAACCGATAAACACACCCGAGGCAACAGGTGTCATATACGCTCGCTTTTCATCGCACAATCAGCGTGAGGAAAGTATAGAGCAGCAGGTCGCCGAGTGCAAGGCTTTTGCCGCCCTCTCGGGCATCAAGATCGTTGGCGTTTACTCTGATAGCGCAAAGACCGGCAGAACTGACCGTAGACCGCAATTTCAGAAGTTGCAACGCGAGGCACAGAAGGGCGGCTTCAATTACATTATCGCGTACAAATCAAACCGTATAGCGCGAAATATCCTCAATGCGCTTATGTTTGAAAACGAGAT
>JAFXJK010000036.1 GCA_017532355.1 Oscillospiraceae bacterium | reverse complement strand
CTTTCCGTGACCACGGTTACGATGTTAAGAAGCGCATGAGCATGCTTGCTCTTGAAGAGAAGCTTCCGTACATCCACAATCGCGTTGGCTTCAACTACCGTATGACAGAGATGCAGTCTCTCATCGGTATCAACGAGCTTAAGAGAATGGACAGCTGGAACCTTGCACGTCGCTATAAGTACGCTAAGATGTACGACGATGCATTCACAGGTCTCAAGGGCATCAAGAAGCTCCCGACAAACACGGCAGAGCGCAAGAACTCCTACTGGTGGTACACAATCAACCTCGACCTCGATGCACTTGACATCAAGGCTGACGGTATGATCAAGGAGCTTATGGCTATGAACATCCCGTGCTACGGTATTCAGTGGCCGGAAGCATACGAAGAGAAGGCATACAAGGAGCACGGCGGATTCGGTGCAGCTAAGTTCCCGTTTGAGTCTAAGGAGTATACAGATCCGAAGTCTGCAGATTACACAAACGTTCTCTGCCCGAAGGCAAAAGCTCTTCGTGATGAGACCTTCTCCCTCTTCCTCCATCCGTCATGGGAGCCGGTACATATCGAGCGTTGCATTGCTGCAGTAAAAGAAATCCTTGCAAAACACACAAAGTAGAGTTATAATTAATTTATGCAGTGAAAAAACGGACGCATGTCCGTTTTTTCCGTATAGATTTGTATGGGTGAAATATCACCCCGAAAGGAATGAAAAAAATGAGAGTGCTTGCTGTCGGATGTCATCCTGACGATCTTGAGCTCAGCTGCGGCGGAACCCTTGCCCGTATGGTAAAGGAAGGCTATGAAGTATACACCTGCCATGTTTGCAACGGCGATATGGGGCATGCTGTCATTATGCCGGAAGAGCTTAACGCAATGCGTACAAAGGAAGCGGAAAACGCCGGTGCCGTTCTCGGTGTAAAGAAGGTTTATAATGTCAATATCGGAGATTGCATGATCTATGCGGACAACATTGATGCCCGCCGTGAAATGGTAAGAATTATCCGTGAGGTTAACCCCGATTTTATAATCACACACGGACCGGATGATTATATGAACGATCATCTTCAGGTCAGCCAGCTTGTTTTTGAAACGAGCTTTACCGCAACCGTCGGACATATGTTCCCTGAAACCGGAGCGCCGACGGGCGGCGTTGTTCCGATTTACTATATGGATAACCTTGCAGGAACAAACTTTGTCCCCGAAATGTATGTTGACGTTACGGACTATATCGATCAGAAGCTCACAGCGGTTGAATGCCATGAAAGCCAGATTGTCTGGATGCGTGAGCATGACAAGATTGACTTTATCGAGTTTGTAAGATCCTGCACGCGTGGACGCGGGCTTCAGTGCGGCGTTATGTATGCCGAGGGCTTTAAGACCTGTAAGGCACACCTTCGCCAGACAACAATGAGACATTTGCCGTAAAGGCTTATTTTAAAGGAGGATAAAATTTATGGATTTCATTAGTACAGTAAAAGGCTCCCTTTTAGAGGGATTCTATCCGGCAGGCTGGGATTTCGAGAAGATTGACAAGTGCTGCTCCAATGCACCTGAGGCGATTTTCGAGCGCCAGAGCTTCTGGAACCCGGATTTTAAGCCGGTACAGTGTGACAACGTTGCGGAATTTGATATGATGATGGGCCACGAGATTGCAAACCAGATTAAAATGGCACGCGATGAGGGTATCAAGCTTGCAATGATTCTTCCGGCGGGCCCGATGGGTATGTACCGCTGGGCTGCATACTTCCTCAATGAGTGGGATATTGACTGCTCTCACGTTTACGGCTTTAATATGGACGAGTGGTCTGATGCAGACGGCAACACGCTTGATCCGTCAAACCCCGGTTCGTTTACATACGCAATGCGCGATGCTTTCTACAGCAAGATTAACAAGACAGTTCCGGAAAATCAGAGAAACTTCGCAACGAAGGATAATCTCCCGACATATCCGGAAAAGATTGCAAAGCTTAAGGCTGAGGGTGCACGCCTTATCACAACCTTCGGTATTGGACGTATGTGCCATATCGCATTCTGGGAGCCGCAGTTTGCAGCAGAGTTTGCAACAGAAGAAGAGTGGAAGAGCCAGATGTACCGCATCGGTGCAAAGCTTCATCCGCTCACAATCGAGCAGAATGCCATCACAAGCTTCAAGAGCCGCACAAGCCTTGTTCCGTGCCGTGCAAACACAATCGGCCCTGGTCTCTTCCTCCAGTCTGACCGCATCATCGGTGGCTGCGACGGTGCTCTTTCCCGCGGCATGCAGTGGCAGGGTATGTCTTTGTGGATGACTCTCCGCTATGGACCG
>JAFXJK010000035.1 GCA_017532355.1 Oscillospiraceae bacterium | reverse complement strand
TTCTCCCTTTTCTGTAATTATTTTACAACGTAATTCTACCATACTTTCCCTTGCATTTCAACCACCATAATTTCTTTTAAAGAATAAAATAATACCGCCAAACGACGGTATTATCTTAACCTTTAATCTTTGTTGTAGCACTCGAAAATTCCATCAACGCGCTCGGTGTCGCGAACCTTGGTAAATGCGCTTACAAGAGGTACGACAACAAGCGAAACCGCCATTGCCGCAACACCCATCTCCGGAGACTTTGCAGCAGCTGCCGCAAAACCTGAATTAAACGTAATAACAAGAGTTGAGATACCGACCGTGAGAAGCCCTGCGAGCATACCTGCGTATGCTCCGATTTTCGTAATCTTCTTTGAGAAGAGGCCCCAGATGTACGGACCGATGAAGCAGCCTGAAACAACGCCCCACGAGAAAGACATAAGGCTTACGATAATCGGAATATTCTGAGTTGCGAATACAAAGGAGCACGCTACGAATACAAGGCAAAGAATTCTCGTAAGAATCATCTGCGTCTCAGCCTTTGTCTGCTTCTTTCTTACAGAGGGGATAAGGTCAACCGCAACAGCCGAGGCAGAGGTGAGAACGACTGCCTGAAGCGTTGACATTGAGGCCGAGAGGAGAAGAATCATAATGATTGCGAGAAGAATAAGTCCGAAAGTTCCGTTCCCGAGCACCTTCAGGAGAACTGTGGGAATGATTGCATCAATTCCGCCTGCAGGAAGCTCACCTGCAAGGACGAGGCGTGATGTACTTCCTATGAGGTACGCACCGCAACCGATGATAAGGCAGAAGATTGTCGATATGATTGTTCCGCGCTTGATTGCGGCGGTGTCCTTGATTGCGTAGAACTTGCCTATCATCTGCGGAAGTCCCCATGTACCGAAGCTTGTGAGCATAATGTTAAAGCACAGGAACTTGAAAGAAGAGCCACCGAAGATGTTTGTGAGCTGCGCTCCGTCTCCGGGGATTGCTGCAAGGTTAGCCATAAGTCCTGAAATGCCGCCGACCGTGTCATGACTGAGAACTGCAACGATAAGACATACAACACCAGCAATCATTATAACACCCTGAACGAGGTCCGTATATGCAGTTGCGATATATCCTCCTGCAACAAGGTAAACAGCTGTGAGCGACGCGATGATAAGCATCCATACCCACGTTTCGACACCCGGGAACACTGCGCT
Organism: Oscillospiraceae bacterium; assembly: GCA_017532355.1. The sequence continues at coordinate 15,004 of JAFXJK010000035.1, read as the reverse complement.
AAAAAGGGAACCCAGTCCCTTGTAAACCGCCGCAGAGTACGGAACGAGGAAGATAAAGATTATAACCGCCGCGAATATTTTCATACCCCTTGAATTATATCTTTTCTCAAAGTAATCAGGCATAGTCTTTGCATCGAGATGCTTTGTCATCTTTCTTGTGCGATTTGCAAACAAAAGCCATGAAAGAAGGCATCCGAGAACCGCGTTACCGATGCCTATCCAGATACTGCCGACACCGATATTCCAGCCGTGCTGACCCGCGTATCCGACGAACACTACCGCAGAGAAGTATGTAGTACCGTATGCAAAGGCGGTTACCCATGCACCGATATTTCTTCCGCCTATGAGGAAGCCGTCAAGAGTTTTGGACCTTCCGTAGCTGATGCATCCGATCAGCACCATCACCAATGCGTATGCGCAAAGAGCGATGATTGTGTAGAGCTGTGCGTTTGTCATTTTTATTTCCTCCTTGTTTTCCGAATACGGAGAAAACAAAAAGTCCTCCGTATTCTTACTAAGAATACAGAGGACGAGATTTTTCCCGTGGTACCACCTCAGTTTACCGCAACCTCACGGTTACGGCCTTTAAAGTGTCTGACAACACTTTCGTTCTGTAACGGGAACTCCCGACGCAGCCTACCGGAGAAACTCTTTCGGTGCGCAGCTCACAGGATGTATTCAGAACGGTCTCCCCCACTGTCTCGCACCACCCGACAGCTCTCTTATGAGTTACGGCCGAACTTACTTCTTCCTGCTCAGACGCTTTTGATAAAAGTATTTTACTACTTTAGTACAATAAAGTCAAGATGTTTTTACACATTTTTTCTCACAACTATCATTCTGTCAAAATAAATCGCATTTTCATCAGAAGGGTCTCCGCCATAAAGCTCGCCTTTTGCACAAAGCGAAAGGTACACATCGCACTCTTCCATCGGGAAAGTTACGGAGAGCGCGGAGAGACTTATTGACACTGCACCCATAACATAAAAGACAAGCGCGGTATCGGGATGAGAACTGATATTTTGAACAGTTCCTATCTTATAAAGCCTGTATCCGTCGTTGGCAAAATCCTCTTTGTAAAGAGAAAGTTCCGCGACCGTTTTCTCGTTCTGGTAAAGACTGAACTTTACACCGCGCGGATGCTCGGCATACTTTGAAGTCGGCCGGGCATCAATTCCCCAACCAAAAGGCGCGGCAATCTCAGGCGTGAGCTTTACCACACTGCCCGAAGCCGAAAGCTCATCGCAAATCCCTGCAAAACCGAACATATTACTAATCGGGAACTGATAGATATCTGCCTCATTTTCGCCCTTAAATATTTCGGGAATTTCAAGCTTCTTCTCATCAAACGGAAGTGACTTGAAATACGCCTCCTCAATCGGAACGCGCCAGGAATGTTTCAAATTCAGCGGAAGTTTCGCGTACTCCGAAAGTGCCAAAACAACCCTCGCGCGGAGACTATCCGTATCAAACTCGAAAGTGCTGTCCGTCTTTCTGAGGTCATTGTATTTTGTGAGAATCACGCTGTCAAGCGACTTCCGAAGCCAGTCAAGGCGTGCGCGGTACGGCGTTGCATCACCTATCGCCTTTTCTGCTCGGTCAAGAATTTCCGATGCCTTGATTGCGCATTCCGCATCAATGTAGTTAAAGGGACTGTCTTCAAGACAGCAATAGACAGTCGTAATATGTTTTTCCGATGTTCTCTTAAGCAATTCGAGGTATTCGCGGACAAAACTTCCTGCCGCGCCATAATATCGGTCTGTAAAGTCCTTCACCATTACACCAATATCGGAGTCAGGTTCTTCCAAAAGATGCGAAAGAACATACTTATTGAGCTCCCACATATCGGAAAGGTGCTCTTCAATTTCTACAAAAACACCCTTTACACCGTACGCTTCAAAGGCCTTTATCGTATCTTGCATACGGTAGAATATCGGAAGCGGATAATTAAGCCTCATATTGAACATATATTCCCACACATGAAGCTCCGAGCCTGCCCTCTTACAAACCTCTGACCACTCCGCAAGAAGGCGCTTATATCTCCTGTTCGATACGGAATCTATATCGCGCAGAACATCGACATATATGTTCGCAAGACGAACAACAACATTACTCTCAGGGAGCGTCCCGTCACAAGCAGGTTCAATGAAGCTGAAGTATGCGAGGTGCTCTATCTTTGCGAAAGGATAAACCTTTCTTACCTCGCGGGCGATACGGTTTATAAATCGAAGGCAATACCCACCATATCCCGCTTTCTCAATAATCTTCTCACATTCCGGACACTGGCAAAAGGCTTCCGTTCCCGGAATGTCATCCGGCGAAATTGCATAACAGTACGGAAGCTCTGTCCCCTCTTTCTCGTGGCGAACAACGTCTTCTTCTATCGTCTTGAGAAGTTTTTCAATAACCGTTTTTACAAACTCTTCATTTGAAAAACAGCGGTGTCCGTCCTTTATTCGCTTACCCTCTGCCTTGTTCCACGCAAACCACTCGGGATGCTCGTCATAAGTTTCATCCTTTGGGAAAAGCTTTCCCATAACGTGACAATGGTGAGGTCTGCCGTAATGCGCGACATCTCCGAACTTTCTGATTTCAGGGTTGTATGCCCCGTCAGGCACATCGTCGTCAAACTCCGAAACCATGTTAGTGCGTGTTCTTGCGATATGAGAAAAGGTTCTTACCCCCTCCTCTGCACCAAGCGGTCTGTTGAAAATCGGCTTGCGAAGTACAAAGTGTGGCGTTCCCTCTTTGTAGAAATCATCTGCAATCGAAAGAGAATCAAGCGACGGAACATCCTCCTCATAAGGATTCCACCAGCGCACACCGACGATATCCTCAAGGAAGTGGTAAACGGAGTAGATTATACCGCGGTCACCTGTCTTTACGCCACCCGTAAGGACAAGGTTTCCGTCTGCCATCTTCATTATCCAGTTTTCTTTTGACTTGCCGAGGATACCGTTCTTCTTCGCATACTCGGTATGACCGACATAGATACACTTACCCGAAGCTTCATTTTCAGAAACTATCGGAAGCGAAATAGAAAGCGTTTTTTCTATATAGTTGCAGAGCTCTTCCGAAGCTGTTTTCTCAATAACATGAGCATCCTTCGGAATTGCTATTTTGCAATCATTTATACCTTTTCCGAGAAAAAACATCTTAATCTACTTCCTTCTTACAACTATAAGGCGATCATAGTATGTCGCGTTTTCATCCTCCGGATTTCCGCCGTAAATCTCACCTTTCGCCTTCATTCGGATATATACGTCGCATTCATCCATCGGGAAAGTTATTGCAAGTCCCGTGAGGTCAATCGTAATCTCCTGTGGAAGTCTTACACGCGTGCTGTAAGATTTTGAAATTCCCGAAAGGCTACCAATCTTATAGAGCTTGTACTCATCCGCAAGGATATCCTCACGATAAAGTTTAAGGTCTCCTACTGTTTCATTCTCCTGACAAAGTTCAAAGAGAAGCGCTTGCTTGCTTTCGGCATTTTTCGATGTCGGAACGAGCGTATACGGTGCACGCTCACCCGTCGCCGTATCGTAAGAAAGCTTCATAACCTTTGACGCGCCTGCCTTTTCATCTTCAACGAGAGAATAACCAAACGGTTCTATGAAGAAACCAAGTGTAAACTTAACCAGATTTTTTATCGGGAACTGATAAACATCTTCACTCGGAACACCCTTCAGTTCTTCAGGAACCTCAAAGACTTCCTCGTCTGCCGAAAGCTCTCTGAGATAATCCATTTCAACTCCTGTGCATACCGCAAGACCTTCAAGCGTTCTTATCGGGAATTCGTAAGCGTGTCTTTCGTCCACACATTCAAAGATACCCGATACGTCAGGTGGAGTTGATATTCCTATTGTTTCGGGGTCTGAACGGTATTCCATAAGTGCCGCTATTGCACGGGCACGCACCTTTTCAAAATCGAAATTAAACTCAAGACCGTCGCGCTCAGCCTCCTTTTTAAAATCGTGGAATCTGTTGAGGATAACTGTATCAAGCGGCTTACGAAGCCAGTTTAGCCTTGTTCTGTAAGGCTTCTCGTCGCCGATTACAGCTTCTGCACGGTCAAGAAGCTTACTTCCCTCAATTACAGTCTTGGGGTCAAGATAGTTAAACGGTGAGTCCTCTTCACAGCAATACGCACGAACCTTGTTTCTATCAAGACAGTCCTCTAAAACCTTATAATATTCCTTTATGATTTTACCTGCCTCACTTCCGTAGTAACGGGCAAGAAAATCATCTATAATCACTTCCTCATCTGCATACGGATCTTCGAGGAGATGCGACATAAGGTAATTATTAAGAACGCGCGAATCCGAAAGTTGCGCCTCTGTTTCCGCGAACACACCCGTTACTCCGTACTCTGCAAAAGCGAGCACTGTATCCTTGAGTCTGCGGAAGATCGGAAGCGGATAGCTGATCTGGATATTATAGAGATAATCCCATATATAAAGCTCACAGCCTGCTTTTTTGCAAAGCTCTGACCAGCCGCGGAGTTCTTCAAGATACTGTGCATTTGTCGGAGAAGTTACACCGCGTGCAAGGTCGATATAGACATCTGCAAGACGGATGACAACGTTCTTTTCAGGCAAAGTATCATCCTTCGGGAGTTTTATGTAGTTGAGATATGCAAGAGTTTCAATCTTTGCCCACGGATAAACCTTTTTGACCTCACGCGCAATGCGGTTTATGAACTTGAGAGTGTAGCCCGAATATCCCGATTTCTCTATCGTCTTTGAGCACTCGGGGCACTGACAGAAACAATAACCCATAAGGTCATCCATCGTTATTGAATAGAAGCTCGGAAGTTCAACGCCCGTCTTCTCCGCAAGCTCTACATCTTCTTTTATAAAGCCAAGCAGCTTTTCAAGGAAAGCGTTAAAGAAGCTTTCATTCGAAAGACAACGGTGCCCCTCTTTGAGGTGTTTTCCGAGAGCATTATTCCACGCCCACCATTCCGGATGCTCATCAAAGTATTTCTCAGGCGGAAAGTATTTCGACATCGTATGAACATGGTGCGGACGTCCCATCGTGAGGACATCCCCGTATTTGCGGACGTCGGGATGATATACGCCCTCGGGAATTCCATCGTCAAACGCAGAAAGGACATTTCCTCGACCTCTTACGGTATGCGGAAAGAACTCAACTCCGCACAAAGAGTCCGCAAAGGTCTTGCGGTAGTAGAAGTACGGTGTTCCTTCCTTATAAAAGTCTTCGCCAAGCTCCAAAGTTTCAAGAGAGAGAACATCCTCCTCAAACGGAGTCCACCAACGTACACCAACTATGTCTTCAAGAAAGTGATATGTTGCATAGATAATACCGCGATCACCACGATTGACTCCGCCTGTGAGAACGAGATTACCATCTACCATCTTCATTATCCAGTTTTCTTTTGACTTGCCGAGGATGCCATTTGCCTTTGCATACTCGGTATGACCGACATAGATGCACTTGCCTTCCGCTTTACTTTCACTTACAATCGAAAGTTTTACAGAGAGTGCTTTTTCAATATAATTCTGAAGCTCTTCCGAAGCCGTTTTCTCAACAACGTGAGCATCATTCGGAACAACAATTTTGCAATCATTTACACCTTTTTTCAAAAAAAACATATGTACTTCTCCTTGGTTTATTTTCTTTAAGTTTATCATACAAGAAATCATAATGCAACATTTTTTCAGGCAATAAAAAAATACCGTGAAAATTCACGGTATTTTTATAATTATTTTGTCCTTACAACTATGAGGCGGTCAATAAACAAAGCGTTTTCGTCGCCCGACTTGCCTCCGTACATCTCTCCCGACGGTTTGATTGAGAGATAGACGTCGCAAGACTCCATCGGGAAGGTTACAGCAATTCCTCGTATTTTGATTGAGAGGAAGCCATAGTCATACCCGATAAGATGAGTGTCGGGATAGTTTGAAATGTTGTCAACATGACCTACCTTGTAGATGTTATATCCACCCTGTATGAAGTCGTCGCTGTAAAGCTTTATTCCCTCTACAAAAGCATCGTCCTGATAGAGACCGAAGTTGATTGATTTCGGATTTTCTGCAGTTTTCGGCGTTGCGACCATGATGTAATCACGCTGGCTTCCGCGGCAATTATCAAAGCTTATCTTGAGCGACTTTGAAACAGTTGTATCGGGATCATTCTCGGGCCAGAAGCCGAAGGTATGACGCAGACGCTTATCTGCCGCCTTTGTGATATCTGCCATGCGGAACTGGTAAATATCCTTCGGATCGATATCCTTGAAGTATTCCGGAATATCGAGAATCTCTTCCTCTTCGGGGAGATTTGTGTAATACTCTATCTCATCCTCAGGCGGTGTGATTCTCGCAATAGCTGAACCGCCCTCTACAGGCTGTCTTGCGTAGTTTTCGTTTATCGCATCTACTATTCTCTTTTTCATAATCTTGAAGTCATACTCAAACTTCTCGCCATTCTCTTCAGCCTGATGCTTAAAGTCAAAATAGCGGTTGAGCATTACTGCATCAAAGGTCTTGCGGAGCCAGTTAAGACGGGCACGGTAGGGCATCTCGTCGCCAATAGCCTCAGTTGCTTTATCAAGAGCTGCCGTGCCGTCGATTGCAGCGCGAGCGTCGATATAGTTAAATGGGCTATCGTCACACATACAGTATGTATGGACAACGTTTCTGTTCTGTGCATCGCGGAGGACATAGAGATATTCGCGGACCGCCTCGCCTGCCTTGCCGTAGTAGCGGTTGCAGAAGTCCTCAATGAGAGCCTCAACATCGCAGTCGGGATCTTCGAGGAGACGCGTAAGCACGAATACGTTGAGGTCGTGGCAATCTGAGGAGAACTTTTCTATCTCAACAAAAATACCCTTTACGCCATAATCGCGGTATGTCTGAATAAAGTTCTGAAGACCGAAAACGAGCGGACATGCAAAGTTTATCTGGAGGTTGAACATATACTTCCATATCTGAAGCTCTGCTCCGTTCACAGCACAAAGCTTTGACCAGTTCTTGAGCTTATCGAGATACGGACGGTTTGCAGGCTCTACAAAGCCGTGTGTCATATCCGCACGATCTCCTGCGATACGGATAACTACGTTCTCCTCGGGAACGGTATCATCCTTCGGCGGATGAACGAATACGACGTATGCAAGAAACTCAATTTTTACCCACGGATAGAGCTTCTTCACATCTCTTGCGACGCGGTTTATAAACTGAAGAGCGTAGCCCGTTACACCTGATTTTTCAATCTTTTTCTTACACTCGGGGCAATGACAGAAGAAGTACTCTGCGTCAAGGTCGTCAAACGAGAGCGAGTAATAATACGGAAGCTCGACACCTGTCTTTTCAGCGAGCTCAACATCCTCTTTTATAAATCCGAGAAGCTTCTCCATAAGAGCGTTGTAGAATTCTTCGTTAGAAAGGCAGTAGTGACCTAACTTAAGACGCTCTTTCTTATCCTCGTTCCAAGCCATCCACTCGGGATGCTCTGCATGGGTTTCTGCCTTCGGGAAGAGCTTACCCAAAACGTGAACGTGGTGGGGACGTCCGTGTGTAAGCATATCACCATGCTTGCGAACTATGGGCTCATACACGCTTTCGATGTTGTCATCAAGCGGAGAGAGAACGTTTATTCTCGATCTCGGAATAAACGGGTACTTCTCCATTCCGGGAACGGATGAACTATCTGCGCCATCAGCCGCGCCCTTCTCGGCATCTGCATTGTCCAAGCCGATAAGAATATCCGTAAGCGGTTTGCGGTACGGGAAATACGGAGTTCCTTCTTTTTCAAAATCCTCTGCGATTTTAAACTCGTCAAGAGTGAGAACATCCTCTTCAAGACCGTTCCACCAACGCACTCCGAGGTTTTCTTCAAGGAAGTGGTATGCAGCGTAGATAATACCGCGGTCACCTTTCTTCACACCACCTGTGAGAACGAGGTTACCCGAAACCATCTTTATAATCCAGTTTTCTGTACTCTTTCCGAGAATGTTATTCTTCTTTGCAAACTCGGTATGACCAACATAGATACACTTGCCCTCTGCCTTGCACTCGCAGATTATCGGAAGCTTGATGCCGAGTGATTTTTCGATATAGTTACAAAGTTCTTCAGACGCTGTTTTTTCAACAACGTGAGCGTTTTGGGGGATGACGATTTTCGCATCTTCTACCCCACGTTTGAGAAATACCTTTTCCATTTCTTTTTCTCCCTATAACACTTTTTGCAAGCTTTAAAATAATCTTGCTTTCCCTGACAGTTTAGCATACTCGTCTTTAAATTGCAATACCTTTTTATTTTTTTCATTAACAAGAAAAAAGCCGCGAAAAATCACGGCTTTTTAGAGATATTTATCTGGTTTTTACAACTATCATGCGGTCGATAAAGAGTGCGTTTTCCTCTCCCGCTTTTCCGCCGTACATCTCTCCCGACGGCTTCATTGAGAGATAAACATCGCAATCTTCCATCGGCCATACTGCGGCAATACCGCTTATCTTGATCGAGAGGAATCCGTAGTCGTATGCTATGAGAGACGAATCCGGGTAATTCTTAATATCCTTAAGGCTACCTATTTTGTAAATGTGGTATCCTCCCTGAATGAAATCTTCGCGATAGAGGTTAAGCTGTTCTACTGCGACGTCATCCTGATAGAGGCTTAAGTTGATTGCCTTCGGCTTTTCGGCGGTCTTTGAGGTTGCGACCATGATGTAATCGCGCTGGCTTCCGCGGCAGTTGTCATAAGAAATCTTGAGAACTGTCGGAACCTTAGTCTCCTTATCCTCAACAGGCCAGAAACCAAATACCGGGCGGAGTCTTGTATCTGCCATTTTGGTGATATCTGCCATCGGGAACTGGTAGATATTTTCAGGTGCGACATTCTTGAAGTATTCAGGTATATCGAGAACTACCTCTTCATCGGGAAGGTTTGTGTAGTAATCAATCTCATCCTGAGACAAAGTATTTCGTGCACCTGTTGCGCCTGCCTCTTTGCACGCGTCTGTATCGCGCTCTTCTATCGCGGCGACTACGCGTGCCTTCAATTCTGCGCGGTCATATTCAAACTTCTCGCCCATCTTCTCTGCCTGACGCTTAAGGTCAAAGTAGCGGTTGAGCATTACGCCGTCAAATGTCTTTCGTACCCAGTTGAGACGAGCACGGTACGGGGCTTCTTCTCCGAGTGCTTCTGTCGCGCGGTCAAGTGCCGCTGTACCGTCGATTGCCGCACGGGCGTCAATGTAATTGAACGGGCTGTCCTCACAGCAACAATATGCGTGAACGACATTTCGGTTCATTGCGTCACGGAGAACCTCGAGATACTGCTTGACATAAGGGCCTGCCTTGCCGTAATAGCGGTTTGTAAAGTCAGTAATGAGCCACTCTACATCACAGTCGGGATCTTCCATAAGATGAGTAAGCACATACACGTTGAGTTCATGGAAGTCTGACGGCTCTTTTTCTATCTCGATAAAGAAACCCTTTACGCCGTATTCCTTATATGCTTTGAAGAAGCTCGGAAGGCCATAAACAAGCGGCATCGGATAGTTCATCTGAAGATTGAACATATACTGCCATATCTGCAGCTCTGCACCTTTTTTACTGCAAAGCTCTGACCATGTTTTGAGCTTATCAAGATACGGGCGGTTTGCAGGAGAAACAAAGCCATGTGTCATATCCGAACGGTCACAAGCAAGACGGATAACTACATTTTCATCAGGAACTGTATCGTCCTTCGGCGGAATAGCGAAGATAACATAGGCAAGCGTTTCAAACTTTGCCCACGGATATACCTTCTTTACCTCGCGCGCAATTCGATTTATGAAACGAATGACATATCCGCTGTGTCCCGACTCCTCAAGAATCTTCTTGCACTTCGGGCACTGGCAGAAGAAGTAGTCAGCATCAAGGTCATCAAGAGAAAGCGAATAGTAATACGGAAGCTCGACACCTGTCTTTTCGGAAAGCTCCACATCTTCTTTTATGAATCCAAGAAGTTTATTCAAAAGAGCATTGAAAAACTCTTCATTTGAGAAGCAATAATGGCCCTTTCTGATGTGTTCCTGCTTTTCTTCATTCCATGCCCACCAGTCGGGATGCTCATCGTAATATTCATCAGCCGGGAAGTACTTTCCCATAACGTGACAATGATGCGGACGTCCGTACCACTGAATTTCACCAAATTTGCGGACTTCAGGAGTATACGGTCCGTCATGGAGATTGTCGTCAAACGGAGAAATTACGTTTGTTCTCGTTTTCGGAAAGAAAGAAAAACCCTCAACTCCCGTATTGAAATTCATAAGCGGTTTGCGGTGTGGGAAATACGGTGTTCCCTCTTTGCAGAAATCATCTGCAATTTCGAGAGTTTCAAGTGACAAGACATCCTCCTCACGCGGAGTCCACCATCTTACTCCTACGACATCCTCAAGAAAATGATAGACTGAATACATGAGTCCGCGGTCGCTCGGTTTGAGACCACCTGTGAGAACGAGATTACCGTCAAGCCTCTTTATTATCCAGTTTTCATTACTCTTTCCGAGAACGCCGTTTCTTTTTGCATACTCGGTATGGCCGACATAGATACACTTACCCGATGCGTCCTTTTCAGAAACTACCGGAAGTTTCACCGAAAGAGCTTTTTCAATATAGTTCACAAGCTCCTCTGCTGCTGTCTCTTCAACAATATGAGCGTTTTCGGGAATGACTATCTTACAGTCATTTACTCCCCTTCTAATAAAAAGCTTTTCCATTATTTCTTCTCCTTATATAAAGCTTTTGCTTTCCTTGACAGTTTAGCATAGTCAAGTTTACTTTACAATAGTTTTTTTATTTTTCCAGTTGCAAGAAAAAACGTGAAAAATCACGGCTTTTTACAGGTATTTATTTCGTTTTTACAACTATCATACGGTCAATAAAGAGCGCGTTTTCCTCTCCCGCTTTTCCGCCGTAAAGCTCGCCCGACGGCTTCATTGATAGATAGACATCGCAGTCTTCCATCGGAAAGTCTGCAAGAAGTCCGTTTATCTTTATTGAGAGGAATCCGTAGTCGTATGCGATAAGAGAAGTGTCGGGATAGTTTGAAATATCCTCAACATGGCCGATTTTATAGATGTTATATCCGCCCTGAATGAGGTCTTCGCGGTAAAGGTTAAGCTCTCCCACAACCTCATTATCCTGATAGAGGCTGAAGTTGAGAGGGCGCTTTCCTTCCGATTTAAGGGGCGGAACCATAATGTTGTCGCGCTGGCTTCCGCGGCAGTTGTCATAGCTTACTTTAAGCACCTTTGAAACCGTGCTGTCGCTATCCTCAACGGGCCACAAACCGAAAACCTCGCGAAGAGCCTTAAGACCTGTTTTTGTAGCGTAGGCCGGTCTGTACTGCCATATATCCTTCGGATCTACGTCCTTGAAATATTCGGGAATATCAAGAACCTCGTCCTTTTCGGGAAGATTTGAGTAGTACTCAATCTCCTCCTCGACACGTTTCTCAAAGCGTGCCGCATTCGGAAGAGTCAAGAACTCGCGCAAGGCCTCTGCAACACGTTTTTTGAGAAGCGGGATATCAAAATCAAAGCTCTCGCCCATTTTCTCTGCCTGACGCTTAAAGTCAAAGTAGCGATTTAAGATTACGCCGTCAAGCGCCTTGCGAAGGAAGGCAAGACGCGCACGATAAAGCTTATTATCGCCAATCACATCTGCCGCACGGTCAAGCGCCTTTGCACCGTCGATTGCGGCGCGGGCATCAATAAAGTTGAGCTCAGTATCGTCACACATGCAATAGTTGTGGGTAATGTTGCGGTACATCGCATCGCGGATGACTTCGAGATATTCCTTTACATATCCTCCCGCTTTTCCGTAGTAGCGGTCGCAGAAGTCAGCAACCAATGCATCTACATCGCAGTCGGGATCCTCGAGAAGGTGGGTAAAGACATATTTGTTGAGATCCCAGCAATCGGAGAACTGATTCTGGCTTTCGGAGAAAACGCCCTCAACGCCGTACTCCGCAAAGCCTTTCATAAAGCTCTGAAGCCCCCAGAAAATCGGGAACGGGCCGTGAATCTGAATGTGATACATATACTGATAAATGTGCAAACTTGCACCGTTTACTTTACATCTCTCTGACCACTCGCGGAGCCAACGGAGATAAACTCTGTTCCACGGTTCGCGGAAGCCGTGGAGAATATCCGAGCGGTCTGCCGCAATACGGATGACCACATTCTCCTCGGGAACTGTATCGTCCTTCGGCGGTTCGGAGAAGATAACATAACAGAGAGATTCGATTCTCGCCCACGGATGCTTTTTCTTAACCTCACGCGCAATTCGGTTTACGAAATTGAGAACATATCCCGAAAATCCTGATTTTTCAAGTATAGGCTTGCACTTCGGGCACTGGCAGAAATAGTAGCTTGCGTCCTTATCGTCCAGCGCAAGAGAGTAATATGTAGGAAGCTCAACGCCTGTTTCCTTTGCAAGTCTCTCATCTTCTTCCATATATGCAAGAAGCTTATTAAGAAGAGTGTTGAAAAACTCTTCGTTTGAGAAGCAGAAATGACCACGCGGGAGATGGCGCTGTTCCTTCTCGTTCCATGCAAACCATTCAGGATGCTCCTTGAACGTCTCTTCAGCATTAAAATACTTAGGCATAGTGTGAGTATGGTGTGGGCGACCGTGAGAAATTACATCTCCATATTTGCGGACATCAGGGTCATAGGCACCGTCAAGAATACCATCATCAAGCGGAGAAATTGTATTCACGCGCACTCTCGGCATCTGTGCATAGCGCTCAACGCCGCATTGTGAATCGAGAAACGGCTTGCGGTACGGGAAGAAAGGCGTTCCTTCCTTATAAAAATCCTCTGCAATCGAGAGCGAATCAAGATCGAGAACATCTTCTTCGTATGCATTCCACCAGCGAACGCCGACGTTTTCCTCGAGGAAGTGATATGCGGCATAGATAATACCGCGGTCGCCACGCTTCTCACCGCCCGTGAGGACGAGGTTACCGTCAGCCATCGCAATTATCCAATTTTCCTTACTCTTTCCGAGGATGTTTCTTTTCTTTGCATACTCTGTGTGACCTACGTAAATGCACTTGCCCTCGGCTTCGCTTTCAGCAACTATCGGAAGCTTGACAGAAAGTGCTTTTTCGATATAGCTTACAAGTTCTTCTGCCGCAGTTTTTTCGACAATATGAGCATTTTCCGGAATGACTATCTTACAGTCATTTATACCCTTTTTGAGAAACACCTTTTTCATCTTTTTCTCTCCCTATAACGCTAAAATTGCCGGCATATTTCTTTGCCAACTTCACTTGTCATTTTATCATGCCGCCATTTGCATTACAATAGTTTTTTCTATAATTACAATGCACTTTTCTATAATTTTTCAAAAAAAAGCTTGGAATATAATATATTCCAAGCTTTTCATACTAATTTCTATTCTGGAACATCTTAACGATGAGCTCGTATGGATCTTCATCGTCATCACTGCCGCTCGCTGCCGGGGTTTCTTCAGAAGCCACCGGGATATCAATGTCAAACGGCTTCGTAGCTGGTTCTTCATCATCAAAGAGAGAAGAACGGAATTTCGGGAAAGACGGCTCTTCCGTTGCAACCGGAGCAACCGGTGCTACTGCAGGAGCAGGAGCTGCTTCCTTAACCGGAGTTGCAGGCATCGGATTTGACTTGCCCTCAAAGCCCGTAGCAATAACAGTAACTCTGATTTCGTCCTCAAGGTCCGGATCAAACGCTGCACCGAAGATGATGTTCGCATCCTCGTGGGCTGCTTCGCGAACCATCTCTGCAGCTGTCTCAACCTCGTCAAGACCGATGTCGAGAGAACCTGTGATATTGATGATTACGCCGTGAGCGCCGTTGATAGATGTCTCAAGAAGCGGACTCTGGATAGCCATACGAGCAGCTTCAGCCGCCTTATCCTTACCGGAAGCGCGACCAACACCCATGTGAGCATAGCCTGCATCCTTCATAATCTTCTTAACGTCGGCAAAGTCGAGGTTAACAAGACCGCCGCCTGAAATAAGCTCTGAAATACTCTGGATAGCCTGGCGAAGAACATCGTCAGCAACCTCGAAAGCGTTGAGGAAAGTAATCTTCTGCTCAGAAACGCACTTAAGACGCTCGTTCGGGATAACAACGAGAGAGTCAACCTTTTCTCTCAATGTCTCGATTCCCTGTTCTGCCTGAATCATACGAGTCTTACCCTCGAAAGCAAACGGCTTTGTAACAACACCGATTGTGAGGATTTCCATCTCACGAGCAATCTCTGCGACGATGGGAGCAGCACCTGTACCTGTTCCACCACCCATACCTGCAGTGATGAAGACCATATCCGTGCCCTCGAGCATTTTCTTGATGCTCTCGCGGCTTTCTTCTGCAGCTTTCTTGCCGACTTCAGGGTCAGAACCTGCGCCAAGACCCTTCGTGAGCTTCTCGCCGAGCTGGATTCTGTATGTAGCGGATGACTTGTGGAGAGCCTGACGGTCTGTGTTCATAACGATGAACTCAACACCGCGAACTCCGGAATTGATCATCTGATTGACAGCGTTACCGCCGCCGCCACCGGTACCGATGACTTTAATTGGAACTATTACTTCTGTGCCTGCATCTAACTCGAAAGGCATATATAAACTCCTCCTTGAGACTTCTTTTGTTACTTTATAATATAACATATATATTTTATAATAGAAGTGACGAAAGGTCAATAGCAATAATTCAAAATTAACATATTTTTTTACAAAAAGTTTTTCCAAATAGAAAAAGAGGTATCGGAAACCGATACCTCTTTTAAAGTTAAAAGCTAATTATGCCTCAACGCCGACAACAACGCCTGAACCAACAGTTCTGCCGCCTTCACGGATAGCGAAGCGGAGACCCTCTTCAATAGCGATCGGAGTGATGAGCTCAACGTTCATAACAACGTTATCGCCCGGCATGCACATTTCTACGCCGTCTTCAAGTGTGATAACACCTGTAACGTCAGTTGTACGGAAGTAGAACTGCGGACGGTAGTT
>JAFXJK010000034.1 GCA_017532355.1 Oscillospiraceae bacterium | reverse complement strand
CACTTTGCGCGAGCGAGGTCACGAAGGAGTGAGCTTGCGCTTTCCGGGCGAAGGGAGGGCGCGTCAAAAACATCTCCTGCGAGAATGAGAACGTCAACAGATTCCGAGTTTGCAACGTCTATGATTTTTGAGAAAACCTCGCGGAGACTTGCGCGGCGAGCTTTCGCTTCTTCATTTGAAAGGGAAGTGAAGGGACTGTCGAGGTGCAAGTCGCCCGTGTAAATGATTTTAGCCATACAGATCTATCCTTTCAGGACTTTGTTTATGCGTGTTACCGAGAGACATCTGCCGCCATCTGAGATGTCGAGACAGATGCCGTTTATCATGGCAGGACCTGCGGCTTCCGTGAAGCGTTCAGGAACAGAGCCGAGGAAGGTTGCAAGCGATTTTTCGGGAGCGCTTCCTATGACGGAGTTGTATGCGCCGCACATACCGAGGTCGCAGATAAATCCCGTGCCGTCGGGCAGAACTTTTTCGTCTGCCGTCTGGACGTGGGTGTGCGTTCCCCAAACGGCGGAAATCCTGCCGTCGAGGTAGAAGCCGAGCGCCTGCTTTTCGCTCGTGGCTTCAGCGTGGAAATCGCAAACGGCAAAGTCGTACTGTCCTTCCGTATCCTTTAAGATTTTATCAGCGGCAAAGAATGGGTTATCAGCACCCGAGGGCATACCGACTCTTCCGAGAAGGTTTATCACAAGTGCGCGGCGGCCGAAGGCGTCGAAAATTCCATATCCTGCGCCCGGAGCATTTCCGGGAACGTTGTACGGGCGGAGCAGGGACGGCTCGTTTTCAATATAAGGCGCAATCTGGCGACGGCCCCACGTGTGGTTGCCGAGGGTTATAACGTCAACCCCTGCCTTGAAAAGCGTATCAGCCTGTTCGGGCGTAATGCCGACCATATCTGCGTTTTCGCCGTTTACGATGGTAAACTTCGCGCCGTATTCGCGCTTTAAGAGGGAAAGGTTTTCGCATATTGCGGAAATTCCGATAGAGCCGACAACGTCTCCCAATGCAAGAATCTTCAAAGTAGTTACCTCTTTCTAAAAAATATAGTGATGTAATTCAGATATATTACATCACTATACTCAAAGTTCTTATTTTGCGTAGTCAATGGCACGTGTCTCGCGGACGAGATGTACCTTGATCTGACCCGGATAATCGAGCTCTTCCTCAATCTTCTTTGCAAGCTCGTGTGAAAGGAGAACAAGTTCATCGTCGTTGACCTTATCGGGCTCAACAATGATTCTGACCTCGCGGCCTGCCTGGATAGCGAAGGAACGCTCAACACCGTGGAAGGAGTTGGAGATTTCTTCAAGCTTCTCAAGACGCTTGATGTAGTTCTCAAGGTTTTCGCGGCGAGCACCCGGACGAGCTGCGCTGATAGCGTCTGCAGCCTGAACGAGGCAAGCGATAACGGTCTTTGCTTCAACGTCACCGTGGTGAGCGTGGATAGCGTGAACAACATCGTTGTTTTCCTTGTACTTCTTCGCAATGTCAACACCGATTGTGATATGTGAGCCCTCGACTTCGTGGTCAACGGACTTACCGATATCGTGGAGAAGACCTGCGCGCTTTGCGAGCATAACGTCAACGCCGAGCTCTGCAGCGAGGAGACCTGCGATGTGGGAAACCTCGATGGAATGCTTAAGGACGTTTTGTCCGTAGCTTGTACGGAAACGGAGACGGCCAAGAAGCTTTATAATTTCGGGATTTAAGCCGTGAACGCCTGTTTCAAATGTAGCTCGTTCACCTTCCTGCTTGATGACAAGGTCAACCTCGCGGCGAGCCTTCTCAACCATTTCTTCGATTCTTGCAGGATGGATACGGCCGTCAGTAATGAGCTTTTCAAGAGAAAGTCTTGCAACCTCACGACGGACGGGGTCAAAGCTTGAAAGTGTGATAGCTTCGGGTGTATCGTCAATGATGAGGTCAACGCCCGTAAGAGTTTCAAGAGTTCTGATGTTTCTGCCTTCGCGACCGATGATGCGTCCCTTCATTTCGTCATTGGGAAGGGGAACGACGGAAACCGTAGCTTCTGCAACATGGTCGGATGCACATTTCTGAATAGCGAGGGAAATGAGGTTGCGAGCCTTTTCGTCAGCCTCGTCCTTGAACTGATCCTCGAGGTTTTTGAGAAGAACCGCATAATCGTGGCGTACTTCGGACTCGAGGTTCTGGATGAGGTACTGTTTAGCTTCTTCAACCGTATAGCCTGAGATTTTCTCGAGCATTTCAAGCTGACTGCGCTTTATCAACTTGAGCTCCTCGTTGAGAGCATCGTTATCCTTGATTTTCTTTTCAAGGGTAGCTTCCTTCTGCTCAATAGCCTCGTGCTTTTTGTCGAGAGATTCCTCTCTCTGGTCAACGCGGCGCTCCTCCTTCTGAAGCTCTGCGCGGCGTTCTTTCATTTCACGGTCAAATTCAGTTCTGTTCTTGTGAATTTCTTCCTTTGCTTCGATGAGAAGCTCTCTTTTCTTGCTTTCCGCAGTCTTTATCGAGTCATTGACAATTCGCTTGGCTTCGTTTTCGGCCGTGCTGATTGTTTTTTCGGCAACCTTCTTGCGGAAAGTAATGCCGAGAATGAATGCGAGAATTGCGATGACAACTAAACAACCCACAACAATGAAAAAGGTTGTTATTTCCATTCCGAATATCATTGTGAATGCATTACCTCCTTAAATGATGTTTTTTCAAGTTTCAAAAGTCAATATGTAATAAAACCAGTTATTGTTAAAGCGGAAAATCCGCATAGCGCAAATCAATAACATTGATATTATCCACTATTATATTTTAATTGTAAAATATCAATATGTCAAGAAAAAACGGAGTGAATATTCAAAAAAGCTGAATTTTTTTACGCTTGACTTTTTGCGGCACAGAATATAACATTTAAGGAAGAAGGGAAGTGAGAGGCTATGAAGCTTGATGAGCTTGGAATAAACGGATTTGTCATGGAGCAGGATGCAAAATTCTTAAAGCTCGGGACCGATGCGATGCTTCTGTCTGAGTTTGCAAAAATACGGAAGCGTGACAAGGTCTGCGACCTCGGCTGCGGAAGTGGGGCAGTGTCAATTCTTCTTGCGGCCAGATACCCCGAAATCTCTCTTTGCGGAGTTGAGATTGTTGAGGGGGCGGCACATCTTGCGGAGAAGAATGCCGCACACAATGGGATTGAAGACCGTATGCAGGTTGTATGTGCAGACCTTAAACGCTGCGATGAATTGTTTCCGGCAGGAAGCTTTGATGCGGTAGTTTCAAATCCGCCGTTTATGGCGCTCACTTCGGGGCTCAGAACCGACAGGGAAGAACTTCTTTGTGCAAGAATGGAGCTTTGTTGCACTATTGACGATGTGTGCCGTGCGGCATCGCATCTCCTGAAATTCGGCGGAAGCTTTTCGCTCGTTTACCGTCCGTCGCGACTTTCCGACCTGTTTGAAGCACTGCTCAAATACAATATGGCACCGAAGCGACTCAGACTTGTTCAGGACACCGTTTCTGCCGAACCTTCGCTCGTTCTGCTTGAGGCAAGAAAAGGCGGGGGAAGCGGGATAAAGCTTCTTCCGACGCTTATTATAAAAAGCGAAGACGGCACGGAGAGCGAGGAAACAAAACGTATTTATCAAAGAAAATAGCAAAGGGTGTCGCTTCATAGGGAGAATACGGTTTTATCCCTGTGGAGCGACACCCTTCGTCAAAGTGCTGGATTTACAAGATGCATTTTGTGTAAAATGCCGAATATTAAAAATGAATAATTGAATGTAAAAAAACATCTTGAAATATGAAACAAAATAGTGTATAATGCAATTATTCCAGTTACTGAAATAAAAAATGGAAAGAGGTTATTAAAATGGCTGAAAAGAAAGTTATGAATGGCGCAGGCATTGCTGAGCTCGGCTTCCCGATGTGGCCGCAGCTTGCTCCTGAGACACCCGACCAGGTTGCAGATCTCCTCAGAACAGGTAAGGTTTGCTACTGGACAGGTAAGGTAGGTATGGAGTTTGAAGAAGCATGGGCAAAGTGGATTGGTGCAAAGATGGCTATCTCCACAACAAACGGTACAGCTGCTCTTCACACAGCTATCGCTGCTCTCGGCATCGGCCCTGGCGACGAAGTTATCGTTCCGTCCTACTCCTTTATCGCATCTTCTTTCTCGGTAGTTCAGGCAGGTGCTATCCCGGTATTTGCTGACGT
>JAFXJK010000033.1 GCA_017532355.1 Oscillospiraceae bacterium | reverse complement strand
CTTCTCTTCAATGAGGACGGTACACCGACCGCTCGAACAGAAAAAATCCTCCGCTCAACCCCGATGGGAAGATTCGGAGAAGCAAGTGAGCTCATCGGTGCTGTTGAGTGGCTTATCGACGAAGAAAAAGCAGGCTTTGTAACGGGAATCACCGTTCCGATAGACGGTGGCTTCTCGGCATATTCAGGTGTATAACGATGGAAAATATAAAAATTTTTGCATTTGCAGACGAGGCAAGCTCGGCGATTGACGGTCAGATTACGGCGATGAAGCGAAATGACCTTGACGGTCTTGAGATTCGCGGTGTTGACGGTGAAAATATTGCCGATATCACAAAAGAAAAGGCTCTCGAGGTCAGGGGAAAGCTTGACGCGGCAGCACTTGTCACGTGGTCAATCGGCTCCCCGATAGGAAAGATTGATATTAAGGATGATTTTGCTCCGTACCTTGAGAAGTTCAAGAGACTTCTCGAGATTACCGAGATCCTCGGCGCAAAAAACATCCGTCTTTTCTCATTCTTTATGCCGGATGGCGAGAATGCAGACATCTATGAGAATGAGGTTTTTGAAAGAATGCAAAAGCTCGTTTGCGCTGCAAAGGGAACAGGTGTTACACTTTGCCACGAAAACGAAAAAGGCATTTTCGGCGATACCGTCGAGCGATGTGTTAAGCTTCATACAGCAATTCCTGAACTTGCGGCGGTATTTGACCCTGCAAACTTTGTTCAGTGTGGAGTTAATACGGTTACGGCGTGGAACGCACTTAAGAAACACGTCCGCTATGTCCATATCAAGGACGTGCTTTGTGAGGGTGATATTGTCCCGGCGGGCAGTGGAGATGGAAATATCCCGTATATCGCGGGGGATTTCGTGAAAAATGGAGGAAAGTTCTTTACGGTGGAGCCTCATCTTGCTGTGTTTGACGGCCTTGCAGGTCTTGAAAAGGACGGCAAGACAAGCGAGGTAGGAAAGAAGTATGTGTTTAAAGATAACGACGAGGCGTTTGACGCCGCGTGCGTAGCATTCAAAGGAATTATTAAGGAGATGTAGAAATGAAAGTTGGCGCACAGTTTTATACAGTAAGAGATTTTTGCAAAAATCTTGACGATTTTTCAGAGACACTCAAGAAAATAGCAGATATCGGATACACAACAGTTCATATTTCCGGTGTTTGCGATTTTGAGCCTGAGTGGCTTGCAGAAGAGCTTAAGAAGAACGGCCTTTCCTGTCCGCTCACTCATATCGCTCCGGACGAGCTCAAAGGGGATATGCAGGCTCTTGTCAAGAAACACGATGTTCTTGACTGTAAGCATGTAGGTCTTGGGTACATCAACTTTGAGGACGGAAAAGAAAAGGAAATTCTTGAAAAGCTCATTTCTGACTATAAGCCTGTTGCAAAAGGTCTTCGTGAGGGTGGAAAGTACTTTATGTACCACAACCATGATATGGAGTTTAAAAAAGTTGACGGCAAGCTCATCCTCGACCACATCGCCGAGGCAGTCTCACCCGATGAGGCGGGATTTACCGTTGATACATACTGGGTGCAGGTTGGTGGCGGAGATCCTGCGGCCTGGATTGAAAAGCTATCAGGTCGCGTTCCGTGTATCCACCTTAAAGACTGCGCGTTTGGCCGTCAGATGGCACCGGTTGGCGAGGGTAATATTAACTTTGACCGCGTATTCAAGGCGGCAGAAGCTGCAGGGACGGAATATATGTTTGTCGAGCAGGATAACTGCAACGGCGAGAATCCGTTTGACTGTTTGAAGAGAAGCTACTGTAACCTTAGAAGCTACGGCTTCAGATAATGGAGGAAAAGAAAATGGCTAAAATCAGGCTTGGTATAATTGGTATGGGCAATATGGGTGCAATCCATAGCGGAAACGTAAAGGACGGAAAGTGCCCGGATTTTGAACTTGTTGCAATTGCAGACAGAAAAGAATCACGCCGCGAATTTGCAAAGGCAAATCTTCCGGGTATCACTTGCTTTGAAACGGCGGAAGAGATGCTTTCGAGTGGGCTTATTGATGCTTGCATCGTTGCAGTTCCGCACTATGACCACGCAAAATACGCGATGGAGTGTATGAAGAGAGGAATCCACGTTATGGTAGAAAAGCCTGCAGGTGTTTATACAAAGCAGGTAAGAGAGATGAACGAGGAAGCTAAGAAGCATCCCGAGGTTGTTTTCGGAATGATGTTCAATCAGCGCACAAATCACGTTTACCGCAAGATGCGCGAGCTCGTAAAATCCGGCAAATACGGCCAGATCAGAAGAACAAACTGGATGATTACAAACTGGTACCGTCCGCGAGCATATTACGACTCGGGAGACTGGCGTGCTACATGGGCAGGAGAAGGTGGCGGCGTTCTTCTCAACCAGTGTCCGCACCAGCTCGACCTCTGGCAGTGGATATGCGGGCTTCCGACTTCAGTAGAGGCTCATCTCCATTACGGAAAGTGGCACGATATTGAGGTTGAAGATGATGTTACTGTATATGTAGAATACGAAAACGGAGCAACAGGCGTATTCATTACTACAACAGGTGATGCGTTTGGTACAAATCGCTTTGAAATCCAGATGGACAAGGCGAAGATTGTCGTTGAGGATGAAGTTCTCACGTTCTATGAATTTGAAATGAGCGAACAGGAATTCTCTGCTACAAACAAGAACCCGTTCGGAAGCGTCAAGGTCACAAAGATTGACCTCGAAACAGATGGCAAGAACGAACAGCACGTAGGTGTTCTCAATGCATGGGCAGGCGCGATCCTCGAGGGTAAGCCTCTTGTTGCGGACGGTGAAGAGGGAATCAACGGACTTATGCTTTCAAATGCTATTCACCTTTCATCTTTCCTTGGCAAGAAGATAGAGCTTCCGATAGACGAGGATCTCTACTATGCAGAGCTTGAGAAGAGGATCAAGACTTCGAGGAAGAAAGAAGTTGTCGAAGAAGCTTTTGTTGACATTTCAGGTACATATAGCGGAACGAAATAAGGCAGATTAGAGGCGTCTTTAGTATGAAAAACATCAAAGTCGGAGTAATTGGAGTAGGAAATATAGGTTCGGCACACGCAAGAGCGATTGCAGACGGAAAGGTATCGGGGATGGTGCTTTCGGCATTATGCGATGTTTCTACCGAGCGTTTTGCTCGCTTTCCGCAGGAGTTCCCCGATTGCGCGTATTACACAAACTATGAAGAACTCATAAAGAGCGGAGAAGTGGATGCGGTTATAGTATCTGTTCCGCATATTTCCCATGGTGTAATTGCGAAGTTTGCGCTCGAAAACGGTCTTCACGTGCTTGTTGAAAAGCCGGTGGATATTTCGGTTTCCGTTGCCCGACGGCTCAATGAAGTGGCGAAGTCAAGCGACAAGATTTTCGGAATAATGTTTAACCAGCGCACAAATCCTCTCTTCGCCAAAACGAGAGAAATCGTGAAGAATGGTGAGCTCGGAAAGCTTAAGCGTAGTGTCTGGATAGTTACAAACTGGTACAGAACGCAAAAATACTACGATTCAGGCTCGTGGCGTGCTACATGGGCAGGTGAGGGAGGCGGAGTGCTTCTCAATCAGGCACCGCACAATCTTGACCTCTGGCAGTGGATTTGCGGTCGGCCAAAGGCAATCACTGCCTTTTGCGACATAGCAAAATACCACCGCATAGAAGTTGAAGATGATGTCACGATCTTCGCTGAATTTGAAGACGGAGCAACAGGAAGTTTCATAACCTCAACCGGCGAATATCCGGGAACAAATAGACTTGAGATTACGGGTGAGCTTGGAAAACTCGTCCTTGAAAACGGCGTTCTTAAATATTGGAAGCTTCCTATCCCTGAACGTGAGCTTTGCGAAAATTCTGCCGATATGCATCCAACTGTTGACTGTGAGTATGTTGAGATAAAAGACGAGGATGACGGAAACGGCCACGTAAAGATTCTTCAGAACTTTGCGGATTCGGTGCTTTTTGGAAAAGAGCTTATTGCACCCGGTACCGATGGCATCCACGAGCTTTCGATCTCGAATGCAGCGTACCTCTCGTCATGGCTCGGAAACAAGAAAATAGAGTTTCCTTTTGATGAGAATGAGTTTGATCGCCTTCTCCTTGAGAGAATGAAGAGTTCGTCATATGTGAAAAACGAAGATGCTGACAAGCGGGCAGGGGAATACAGTTCCCGCTGGTCGGTGAAATGGTAAGTCAGGAGGCAGTTATGGGAATTATCAATTCTGATTTTATGCTTACAAATAAGCTCGGAAAGAAGCTTTATAACAAGTTTGCAAAGGAGCTTCCGATAATCGACTATCATTGCCACTTGTCGCCGGAAATGATTGCAAAGGACTATCGCTTTGAGGATACATATGACCTTTTTCTTGGTGGGGACCATTACAAATGGCGTCAGATGCGTTCTTTCGGAATAGACGAAAAGTTTATAACGGGTGACGGCGATAGATTTGAGAAATGGCTCGGCTTTGCACGTCTTATGCCGAATCTTATAGGAAATCCGATTTATCATTGGACAGCACTTGAACTTAAGAGATACTTCGATATTGACGAGCCTCTTTGCGAAAAAAGCGCAAAGCGAATCTGGGATATATGCAACAAAAAGCTTGCAACTCCCGGATTTTCGGCAAAGTCGCTTATAAGAAAATCAAACGTTGAGGTTATCTGTACTACGGATGACCCGTCAGATGATTTGAGATACCATAAACAGCTTCGTGAGGAAGGGTTTGAAACTCTTGTACTTCCGACCTTCCGTCCGGATAAGGCTGTAAACATTGACAGTCCTGCTTTTTGTGACTATGTAAAGGCGAATGGCATTACAAGCTATGACGGTCTCATAACTTGGCTTCGGGCTCGAATTGCATACTTTGACGAGGTGGGATGCCGTCTTTCAGACCACGGTCTGGAGATTGTTCCGTTTGCTCGCGGTGATGCAAAGAAAGCCTTTGAGAAGAAACTTTCAGGCGATGTGCTCGCAGAATCTGAAATTGATGCGTTTAAAACCGCAGTAATTGCAGAATGTGCAAGAGAGTACGCTCGTCGCGGATGGGTTATGCAGCTTCATATCGGTGCCCTTCGAAACAACAACGGCAGAATGTTTAAGAGTATAGGTCCCGATACGGGATTTGATTCAATAAATGACCTTTGTATAGCGGAAAAGCTCTCAAGGCTGCTTGATGCTCTTGACGGTGAAGACAGCCTTCCAAAGACTATCCTTTATACATTGAATCCAAAGGACAACTACGTCCTCGGAACAATGCTTGGAAACTTCCAGAAGGGACCGACAAGAGGCAAGATTCAGTTTGGTTCGGGATGGTGGTTTAACGACAACCGCGACGGTATGGGGGCGCAGATGTCAGCTCTTGCAAACCTCGGAGTGCTTGGAGCGTTTGTAGGAATGCTTACAGACTCTCGCAGCTTTGTTTCATACCCGAGACACGAATATTTCAGGCGAATCCTATGTAATCTTCTCGGCAAGTGGGTCGAGGCAGGGGAGTATCCTTGCGATATGGACGCGCTTGGGAAAATTGTCCGAGGTATATGTTATTATAATGCGAAAGAATATTTTAACTTTAAGTAAAAAGGTGAGGTAGAAGTTATGGCTAAGAAAAAGTTAGGTGTTGGCGTTATTGGAGCAAGTAATATGGCGGCTCTCCATATGCAGGCTGCAGTTTCAAATCCGTTCACAGAGCTTGTTGCGATCTGCGACATTCATCCGGAGCGAATCACTCCGCGCGCCGAGGAATTCGGTGTTGAGAAGACATACACAGACTATAATGAAATGTATAAGGATCCGGACGTTGATATCGTTGTCGTATGCACACCGGACTTTGTGCATGAAGATATGGCGATAAAAGCACTCGAGGCAGGAAAACACGTTCTTTGCGAGAAGCCGATGGCTCCGACAAACGAAGAATGCGCAAGAATGGTAGAAGCATCAAAAAAGTATTCTGCAAAGATGATGGTTGGCCAGATTTGCCGTTACACACCTTCATTTGTCCTTGCGAAAAAGCTTATTGAGCAGGGCGAAATCGGAGAACTCTATGCAGTAGAGAGCGAGTATGCTCACGACTATAAATACGCAAACCCCGGTGCTGATAACTGGCGCCGCGACCCGAAGCATCCCCGTGAGGGTTATGTTGGTGGAGGATGTCACGTTGTTGACCTTCTTCGCTGGATTGCAGGCGACCCGACAGAGGTTTTTGCATATGCAAACCGCAAGTGTCTTCCGGATTGGCCGGTTGACGATTCAACTTTCTCGCTTCTCAAGTTCCCGAATGACGTTGTAGGTAAGATTTACGTTTCAATCGGCTGCAAGCGTGAATATACGCTTCGCTCCGTATTTGCAGGAACAAAGGGAACAATCATCTGCAACAATATGGATCCGACAATCACGCTTTATAAGGAAGATGTATCAGAGCTTAACAGCCTTTTCCCAAATAAGCCGGAGGATCGCCCGAATCTTGTTGCGGTGGAGCTTCCGGTTTCAATCAATCACCACAACACAGCGGCAGAACTTAACGAGCTTGTTGATTGCATTGTTAATGACAAGCCGGTCAAGACAACTGCATACGAGGGTGCGGCAACCGTTGCGGTTTGCCTTGCTGCAGTAGAATCCACAAAGACAGGCAAGGTTGTACAGATTAAATATCCCGAGAAATAAAGGAGAACTGCTATGAGATTCTTCCATGTGTATAACGAAGACAGCTTCCGCGGTCTTGAAAAAAATAATATGATAAACCGTGACACCGGTTTTAAAATTCAGAATGTTTTTTCTGTTCCGGAAGAACGAAAGTTCAATAATATTGCGGAAATCGGCGGAAAACTTCATTCAATGATAAAAAACGATAAAATTCCGTTCTACGTTGACCGAATAGCAGGAGGAATCACATATCAGCGCTATGATTATGATAAGAATCTCATCCGTGAGTATGAAAACATTCTTGGAGACTGGTTTTTAGGCTTTCAGCTTCATGAAAGCGCCTCGAACCGACGTCTTTCGGACTGGAAGACGATTATTTCAAGAATGGGAGGAAATGGTCCATATGACCTCGGAAAGCTTCACGAGGTCATGAAACGTGAAAGTTCAATAACTCCTGACGGCGAAGTCCTTGACGCGCTCTCACAGGGAACAGTTGAGGAGTACTCAAAGCTTAAGTATGCAGAAACCATAGAGGAGTTTATCGAAGAATTTCGCACTTTGGTCAAATTACGCATGGATGAAACGCTCGGACACATTCTCCCGTGTGACAGCTTCTATCAGATGACGAAGCTCTATGATGACCTTGGAATAAAGACGTTTATGCCCGAGGTAGGTGCGCAGATACCGATGATGCGAAAGGAAGTAGCTCTCGCTCGCGGTGTTGCAAAAAGCTCGCGCAAGACATGGGGGCTCTATTATGAATGCTGGCTCGGGGTTCCGGGAGTAGGGCATTCAATGCCGTGCTTTAATACAGAGCTTAAGAACGAATGGTATCTCACGCAGGAAACACACCAGGATGACTTTACGTCGTTTGGTAAAAACGGCGGAAGCTCGCGTCTTTTGCAGGATAGGATTTATCACTATGCTCTTATGAGCGGTGCTGACTACTTCTCCGAGGAGTGGGGCCTTAATTGCTCATATACCGATATGGAAACCTTCGACCTTTCTGAATACGGTGAGCTTAAGCGTGACTTTATCCACTTCGCAGAGAAGATGCGCGGAATCCGCGCGAAAGTTCCGTTTGCGATTGTATTTCCCAGGGAAGCACAGTGTATGCAGGTGCTTGATTACCGTTTTGGTGGCGAGCGTAAGGATGAGTTTATAGGTACTTTTGATAAATTCAAGTGCGTGATAAACGAAGAGGTCTATAAACATCTCGACACGTTTGCACCCGAGAGGGAAGACCTTCTCCGCTGCGAGGCAATTCTATCGCTTTTGTTTAAAAGAGAAGACAATCTCTTTGGTAATGAAGGTCACACGATTACAAACTCTGCCTTCGGTGATGTGTTTGACATCATATACGAAGATGCGGATGCTTCTGTTTTTGAAAAGTATGACTATCTCATCGATGCAACTCTTGGCGCAAAATTTGCAAAGAAGCACGAGGGCGAAAATTTGAAGATACTTGATAGCGAAAATCTTGCAGAGCTTGAGGGTAAGCTTCAGGATCTCATAAAAGAAACTATGCCATGCTATGTTTCGGAGAGTCTTACATGGCTCGTTTCCGAGGATGAGTGCGGACGGCGTTTTCTTTCAATCTTCAATAACGAAGGAAATACCCGAAGCCGCGAGTTTGGCGACACGGTTGACCATGCTGCTGATAAGACGTTTGCCGTCACTTTCAAGGAAAAGCCGAATCTTTCTCTCGTAAAGGAAGGAAAGTTTGTGTGTGAAGTTATAAAGCAAGATGACCTTACATATACAATCAAACTTCCTGCAACAAGCTACGCAATATTCGAATTTTAATTTTGGGGTTTAAGTAAATGGAAACAATTAAGCTTCTTTTTGCAGGAGATTTCTGCATTCGCGGCGCAGGTGTGAACAAATTGGACGATAAAACAATCGCCGATGTCGCATCTCCCATTGCGGAAATAGTGCGTGAACATGACTTATCCGTTGTCAATGTCGAAACCGTTTTTACGGAAGAGCTCGCTCCCGTGAAAAAATCGGGTCCTGCGCTTTCTTCTCCGGTAAGAGCGCTCACACTCCTTCGCA
This sequence comes from Oscillospiraceae bacterium, assembly GCA_017532355.1. The sequence continues at coordinate 50,812 of JAFXJK010000033.1, read as the reverse complement.
AGATGGGTTTTTCGGCAGGTGCGCTTGCCAATAACCATGTCTGCGACCAGGGGCGCGAGATTGGGCTTAAGTCAATTTCACGCATCCGTGAAGCGGGAATAAAAACTTTTGGTTGCGGCGAAACCCTCAAAGCGGCAAACGAGCCGCTCAGGGTGCAGATAAAGGGCAAGAAAATCTCCGTTTTCAATTTTGCAGAAAATGAGTTTACCGCGGCAGGTGAGGAAACCTTCGGTTTTGCTCCGATTGACTTTTATGCAAACGGAAACCTCGTGCGAAAAGAAAAAGAGGAGGCCGACTATGTGTTTGTCCTTCTCCACGCAGGAAACGAAACATGTCCGTTTCCGCGCTCGGGAGTAAAGAAGCTTTCGTACCACCTTATCGAGTCGGGTGCCGACGGTGTGGTCATTTCTCATCCGCATACGCCACAGGGCTATGAAATTTATATGGAAAAACCGATTGCATACAGTATGGGCAACTTCTTTATGACGAAGCGAAACGATAAGCGCGAGCTTTGGAATCTCGGATATATGTCATCCATCACGATAGATGAGAACGGCTTAGTTTCATTCGCTCCGATTCCGTATGAGTTTGCAAATTTCGGCGAGTGGTTCAAGGTTCTTCGTGGGGATGAAAAGGCAGCGTTTGATACATACCTCAAAGAGCTTTGTAAAATCATAAGTGACACATCCGAGAGCGACTATAAGAGGCTTGAATATGCCTGGAGCCTTCTCTATATGAAGGAGATAAAGAACGGATTTCTTGCCGAAAACGGCGGAGATATGACGTATGACGGAGAGCTTATGCTCTTTACAAAAAACGCATTCTCTTGTGAAAGCCACGCAGAGCTTATGCGAAACTTCTTTGCGATTCTGACGACAAACCGCCTCGATGAGTTTGAGGCAGAAAAAGAAAGAATCAGAGCATTGCAGAAGGTTCCGTTTTAAAGAAAGGTGTTATCAATGATTTTTCCGCAGATTATGACGTCCCTTTCGGGACACGAAATAAAAGATGTAAAAGCTTGGGAAAAGCATCGTCGCGACGAGATTTTCTCGCTTTTCGAGCATTACGTTTACGGTGTGCCTCCGATAACGAGACCGAAAGACCTTGCGTTTTCCGTAAAGGAGATAGAGAGGGAAGAGGGGATTCTTCAGAAGAAGATTTCCATAACCTTCTCGGGGTACGAAATCGGGGCAGATATTTTTCTTCCGCAGAATAACAAGGAAAAGCTTCCTGTTTTCGTTATGATAATGCACGAGTTTGAAGAGCGCAATACAGATGTTGACAACGCCTTTGATTTTGAGATAGTTCCCGTTTCCGAAATCGTAAAGCGCGGATACGCCATTGCAACGATGAAAACAAGCAGAATCTGTCCGGACTTCTTCCCGGGAGAGGTTTACAAAGGTGCAATCTTTGATGTGCTTGACGGAGAGCGCCGTTCTGATTCATGGTCGATAATCTCGGCGTGGGCGTGGAGCACAAGCCGTGTTGTAGATTATCTCGTAACGGATAAGGATATAGACCCGAACAAGATTATTTCCGTAGGTCATTCAAGAAGCGGTAAGACCGCTCTTTGGGCGGCGGCAAGCGATTTGCGCTATGCAATGGCAATTTCAAACGATTCAGGTTGCACTGGTGCGGCTTTTCTCCGCGGAAAGACGGGCGAGCATCTTGAGTTTATAAATGACAAAACAAATTGGTTCTGCGATAATTACAGAAAATACAACGACGATGAGGATATGCTTCCGGTTGACCAGCATATGCTGCTTGCGCTTATCGCGCCGCGTCCGCTCTATGTTGCGAGCGCGTCAAACGATGAGTGGTCAGACCCGAATGCAGAGCTTCTTTCGTGCCGTCTTGCGAGTGAAGTTTACGAGCTTTACGGCAAGCGCGGTGTGGTTGTTGATGATGAAGTGAAAGAAAATTTCGCATATCACGAGGGAACAATCGGATACCACAGAAAAACAGGTGACCACGCTATCGAAAAATACGATTGGCGGATGTTCCTCGACTTTGCAGACAAACAGTTTAAGTAAAATGAAAACCCCTTGCCGTACGGCAAGGGGTTGAATATTTTATGAAGCAGTGATAAAATATATATTTGTCAAAAAATGTTGGGGGAATTTTTTTGGAACTCTGGATAGTTTTTACTTTAATTTACGGAATACTCAAAGGTGCACGCGAGCCGATAAAGAAATCAATTCTTAACGGTGTCGGCGTTCTTCCTGCGCTTTTCGGTTATACTTTTATCGGATTTCTTATGTCAGTGCCGTTTGCACGTGATATTTTCTCGTTTCCGCCATATCTCTTTTTCTTTATATGCTTAAAGTCAGCGGTTCTCGTGTTTGCGTGGCTTCTGAGCTTTAAGGGAATCAGGAAAATTCCCGTCAGCGTATATGGCATCTGCGATATGTCGCGTGTCATTTTTTCGACTCTTCTTGGCGTTGTGTTCCTGAGCGAAAGTCTTACTTTGAAAGGAATAATAAGCCTTGCGCTTGTTGCCCTCGGTCTGTATTTTGCAAACCAAAGAAAGGCGGCGGCAAATGAGGGATATCAGCTCAAATATGTCTGGTATATTCTCCTCAGCTGTTTCCTCAACGGAATTTCGGGCATACTTGATAAATATATAATGGCGACGGGACAGATAACCTCGTCCGCATTCCAGTTCTGGTTTATGTTCACGCTCTCTCTGTTCTATTTTATCTATATCCTTATCAAGAAAGAAAAGTTTGAGTTCAAGAAAACGTTCACAAATCCGCTCGTTTATGTTCTGAGTTTTCTTCTCATCTTCGGCGACAGAATCGTTTTTATTGCGAATGCAGACCCGTCGAGCAAGGTAACCATAATGACGCTTTTAAAGCAGTCCTCGGCAGTAGTTACGATTCTCCTCGGAAAGCTTATATACAAGGAAAAGAATATACTGAAAAAGCTTGCCTGTGCGTGCATAATCATCGTCGGAATTGTTCTGTCGGTGAGTTAATGTTCGAAAAAATAACAAAAAATGCAAAATATGTTGCAAAATAGCAAAAAATATGATATCCTAAAAGCTGCAAATAAGTGAGGTGAAAGATGTGCGTTTTATACCGATAAATCTCGATAACGTGAAAAATGCGGCAATGATGTTTGCCGGTATAGCCAATAAAGAGCCGTGGAAGGAGAACTGGACGTATTCTTCCGCATACGCGCGTCTTTTCTCGATTGCGAAATCTGTCGGTTTTATGGGCTTTATAACGATGGACAACAATGGCCTTCCGTGCGGTTTCATTATGGGGAATACCCAGAACCGGGACGACGGAGCGCTTGATTTTGTAATAAGCGAGATTTGCTATCAGAACAGCGATGCAGGTCACATGTATGCCAGAAAGACGTTGGACTTCCTTGAGGAGCAGCTTTCTGCGCGTCACATTGTCCGTATGCTCTTTATGAGAGAGGGCAGAGAAAAGGTTCAAAAGTACTTTGAAAGTCTCAATTTTAAGAAGACAGAAGAATTTGTAGTAGTTGAGAAAGAGATTAAGTAAAAAATCTGCAGAAATTCTTGATTTGCTCTTGATTTTCTTTCAAAATGTGGTAAACTAACATAGGTATAAAATTTTTAAGGAGATGTATATAAAATGCCACTCGTTACTTCAACCGATATGTTTAAAAAAGCATATGAAGGCGGCTATGCTATCGGCGCTTTCAATGTAAACAACATGGAAATCGTTCAGGGAATCACTGAGGCTGCTAAAGAGGTTAACTCTCCGCTTATCCTCCAGGTTTCCGCTGGCGCAAGAAAGTATGCTAAGCACGTATACCTCATGAAGCTCATCGAAGCTGCTATCGAGGATACAGACCTTCCGATCTGTGTTCACCTTGACCACGGCGACAGCTTTGACATCTGCAAGTCATGCATCGACGGCGGTTTCACATCTGTTATGATTGACGGCTCAAAGTACTCTTTCGAAGAGAACATCGAGCTCACAAAGAAGGTTGTTGAGTACGCTCACGCACGCGGCGTTGTTGTTGAAGGTGAGCTTGGTAAGCTCGCAGGCATCGAGGACGACGTTAACGTTTCTGACGAAGATGCTCAGTTCACAAACCCGGCAGAGGTAGAAGAGTTCGTTACACGCACAGGCGTTGACTCACTCGCTATCGCTATCGGTACAAGCCACGGCGCATTCAAGTTCAAGGGCACACCGAGACTCCGATTCGACATCCTCGAAGAAGTTTCAAAGCGCCTCCCGAACTTCCCGATCGTTCTCCACGGTGCTTCTTCCGTTATTCCGCAGTACGTTGAAATGATCAACGCAAACGGCGGTAATATGCCGGGCGCACAGGGCGTTCCGGAAGAGATGCTTCGTCAGGCTGCTTCTATGGCTGTCTGCAAGATCAACATCGACTCTGACCTCCGTCTCGCAATGACAGGTACAATCCGTCAGTACTTTGCAGAGCATCCGGAGCACTTCGACCCGCGTCAGTATTTGTCACCGGCAAGAGCAAACATTAAGGAGCTTGTAAAGCACAAGATCGTTAACGTTCTCGGCTCTAACGACAAAATCTAACATTAAATAGCTTAAAATGGGTGACAGACTGCTCTTGCGGTTTGTCACCTATGTTTTTAAAGGAATGTGAATTTTGCGGAACAGATATTTATTTTGGTTTTGTTCATCATACATATTCACGGCGATTATAGCTGCAGTATGCAAAAGCTTCCTTGCGGCAACTCTTGCCATCTGCGCATTTGCTGTTTTGTCCGTGCTCGTCCTATCGAGGAAAGGTGCGAGAATCTCGGCTGCTCTCGTTGTCATAGGAATTGCGTTTTCAATTATCTGGCAGAGCATTTACTTTTCAAACGATAAGATTGAGCCGAGGTTTCTCGAGCGTGAGGTGTATCTGAGCGGTACGGTGGTTTCTTTTGTTGAAGAAACTTCAACCGGAGGCGCATCGTTTCGTGTGAAGATTTCGGGCGAGCCTGATGTAAGGCTGATAGTTTATTCGACTGAATTGAATGAAATGCTAACTCCCGGTGATATAGTCAACTTCCGCGCAACGGTTTATGAATATGAAAACAGAGACGGTTTCGCGGAAAAGACGTATTATAAGTCGAGATACATTGATGCGCGTGCATACACTGATGATGTTGAGCTTTCCGGAAGGGTTTCAAATGCGAAGCTGAGATTTCTGCCACAGTATCTTTCTCAGTACACGAAGGAAAGAATAGATGTCCTTTTTGATGGCTCTTCGTCTGCACTTGTAAAGTCGCTCATTCTCGGTGACACTGGCGACTTATCGGATGATTTTACAGAGGATCTTCGTCGTACGGGACTTTCGCATATAGTTTCGGTATCGGGGATGCACATTTCCTTTCTTGTTGCTTTTGTCCTGTTGTTTACGAAGAACAGGTATTTAAAGCTTCTTGCGATTCCGCCGATGTTCATTTTTGCTTTTGTGGTCGGTGCATCGCAATCGGCACTTCGCGCAGTTATTATGCAGTCGCTTGTGCTTGCCTCAAGCGTCGCGAAGCGCGAGTATGACTCGCTGACATCGCTTTCTTTTGCGGCGTTTGTCCTTGCCTTTGTAAATCCTTATTGCGTTACGGACGTAGGATTTTTATTGTCTTTTTCGGCAACGCTCGGCATAGTGCTTTTGTATAAACCTCTGTTTGACGGCTTTTTGCACATTGGAAAGAAGTTGTCAGGAATTTTGAAGAAGCTGTTTCTGTCGTTTATAGCGGTGTTGTCTGTAACGATAGCGGCAATGCTTTTTACAACACCAATCAGTGCATATTTGTTTAATTCGTTTTCAGTTATAGCACCGTTGTCTAATACTTTGCTCAACTTCGCTGTAATGCTGATATTTATGGGTGCATTTACAGTAATACTTCTCTCGTTTATATGTTTACCGATTGCCAAAGGAGCTGCAGTTGTGTTGGATATGCTTGTGGATTTTGTGACAAAGATTATTAAAACGCTTTCAAATATCTCCTTTGCAGAAATGTTTACGGGGGATACGTTGGTAATCCTTACGGTCGCGTTTCTCTGCTTTGTTGCAGTATATGCGATTCTTGCAGGAAGGAAGAAAATCAGAAGATGGTTCGCAGTTGTTATTGCGCTCGTTGTGCTTATAACTGTCCCGACGCTCAGGCTTGCTTTTTCGGAGGAAGAGCGTGAGGGCGTACGATTTGACGTTCTTGACGTAGGGCAAGGACAGTGCGTTGTTGCAACTTGCGGTGACGAGTGCGTTATTATTGACTGCGGAGGTGAAGGCGATGCGGAAAATGTTGCAATATCGCATCTTCTCTCACGCGGTATCGCTGATATTGATGCACTCATTCTGACGCACGGTCATGCAGACCATGCAAACGGAGCGCAGTATCTGATTGAAACGATTGACACAAAGACGGTGTATATGCCGGCTTCTGATAAAAACAATGCGACGTTTATCCGTGTTTCGGGGGTGCAGGGAGAAAATGGCACAGTGTTTGTTGAAAAAGATATGACGTTTGCACTTTCGGATATGGAGGTGTCGATTTTGACGCTTCCGGAAGGCAAGGATGAGAACGAAAACGGACTTGTTGTAATAGTTCGCGACGGGGACTATGAGCTTCTCGTTACGGGAGATCTTCCGGATAAGCTTGAGCGGCATATTCTTGACAGAGTTCCGGATTGCGAGAGCTACATTGTCGGCCATCACGGTTCAAAGACATCCTCATCGCAGGCTCTTCTGAACAAGGCCCTGCCTGAGCTTTGTCTGATTTCGGTTGGCGAGGGAAACTCTTACGGTCACCCGAACGAGGCAACTCTTTCACGTATCGAAAAGCTTGGCTCCGAAGTGCACAGAACAGATATTGAGGGTACTTTAACCTTTTATTCAAGGTAGGTGGAAATAATGACAGTAAAAGATTTCAAGGCAGAACTCAAAAGCGGAAATATAGGGAATCTCTATGTTTTTTACGGCGAAGAAGGTTATCTTCGTGAGTGCTATCTCGGAGAACTTCAGAAACTCGTGGTTGGCGATATGATGCCCGAGTTCAACGTAACTGTCATAAACCGTGCTCCCGAATTTTCGGAGCTTTCTGATGCCGTTGAAAGTTATCCTGCAATGAATGACCGCCGAATCATCATTGTCCGCAATTTTGACGTAATTTCTGCAAACGCAGACTTCTCGGAAAAAGCAGAAAAGCTCTTTTCTGATATGCCGGAGCATTCTGTTCTGGTATTTGTGTATTCAAATCCTGAAGTTAAATTTGACAAGAGACGAAAGCTTTATAAAGTTATAGAAAAACACGGTAAGTTTGTTAACTTTGAAACGGCGTCAAAAACAGACCTTCTCTCGTGGGTTGCGCGACGCTTTATGGCGGTTGGTAAGGAGATAAGGTCAGAAACCGCAGATTATCTTCTCTTCTATTCGGGCGAGCGTATGGAGCTTTTGATTCCTGAGATAGAGAAGATCGGGGCATACGCAAAAAAGAAAGAGATAACAAAAGAGGATATTGAAGCTGTCGCTTCAAAGAATCTGACATCGGTTGTCTTTGATGTCGTAAACGCAATCGCGGAGAAAAAGTATGACCGTGCTCTCAGTGTAATAGCAGAGCTCGAGGCTCAGAACGAAGAGCCGATACCTACGCTTGCTCTCATTGCACGTCAGTTCCGAAGAATGTATGCAGCAAAGCTTATTATCGAAAAAGGCGGCGGCAAGCGCGAGATTATGGAGTATTTCGAGATGCGGAGCGACTATCCTGCGAGAAGCCTTATGTCTGCGGCAAACGCAATGAAAAAGTCAGATATATCGGCATGTATAAAGCTTTGTACAACGGCGGACGGCCGTCTCAAGTACGGCGCAGGCTGGGAAGAAATTTCGCAGCTTGTGGCGCGCATTGCGGCAGGTGAGATCGGGTGAAGCGAATAAAGGAGACTATCATCGTCGAAGGGCGGTATGATATAAATAAGCTCAAGCAGTGTGTAGATGCACATATTGTTGAGACGGCAGGTTTTGGCATATTCAATGATATAGAAAAGCGAGAGCTTATTTTGATGCTTGCAAAAAAGAGAGGAATAATCATCCTTACCGACAGTGACGGGGCAGGTCAGGTAATCCGGAATTTCCTCAAGGGAGCAATATCTGAGGGATGTGTAAAGCATGCCTACATTCCTGAAATAGAGGGAAAAGAAAGGCGAAAGACTGTGACCTCAAAAGCAGGGTACCTCGGCGTTGAAGGTATGTCAGAGGAGATTATCCTAAACGCTCTCCGCGTCGCGGGAGCAACGTTCGAGGACGAAAGTTCGAGAACTCCGTCGGGGATTACGAAGAGCGATATGTACTTTTACGGTCTCTCGGGAAGAGAAGACAGCTCAGAGCGCCGCAAGAAGATAGCAAGAAAACTCGGGCTTCCGAGTATTCTGAGTGCAAACGCGCTTCTTGGTGCGATAAATATGATTTTTACGAAGGATGAGCTTGAACGGGCGCTTTCTGAAATTGAATAGGCTTGTATAAATTTTTACACTGTCCAACTTTTTGTTATTGTTGGACAGTGTTTTTCATACGCTTTTATACGAGGTGATTTTGGTGGCTGTGCAACGTTTGAAATACAATGTAAAAAAACAAAGGAAAAACAAGAACTTCTTTATGTATATAAGGCTTCTTCTGTGTGTCCTTGTTGTTGCGACGGCACTGGTGTTGAAGGCAGCAAATGTCCCTGCACTTTCTGAAATTTCAGCGAAGGTGAGTGAGGAGCTTGAAGTTGAAAAGGCAGTCGAGGTAATAAGCGGAATAAAAGAGAGCGACGGAGTAGAAGAGGTTTTTGAAGAGAAAGAAGAGGAAGAAAGCGTAAAATCAGAGTATGATTTTGAAGAGTTTTATGTAGGAGATAGGAAAGAGGAGATAGAAAAAATTCGCGCCTCAATGGCTGAAAAAGAAAAAGAGCTTGAGCTTGAGGTTTTGAGTTATCAGATGAGTGCGGAGGAGCTTTTGGATGACACAGCGGCGGAACCTTTCAGGATTCCGCCGCCTTCGTATTGCAGCTACAGCAAAGAACAAATTGATTTTAAATATACCACTCCGCTTCGCGGAACAATAACATCTCGTTACGGTTATCGTGACCATCCGATAATTGAGGATGCAAGCTTTCATACGGGGCTTGATATTGCCGCAAAGCAAGGAACTGACATAGTCTCTTTTGCGGCAGGAAAGGTGATTGAAGCAGGAAAAAACTCAACCTACGGAAACTACCTGCTTATTGAACACAAAAATGGGATACGCAGTTTTTACGGACACAATTCAAAGCTTCTTGTGAAAAAAGGACAGAAGGTGTCACTCGGTCAGAAGATAGCACGTGTGGGAAGCACGGGTATGTCAACGGGGCCGCATCTGCACTTTGAGGTGAGACTGGGAACAGTTCGCCTTGACCCGACACACTATATTTCTCCGGAGCGTGTATGAACATGAAGAGGTTTGCAAAAGTGAGAATAAGCTTGCCGTTCTGCATTCTCATCTCAGTTATGTACGTGCTTGATTTCGGGAGAGTCTTTCTTCCGACGTTTGCAGCTGTTCTGATTCATGAGCTTGCGCACATTTTTGCAATAAAGCTTTTTGGATTTAAAATAACGCAGGTGAATATACGGGCATTCGGGATATCCGTAAAGGTGGAAAATATTGAGTATATACCATATACGAAAGAAATAATAATAGCTGCCGCAGGGCCGCTTGCAGGACTTATTACTGCAGCAGCTACATTTGTGGCAGCTAAATGCTTCGGGATATATTCTCTTTCTTATTTCGTAGGCGTGAACATCGTGATAACTGCGATAAATCTGCTTCCCGTTTATCCTCTTGACGGTGGCAGAATTGTTCTGTGTACGCTTGCAAAGCTTATGACGCATCGCGTCGCTTATACAATTTCGTATATACTCTCAATTCTCTCGACGGGGACTCTTTTTGGACTCTGTGCTTATTTTGCATCCGTCGGAAAGCTTAATCCGTCGCTTGTGATATTCTCTTCATATATCGCTCTTTGCAGTATCAAAGCTCCTCGGCCTTGACGCTTTCAAGAAACTTCTTTTCCTTAGGAGTAAGAGGGGCGCGATCAAGCATATCGGGGCGTTTTTTGAGTGTTCTGATGATAGACTGCTCGCGGCGCCATTTTTTGATGTTTGCGTGATGTCCCGAAAGGAGAATTTCGGGAACCTCTCTGTCGTGCCAGACGGCAGGACGGGTGTACTGCGGATATTCCAAAAGTCCGTCAAAGTGGCTTTCTTCGGAAAAACATTCTTCGTCTGAGAGAACTCCGGGAAGCATTCTTGCGATAGCATCTGTCACCGCCATTGCAGGAATTTCACCTCCGGTGAGAACAAAGTCGCCGATTGAGAGCTCTTCATCAACACATTCCTCTATAAAACGCTCGTCGATACCCTCGTAGTGACCGCAAACGAGAATGAGGTTAGTGTATTCGCTTGAGAGTTTTTTTGCCTTTTCCTGATTAAATACCGAGCCCTGCGGAGACATATAGATTGTATGCGCGTCGGGGCAGTTTTCTTTGATAGCTGCCCAGCAGTTATAAAGCGCATCTGCATACATTACCATACCCATTCCGCCGCCGTAGGGGTAGTCGTCAACCTGCTTCTGCTTATTCTTTGTATAGTCTCGTATCTGATGATAGTTTACGGTGAGCTTTCCGTCGCGACGCGCGCGCCCGATGATGCTTTCGCTCATCATGGCGTCGCAGGCGTCAGGGAAGAGCGTCATAATATCAATCTGCAAGTCAGACACCGCCTTTCTCGGTTTTCATTCCGGGGATGGTTTTTACGTTCATAATTCCTGCATCAAGGTCAACGGAAACGATGAATTCCTCAACGGCAGGTATCATATATTCATCCTTGCCCTTCACGACATAAACGTCGTTTGAGGGAAGTGTGATGACCTCGCGGAGACGACCGAGCTCTGTGCCGTCAGCGTCAATGACGGTAAGTCCCTCAAGATCTGCGATAAAGTAAGTGCCATCATCAAGCTCAACCTCGTCGCGGTCAACTGAGACGGTTTTGTTGCGGTACTGCTCGGCCTGGTTTATGTTATTTATGCCTGAAAGCTTTAAGAGAACGCAGTTTTTGTGGACACGCGCTCTTTCGACCTCAAACGGTTTTTCATCTATGTATATAACGTCAAAATCACAAAGGAAGTCCTCGGTATCGCTCCAGGGTTGAACCTTAAGCTCTCCGTAAACGCTGTGTGTATTGACGATTTTTCCTGCTTTAATAAGTTCCATGAAAAACACCTCGATTTATAAATTCGGGGCTGTCGGTTGAGACAGCCCCGATATTTAAATCAGTCAAGAATGTCAACTGATACCTTGACGTTATCGCGAAGCGCGGCGGCTTTGATGACCGTGCGAATCTCTTTTGCGATTCTGCCGTGCTTGCCGATAACCTTTCCCATATCCTCGGGAGCTACGCGAAGCTCGAGAACGATGCCGTCCTCCTTCGTAACCTCGTTAACGCTCACCGCGTCAGGATTTTCGACAAGGCTTTTTGCGATGTAAGTTAAAAGGTCTTTCATTTGTTGTCCCTTTTCTCCGGTTTCACCGGCGACGAATTACTGAATTGCGCCCGTACGCTTCAAGAGAGCCTTAACGGTGTCTGTCGGCTGTGCGCCCTTCTTGATCCACTCAAGAGCACGTTCTGTGTCGATCTTGATTTCAGCCGGCTCTGTAAGCGGGTTGTATGTTCCGAGCTCTTCGATGAATCTTCCGTCACGCGGGAAGCGAGAGTCAGCAACAACTACACGATAGAAAGGAGCCTTCTTAGCACCGATTCTGCGAAGTCTGATCTTTACCATTTGTATTTCACCTCCAATAATTTATAAAAGCAAATATATATAAACTTGTTTGCTTACAATGGTTTAGAAGGAGAAGGGGAAACCTCCGCCTTTTCCGTGACGTCTTGCTTTCCGTGACATCTGCTTCTGGAAAGCGCCGCCCGTCATTTGCTTCATCATTTTTCTGGATGCTTCAAATTGCTTGAGAAGCTTGTTTACTTCCTCGACCGTAACGCCGCTGCCGGCGGCAATGCGCTTTTTGCGGCTGAAGTTTATCTCTGAAGGATGCTCTCGCTCAAACTCTGTCATAGAGGAGATGATCGCATCAATCCGAGGCAGAGCCTTTTCGTCAATCTTAACGCCGGAGAGCGCCTTGCTGTCAACGCCCGGGATCATCTTTATGAGGTCAGACATTGAGCCCATGCTCTGAATTTGCTTCATCTGTTCGCGAAAATCCGTCAGCGTAAATGAGTTTTCGCGGATTTTCTTTTCAAGGTCGGCTGCCTTCTTTTCGTCAAAAGCCTGCTCGGCCTTTTCAATAAGCGAGAGAACGTCGCCCATACCGAGAATGCGTGATGCAATTCTGTCAGGGTGGAATTGCTCAATCCCGTCAAGCTTTTCACCGACGCCGACGAATTTAATCGGTTTGCCCGTAACGGCTCTTACTGAAAGAGCGGCACCGCCTCTGGCGTCACCGTCGAGCTTCGTAAGGAAAATACTGTCGATGCCGAGCGCTTCGTCAAAGGCAGTTGCTGTGGTAACTGCATCCTGACCGCTCATAGCGTCAATAACAAGCATGATTTCATCGGGGGAAAGCTTTTCTTTTATGGATTTCAGCTCATTCATAAGCTCTTCGTCGATGTGAAGCCGTCCTGCTGTATCGAGGAAGAGAATGTCGTTTCCGTGCGACTCTGCGTGAGAGAGCGCAAGCTCTGCGATTTCCACAGGACGTTTACCCTCTGCTTTGAAAACGGGAATATCGAGCTGTGAGCCGAGAACCTCGAGCTGCTTTATCGCCGCAGGTCTGTACGTGTCGCACGCGACAAGAAGAGGTCTCTTTGATGCCGTCTTTCGAAGATGGGACGCAAGCTTTGCGATGTTTGTCGTTTTACCTGCACCCTGAAGACCGACAAACATAACAACTGTCGGTGGCTTCGGGGAAACATTGAGCTTTGCACCCTCACCGCCCATAAGCGCGATGATTTCTTCGTTTACTATCTTTACAATCTGTTGTGCCGGGTTGAGACCTTCAAGAACCTCCGTGCCGACGGCACGCTCGGAAACCTTCGCGATGAAATCACGGACAACCTTGAAGTTAACGTCCGCCTCAAGCAAAGCGAGCTTGATTTCGCGCATGGAATCCTTGATGTCGCGTTCGGTCAGCCTGCCTTTTGAGCGAAGCTTCTTAAAAGCCGCAGAAAGTTTATCGGTAAGACTTTCAAAAGCCATTTATAACCTCCGTTATATATCAAGCGCATTAGCACGCTCGATTATTTCCTCTGCGCAGGAATCAATCTGGAGATTGCGGAAGTTCGTATCGTTGATGCTTCTGATGGTTTCTGCGGAGGCGATGATTTTTTTGACGTCCTCCGAGAGTCTGCCGAATTTCTCGGCAAGGCCGAGTTTGTCTTCGAATTTCCTGAGAATCTCTTCTGAACGGACAATGCCGTCACGAACGCCCTGACGGGTGATTCCGAGATGCTCTGCGATTTCTGCAAGGGAAAGGTCTTCGTTGTAGTAAAGGTCAAAAAGCTCTCTCTGTTTTTCGGTGAGAATTTCGCCGTAAAAATCGTAGAGAAGAGTAAGTTCAAGAGAAACATTTCTCATGAGAAAACCTCCTTTGTAAAGTCACTCTGCTTTACAATCAGATATTCTACCACAAAATATATTGTTTGTCAAGGTCTAAATAATATATTTCAAACCAATATATGGTATTTTTTAAAAAGTGCGTATTGTAAAGTTTGAGGCTTTTGTGTATAATATAAATAATTACAAGGAGAGATGCTTATGAATATGACATACAAGGAAATTTTGCCGGGAATCAAGCTTCGTGTCATTGAAAGCTCCCGTTTTGAAACAAACTATTTTTCTGTTCAGTTTCTCACTCGTGCGACTGCTCTCACTGCGTCGGCTATGACGCTTGTTCCGCGAGTTCTTCGCCGCGGAAGTATTAAGCATCCCGATATGGAGTCTCTTGCCGCTGCACTTGATGAGATGTTCGGTGCACGTATAGAACCTGTTTCGAGGAAATACGGTGATATAATAACAAGCGGTTTTCTCTGTGATTTTGTGGATTCGGATGAGAAACTTCTCCCGTCTGTTATGAAGCTTCTCGGGGAAATAATGTTCGAGGTAAAGACTGACGACGGTATTTTCCTTTCGGAATATGTTTCGGGCGAGCGTGCAAATCTCATCGACGAGATAAAGTCTGAAATAAACAGCAAGCTTTCTTACGCCCACAGAAGGGCTACCGAAACAATGTTTTCGGGAAGTGCGTATTCGGTTTCAGAGCTTGGTACGGAAGAGGCGGCAGAGACTATTGATGAAGTGTCGCTGTTTGCCTTTTACAAGAAGATGGTTTCGGAATTTCCGTGTGAGCTTTTCTTCTGCGGAAGCTACAGCTTTGAAGAAATAGAACGGGAAGTCCTTCGCCTTTTTTCTCTTTGCAGAAGAAGCAGAGTTAAGACTCTTTCTCACGGTGAACTTTCGTATACAAACGGTGCCCGTGCTACTGAACGTCTTGACGTTGCGCAGGCAAATCTCCTTATAGGTATGTACGCCGAGACAGAGGAGATTTATCTGTATAAGCTCCTTGCCGCCGTAATCGGAGGTGGGACAACCTCAAAGCTTTTCGAAAATGTTCGTGAAAAACAGTCCCTCTGTTATTTTACGGGAGCAATGTTTGATTCATTCAAGAAAAACCTTTTTATGTATTGCGGAATCGACCCAAAGAATGCTGAGCGTGCGGAGAAGGCTCTTCTTGCAGAACTTCAAAGCTGTATAGACGGAAATATCACCGATGAGGAGCTTTCAAACGCTAAAAAGGGAATGATTGACGACCTTCTTATCACGGAAGATTCTCCGGGAGCAATGGAGTCGTTTTGGCTTCGTGCAAGTATCGCGGAGGATGAGAGAGGGCCGCTTGAGATTGCATCTGAAATAAAAAAGATTAATTCGCAGTCTCTTGCCGGTGCGGCAGGGGAACTAAAGCTTTCAGTAACATATCTTTTGACAGGATTGGAGGGTGACGGCAATGAAAGAAAACTCTTATCCAACGCTTAAGCAGAAGATGATTTCTCATACCCTTCCGAACGGGCTTAAGATATGCATCTTCCCGAAACCGGGTTTCCGCCGTGCTTATGCGCAGCTTTCCGTAAACTACGGTTCAAACGATATAAAGTTCAATGTAGCAGGGGAGGACTATACCTCGCCGCTCGGTGTTGCACATTTCCTTGAGCATAAGGTTTTTGAACAGCCTGATGGCGGAAATGCTCTTGCAATCTTTGCAAAAACGGGAGCGTCTCCGAATGCGTTTACAAGCAACAATATGACGGCATATCACTTTTCGGGAACGGAAAAGTTTATGCGCAATCTTGAGGTGCTTCTCAATTTTGTCACCTCTCCGTATTTTACAGAAGAAAACGTCGCAAAGGAACAGGGGATAATCGGGCAGGAAATCAGTATGGTGAACGACCGTCCCGGTTGGCGTGTATATGAAAACCTCATGAGCTCTCTCTATGTTACGCATCCCGTAAAAGATTCGATTATCGGTACGGTTGAGAGTATAGGCGAAATTACGCGTGATGTTCTCTTTAAGTGCTATAACACGTTCTACGTCCCGTCGAATATGGCTCTCTGCGTTGCGGGAGATGTTTCGGCTGAGGATGTAATTGCTGCGGCTGAAGCCATTTTGCCGAAAGCTAAAGCTGAGGTTCCGAAGCGTGATTACGGCGTAGAAGAAAAGTTTGTGCGTCAGGCACGGGTTGAGGAAACGGCAGAGATTGCGATTCCGCAGTTTGCGGTTGGCGCAAAGTGCGCTGTCCGAACCTTCGGTGAGGAAGGAATGCGAAATAAGATTCTTTCTGAGCTTGCGGCGGACGTTCTTGCAGGTCCGTCCTCCTCGCTCTATTCGCGCCTTTATGCTAATGGAGACGTAACGTCTGACTTTTCGTCGGAGGCAATGCTCTTCCCGGGAACGGTTACGATGATGATTTCGGGCGAGAGCAGAAACCCCGATGCCGTGTTTGAAAAAATCAAGGAACGTGCACGTAAGCTTTCAAAGGATATTGACGTTGCATATTTTGAGAGGATAAGAAAGGCACATATCGGTGTTCAGCGCAGGTCGCTTGACAGAGTGAAGTCGCTTTGCAGAGAACAGAGTGAGGCGGTCTTTGCAGGGTATGATTATCTCGATACAATACGCGTAATAAACGAGATTGAGCCGTCAGAGGTTTCTGATTTTCTCGGCAAAGTTTTCCGGGAAGAAAGCATGGCACTCTCGATTGTAAGGGGTAAATAACCTATGACAAACAGAATTTCTTTTCCCGGTTTCGGGCTTGATTTTGAAATAAACCGTGTCGCGTTCGAAATTTTCACGCGTCCCATATACTGGTATGCGATAATCATCGCCGGTGGTTTTCTTCTTGCCGTGTATTACGGAATGAAGAGGAGCCGTGAGTTCGGGACGACGGACGATGAAATTATGGAGATGCTTCTCTTTGCCGTTCCGTGTGCTATCATATTTGCAAGAATTTATTACGTGGTTTTCAATTTTGCCGAGTATGCAGAGGATCCGATAAGAATTTTTTATATCTGGGAAGGTGGAATTGCGATATACGGTGCCGTTATCGGTGCGCTTATCGGTGCGCTTATATATTGCAGAATCAAAAAAATAAGTATAGTCCGCTTTCTTGATGTTGGAGCGCTCGGTCTTATGATAGGGCAGTCAATCGGTCGGTGGGGAAACTTCGTCAATGCCGAGGCTCACGGCGGAGAGACAGGCCTTCCGTGGAGAATGATGATAAACGGGGCGCCCGGTGTGCATCCGACGTTTCTCTACGAATCTCTTTGGAATATTCTAGGATTTATACTTCTTCATTTTTATTCAAAGAAGAGAAAATTCAGCGGAGAGGTTTTCGTGCTGTATATAATATGGTACGGTATCGGCCGCGCCATGATTGAAGGTCTCCGTACGGACAGCCTGTACCTCTTTAACACAGGAATACGCGTTTCTCAGGCTCTTGCGGCGGCATGTGTTGCATTTGGCATTGCATATTTGATTTACAGATACAGAAAAATTAAAACGGAGGAAAAGAAAAATGAGTGCAGTAATAATTGACGGAAAGGCTACTTCAAAAAAACTTCGCGAAGAAGTTTATGCGGGGGTCAGCAAACTTGCTGATATGGGAATAAAAGCGGGCCTCGCTGTTGTGATTGTCGGTGATGACCCTGCAAGCCGTACATACGTAAATAACAAGAAAAAGGCCTGTGCCGAGTGCGGCATTTACAGCGAAGAGTATGCTCTTCCTGCCGAAACAAGTGAGGCAGAGCTTCTCGGCCTTATTGACAAGCTCAACAACAAGGTGGATATCAACGGTATTCTCGTTCAGCTTCCGCTTCCGAAGCATATCTCGGAGGATAAAGTTATTGCAGCGATCAATCCCGACAAGGACGTTGATGCTTTCCACGTTCAGAACGTCGGAAAGATTATGACGGGCGATTTCGATTTTCTTCCGTGTACTCCTGCAGGTGTTATGGCTCTCTTTGAGGAGTACGGCATCGATGTTGCAGGAAAAAATGCAGTTGTTATCGGCCGTTCAAATATAGTAGGAAAGCCGATGTCGATGCTTCTTCTTCATAAGAACGCGACTGTTACAATATGTCACTCAAAAACGAAGAACCTTCCTGAAATTGTAAAAGCGGCAGATATCATCGTTGCTGCAGTAGGTCGTGCAGGATTTGTTACGGGTGATATGGTTTCGGACGGCGCTGTCGTTATGGATGTTGGCATAAACCGCAACGCAGAAGGAAAGCTCTGCGGAGATGTTGACTTTGCGGCAGTTTCCGAAAAAGCTTCATTTATTACTCCTGTTCCGGGCGGTGTAGGTCCGATGACGATTACGATGCTTATGAAGAATACGCTCAAGGCTGCATGCATACAAAATAACGTAAATATCTAAATATTTTCAGTTTTTTTGGTTGACAAATCGAATTCTTCAAAGTATAATATATTTTGTGACATTACGTGTCACGGTTAAGGAGTAGAGTATGCGAATTAACATCAAACAACTTCGCAGCGGAGAAATCTCCGCTCTGCCCTTTGAGTTCAAAACAGATATTTCCGATATCGAGCCTACCATGGCGTCCGAGCTTACGGTCTCGGGTGAGGTGGTGGATCGCGCGGGAGTGCTTCTTATCTCTATGAAAGCAGAGGGTGTGCGAAAGCTTTTGTGCGACAGATGCGCAAAAGAATTTTCGAAAGTTACGACTGTCCCTTTCGAGTCGTGCATTGTCGATCACCTCGACAATGAGGATGACGAAGATGCGTTCATCGTCTGTGAGGGAGATGAGCTTGAGCTTTCGGAGCTTGCTGTTTCGGTCTTTATACTTGGCTTTGACAGCAAAAACCTTTGTTCTGAAGATTGCAAGGGCCTGTGCCAGATCTGCGGAGCAAATTTAAATGAGCAAGCATGTAACTGTAAGGACGAGTCGATTGACCCAAGGCTCGAGATTCTTGCACAGTTGCTTGATGATTGAATAAAAAAGTAATGGTTTATATATCGAAGGAGGTGTCACCATGGCGGTACCAAAGAGAAAACATTCTAAATCGAGGAGAGACATGAACCGCAATGCACATTGGAAGCTTTCGCTTCCGGGAATCGGAGCATGCCCGAAGTGCGGAGCAATGAAGCTTTCACACAGAGCTTGCAAGAAGTGCGGAACATATAATGGTCGTGAGGTTATTGCTGCTGCAGAGAATGCTGCTGAATAATTTGCGAAACTCAATTCGGTAAAAGGGTAGAGGTGGATGGATTAATCCTCCTCTATTTTTATATCAAAAGGAAGGTACGGGGATATGAGCGCACGCATCACCGAGGTAGAGACGGGAAGCCTTGCCGAGCGCGCAGGAATTGTCGCAGGGGATGAACTTGTCTCGATAAACGGCAAACCGATTCGCGATGTGCTTGACTATAAGTTTTATGCTTACGATAAAAGTCTTAAAGTCGAGCTTCGGAGAAAAACGGTCAAAATAAAGAAAGAGGAAGGCGAGGACTTGGGACTCGTCTTTGAAACATATCTTATGGACAAAGCGAAGAGGTGTGCAAACAACTGCGTTTTCTGCTTTGTTGACCAGATGCCGCGCGGTATGCGCGAAACGCTCTACTTTAAAGATGATGATGCCAGAATGTCTTTTCTTCTCGGAAACTACATCTCGCTCACAAACCTCTCCGAAAAAGATATCGACCGAATGATAAGGATGCATATAAGCCCCGTGAACGTCTCTGTCCACGTTACGGACCCCGAACTTCGCCGTAAGATGGTGCGAAACCCGAGGGCAGGAGAGTGCATGAATATTCTGCGAAAGCTGACTGCGGCAGGGATACGCGTAAACTGTCAGATTGTTGTCTGCCCCGGGCTCAATGACGGCGAGGTGCTCCGCAACTCGATTTCAGACCTTCTCTCACTCGGTGAAGAGGTTGAGAGTATAGCTGTTGTCCCTGTCGGCATCACAAAGCATCGTGAAGGTCTTTATCCGCTTGTTCCGATGGATGAGAAAACTGCAAGGGAAACAATTGAAATCATAGACTCTTTCGGGGAAGAAAACCTCAAAAAGAGAGAAGACAGAATCGTCTACGGTGCGGACGAGCTTTATATCAAGGCAGATCTTCCTATCCCGGAGGACGAGTATTACGGAAGCTATCCGCAGCTTGACAACGGAGTCGGACTTATGCGGCTTTTAGAGTTTGAGTTCCGTGCGGCGCTGTCCTATACGGACATCCCGTCGGAAGTTAAAAAGTTTACGGTTGCAACGGGCGTTTCAGCCGCTCCGTTTATGCGAAAACTGATTGACGAATTGGCAAAAAAATGCGATAATATAAATGACAGCGAAGTGTATGCCGTCAGAAACGATTTCTTCGGAGAAACTGTTGATGTGGCAGGTCTTGTTACGGGTGGTGACCTTCTTCGGACTCTTCGGGGAAAACCGCTTGGGAAAAGGCTTCTTATACCTGCGGTTATGCTTCGCCACGGCGAAAATGTATTTTTGGATGATGTCAGCGTTGCCGATGTTGAGCGTGAGCTCGGCGTTACGGTTATCTCTGTCGAGAATGACGGCGATGCGCTTCTTTCGGCGATGCTCGGCATATAGATAGGAGGGAGAAGTATGGCAAAGCCTCTTGTTGCGATAGTCGGGCGACCGAATGTCGGAAAGTCAATGCTTTTTAATAAGCTCATAGGAAAGCGTATGTCTATCGTTGAGGACACACCGGGTGTCACTCGCGACAGACTCTATGCTGATTGCGAATGGGCAGGCAGAACCTTTACTCCTGTTGATACGGGCGGAATAGAGCCGCGTACAGACAGCGAGATTTTGAAATTTATGCGCGATCAGGCAGAGATTGCGGTCGCAAATGCGGATGTAATTGTGTTCATAACAGACATCAGAACGGGAGTCACTGCGGCAGATAACGATGTTGCAAGTATGCTTCTCCGTTCCAATAAACCGATTATTCTTGCTGTGAATAAGGTTGACTCTGTCGGAGATCCTCCTGCAGAGTTTTACGAGTTTTACAACCTCGGTCTCGGTGAGCCGATTGCGATTTCCGCAGTTCACGGCCACGGTACGGGCGAGCTTCTTGACCGTTGCCTTGAATTCTTCCCGGAGGAAGAGGAGGTCGAGGAAGAGGATGAACGTATCCACGTCGCGCTTATCGGTAAACCGAACGTTGGAAAGTCGTCTCTCACAAACAAAATCCTCGGTCAGGAGAGAGTTATCGTAAGTAACGTTGCAGGTACAACGCGTGACGCGGTTGACTCGGAGTTCGAAAACGAATACGGCAAGTTCGTGTTCATAGATACGGCAGGTATCCGCAAGAAGTCAAAGGTAAATGACGATATCGAAAAATTTTCTGTCCTTCGCGCGTCTCTTGCGGTTGAGCGAAGTGACGTGTGCCTTATTATGATTGACGCAGAGGAAGGCGTAACAGAGCAGGATACAAAGGTTGCAGGCATTGCACACGATGCAGGTAAGGCTTGTATCATAGTTGTCAATAAGTGGGACCTTGTCGAGAAGGACGATAAGACGATGAAATCGGAGGAAGAAAAAATCCGCCGGGATCTTTCGTATATGCCTTATGCGCCGATTCTCTTCATTTCTGCAAAAACCGGCCAGCGTGTACACAAGCTTTTTGAGCTTATCACGTCAGCGTATGAAGAATCAAGAAAACGCATAACAACGGGAATGCTTAATAACGTTCTTGCTGATGCTGTATCGAGAGTTCAGCCGCCGACAGATCGCGGCAAGCGTCTTAAGGTATATTACATCACGCAGACCGGAATTGCACCTCCAAACTTCGTTATGTTTTGTAACGATGCAAAGCTTTTCCACTTCTCTTATCAGAGATATCTTGAGAATAAGCTTCGCGAGGTATTCGGTTTTGAGGGAACGCCAATCAGAGTTGTTATAAGACAAAAGGGAGAAAACGGATAATATGGATAATACGACAGTAAGAATCATAATTGCGGTAGTTATCGCATATTTGCTTGGCAGTCTTAATTTTTCCATAATCATATCAAAGCTTACGCTTAAGAAGGATGTAAGAGACTTTGGAAGCGGTAATGCAGGCACGACAAATTCCCTTCGCGTGATGGGTATGAAGAAGACGGTTCTTGTTATCCTCGGCGATGTTTTGAAGGGAGTTGCCGCGATTCTTATCGCAAAGCAGATTGTTCCGGATGATGCAAATATGGCGCTTGTTCATGTTTTTGCAAGCTTTGCTTGCATACTTGGGCATACTTTTCCGGTATTCTTCCAGTTCAGGGGCGGAAAGGGAGTCCTTACGACTGCTGCGGTCGTCGGGACGTTCAACCTTCCGGTTTGTTTGATTGCAGTTTCTGTGTTTATCGTAATCGTAGCAATAACTCGCTATGTATCGCTCGGTTCGATAATTGCAATATCCACAGTTCCTTTCCTTTTTATGCTTTTCGAAGGTTTTGGGATTGACGGAATTATCTATATCGTGTTTGGTGCTTTGCTTGCAATGTTCGTTATATTCCTGCACAGAGCGAATATCAAGCGCCTGATTGCCGGAAACGAAAATAAACTCAAGTTTAAAAAGTAACACATCTGAGGTGCTATTATGAAAATTGCAGTAATAGGAAGCGGCGGCTGGGGAACAGCTCTCGCAGTAATGCTTGCAAAAAACGGAAATGATGTTATTCTTTGGTCTTTTGAGGATGCGGAATACGAGAGGCTTCGCCACGATCGCGAGAATCGCGCATTCTTAGCAGGTGTTCTTTTCCCTGAAGGGCTTTCGTGTACGAATGATATAAGTGTTGCAAAGGACGCGGATATAGTCATTATGGCTGTACCGTCGTTTGCTGTGCGCGCTACTGCAAAAAAACTATCTGCCCATATAAGAGACGGTCAGATTGTTGTCAATGTTGCAAAGGGAATAGAGAAGGAAACATCAATGCGCCTTTCTGAGATAATTGAGGAAGAACTCGGTGGAAAGGCAAAAATCGTCGTTCTTTCGGGGCCGTCTCATGCTGAAGAGGTGGGACGCGGCGTTCCGACTGCGATTATCGCGACTTCACGTTATAAAGAAGCGGCAGAGACCGTTCAGGATGTATTTATGAACGAGCGCTTCCGCGTTTACGTGACAGATGATGTTATAGGTGTCGAGCTCGGCGCGGCGCTTAAGAACGTTATGGCCCTTGCTGCAGGTGTATGCGACGGACTTGGCCTTGGTGACAACACGAAAGCAGCTCTTATGACACGCGGCCTTGCGGAGATGATTCGCCTCGGCGTTGCGCTCGGTGGAAAGGAAGAAACCTTCTCGGGTCTTGCAGGCCTCGGTGACCTCATCGTTACATGTATGTCGATGCATTCCAGAAACAGAAGGGCAGGTATCCTCATCGGTCAGGGTGCAGATACGGAGTCAGCGCTTAAGAAAATCGGTGCCGTTGTCGAGGGATACTACGCAACGCAGTCGGCATACGAGCTTGCAAAAAAAGCAGGAGTGGAAATGCCGATTACAGAAGAAATGCACAAAATTCTCTTTGAGCAGGCAGATGCACACGAATCTTTGATTCGCCTTATGATGCGTGAAAAAAAGAGCGAAAGCGATACCGCTTGGAAATAATGTCGAGGATGTTTTGTTATGACAGAAAGACTTCAGAAGATAATAGCGGCAAGCGGCGTTTGTTCGCGCCGTCGTGCCGAGGAACTCATAACATCAGGCAAAGTTCGAGTGAACGGAGAGCTTGCGTCTCTCGGTGATAAGGCAGATGCAGAAACTGATGTTATAGAGGTTTCGGGACGCGTAATAGGCGGTACGCAGAAATTTTATATTATGCTCAATAAGCCGCGCGGTTATATAACGTCCCTTGATGATGAGAAGGACAGAAAGACAGTAAATGAGCTTGTTGACGTCGGTACGCGTGTTCATCCTGTGGGACGTCTTGACTATAATTCCGAAGGTCTTCTTTTGATGACGAATGACGGCGCTCTTACATACCGTCTTACACATCCGTCTCACGAAATACCGAAGGGATATATTGTCACCGTTCGTGGGCATCTTGAGACGGCGATAACAACTCTCAAGGCGTCAATCGAGATTGACGGGCGTATGACAAAGCCTGCGGACGTAAGCGTCCTTCGTGAGAACTCCGACGGAGGTCTCTTGCATATAACCATACGAGAGGGAAGAAATCGCCAGATTCGCCGTATGTGCGAGGCGGCAGACCTTAAAGTGCTTCGCCTTAAACGCGTGAGTGTCGGAGATCTCGTTCTTGACAAGCTTCCTGCAGGAAGGTGGCGTCATCTTACGGAACGTGAGGTCAACTACTTAAAATCACTTTAATTTGCTTCGGGGGAATAAGTGTATGCACGGACGCGTGAAAAATGAAAAAACAAGCTGGCTTATTTTCTTTGTCGTTTTCTTTGGTTATGTTCTTGTTTCTATGACGAAGAATACATATTCATCTGCTATGTCCGCAATCGTTCAGGAGGGTATGGTAGACAAGGGTGCAATAGGTCTTATAAATGCCTGCTTCTATCTTGTTTACGGAAGCACGCAGATGTTGGGCGGCTATCTTGTTGACAGAATATCCCCGTTCAAGCTCTTTGCGTTCGGTGTTCTTTTGTCTGCATGCTGTAATGCTGCTATGGCAATATGGCCAACATACAATGTGATGCTGACAGCCTGGAGCATAAACGGCTTTGCGCAGTTTGCCATCTGGCCCGCTGTCATTAAGATTTCAGCCACGGTAATTATGTCAGAGCATACCAAAAAGGTTATGACGTATCTTGCGTTTGCATATCCGATGGGATCGATGCTGAGCTATCTCGTTGCAGCAGGAGTGCTCAAGGTCGCAACCTGGCCGTGGCTTTTCTGGGTTGCTTCGTTCGCAATGCTTCTTGTTGCACCGTTTCTTATTTATTCTGAGAAAAGGGCGAAACGAGAGATAGAGCCCGATGTTCCTTGTGTGCAGGAGAAAAAAGAAGTCAAGGCAGAGAAAAAGTCGGGACAGTCTGTCTGGAAGCTTTTCTTAAAGAGCGGAATTATATTCATGACGATTCCGTCTCTTATCCGCTGTATGCTTGATGTCGGTCTCAAAAGCTGGGCACCGACAATGATAATGGAAAAGTATAGTGTTTCGCCGAGCTTTGCGACTTTTATCACAACTATACTTATAATTGTGAATCTTTTTGCTATATTCATAGTAAACTGGCTTTATCCGAAGCGATTCAAGAACGCGGCAACTGCAACGGCGATTCTTTTTGTTGCATCGACGCCGCTTCTTATACTTACTGTGTTTACGGGAGAGGTGCATCTTGCGTTTATAGTCTTATCCCTCGCTCTTGTCACAACGCTTATGACGGCAGGGTCGCAGTTTATGAACGTAATTATCCCTGCAGTTTTTTCGGATGAGGGAAGAACCGGTGTCGTTGCAGGATTTATAAATACGTTCGGAGCTTTTGGATGTATGGTTTCCAATTACGCTTACGGATACCTTGCAGAAAACTTTGGTTGGAAGATTACGAGCATCGTGTGGGTTGTCTTGTGTGCAATCTCCGTTGTGTTCTGTCTTCTCAATGCTCCGTTCTGGAAAAAATACACTGCGAAACAATAAAGAAAAGTCTGTGTCCAAAGGACACAGACTTTTTGCTTGGTTGAGTTCAAATTGCTTTCTTATGATTTGTTCATGTGAGTATTGCAGTATGTGTTTCTGTACTCAAGCGGTGACATCTTCGTGTGGTATTTGAAGAACTTTATAAAATGGTTTTCACTCTTAAACGAAAGCATTTGCGAGATTTGTTTGATTGAATAGAGTGTGTTGCTGAGAAGATTTTTTGTGTATTCAAGCTTCTGGTTTGTTATATGCGTTTTAAGAAGAGTATTATAGGTTGCTTTGAAAACACGGCTTGTGTGGTTTTCGTGGTAGCCGAAATGGTCAGCAATCGTCTTTACGGATATATTTTTCTCAATGTTGAGGCGGACGTATTCCTTTATCTGCGCGGCAAGATAATTTCCGTTGATAGAGGCGGTTTTTATAAGGCGCAGAAGCTCTTCGATGATTAGTGCGGTATAGAGGTCAAGAGCGATGCGGTTGTATTCGGGAGTGCTTGTTGTGTGAAGACACTGAGAGAAAAGAGTTTTGAGTCTGTAATGGTCCTCTACGGAGAAGTTCTTCAGCAAAGTCGTGTATTCCTCGTGGTTTGTCTGGAAATGAATCCATGAGAAGGAGACGTTTTCTTCTGATGTGCGATAGCCAAAATGCTCTTTGCCCGGTTCAAGGATGAGTATATCGTTTTTGTTCAGAACATACTCTATATCTCCTTCACTGATGTAAGCGGTTCCTTCGTGCATGAAAATAATCTCGTATGAATCAATAATTCGTCTCGGATGACACCAAGCGCAGTCGGATTTAAAAAGTCCGGAGGAAATATATTCAAGATAATCGGTAGAGTTTAAGTTTATCATGTTTGAAATTCTCACTTTTGTTAAGATATTTTCACTTGAATGAGCCCTATATAATCATTATAATATATATAAAAGTTTATGTCAACAGCAAAAAAAGGAGACAAAAATGGAATTTATAGGATTTGATAAAGTTTCTCTTGAGAGTGGATTTTTGCACGAGAAGCAAAAACTCAACAGGGAAGTAACATTGGATGCTGTATATAACAGATTCTATGAGACCGGTCGTTTTGACGCATTTAAATGCGATTGGAAAGAGGGCATGGAGAAGCAGCCTCACTACTATTGGGACTCGGATGTCGCAAAGTGGATGGAAGCTGTAGCGTATATCCTGAAAAAGGAAAGTAATCCGGAGCTTGAAGCGAAGGTCGAGAACCTGATTGATGAAATTGAAAAGAATCAGAGTCCTGATGGATATTTTAATATATTCTTTACGGTTATTGAACCTGATAAACGCTTTTTTGAGAGAACGGCTCACGAGCTCTACTGCGCAGGACATCTTTTTGAAGCAGCTGTGGCGTATTTTGAGTGTACCGGAAAAGACAGATTCTTGAAACTTATGGAGAAATATGCGGATCACATAATCCGTGTATTTGTCGAAGAAAAAACAGCGAAGTTCATAACTCCCGGGCATGAAGAAATAGAGCTTGCTTTGGTGCGTATGTACAGCGCAACAAAAAAGAAGAAGTATCTTGACCTGGCAAAATTCTTTATCGATAACAGAGGATATGCCGAAGCCGAGAAGGAATACTATTCTCAGTCGCATCTGCCTGTTCGCGAACAGAAAACGGCAGAAGGCCATGCCGTTAGAGCTTGTTATTTATATGCGGCTATGGCTGATGTTGCATACGAGACGGGTGATACCGAGCTTTACGAAGTTTGCAAAACTCTTTTTGCTGATATAGTAAACAAGAAGATGTACATAACAGGAGGTATAGGCTCAACGAGAAAGGGCGAGGCGTTTACCGTTCCGTATGACCTCAAAAACGACAAGGCGTATGCCGAAACCTGCGCGGCGATTTCTCTAATGTTCTTTGCGCACCGTATGATGCGTTTTGAGAACGATGCAAAGTATGCAGATGTCATTGAAAGAGTCCTATATAACGGAATGATTTCAGGTCTTTCTCTTGATGGCACATCGTTTTTCTATGAAAATCCGCTTGAAATAGATCTTAAGAACTACACCCGATTCAAGGCGATGGAGGGTGAAAAGTATGCAATCACGGCAAGAAAAAAGGTCTTTGATTGCTCTTGCTGTCCGCCTAACCTCAACCGTGTTCTCGCAACGCTCGGAAACTATATATACGGTGTTGACGGAGAAACTCTTTTTGTAAATCAGTTTGTAGGTTCAACTGCCGAAATCGATGGAATGAAGATTAAGCAGACGGCGGATTTCCCGAGAAGCGGAGAAATAAGAATTTTTACAGAAAATGTAAAGAAGCTCTGCATAAGAATTCCCGGTTGGTGTGAAAACTATGAGATAGACCGCGAACATACTGTTGAAAACGGATATGCGGTAATTGAAAATCCGCAGGGCGAGGTAAGTGTAAAGTTTGCTATCGAGCCGGTTCTCGTTCAGAGTAATTCTGAGGTCAGCGAAAATTCAGGCAAAGTTGCCGTATGTTGCGGACCGTACGTTTGCGCTGCTGAAGCTATTGACAACATAGAAAATCTTCACAGTATTTTTGTTGACAAGAATCTTAAAGCGGAGGCTCGATATGACGAGGCTATGTGCGGATATGTTCTTGATGTAAAGGCATACCGCAGAAAAACTGACGACAAGCTTTATTCGAAGTACTCGGAAAACTTTGAGGACTTTACATTGAAGCTTATTCCGTATGCGTCATTCGCTAATCGCGGAGAGAGCAATATGTGCGTCTGGTTGAATGTAAGATAAAAAAATCCCCGTAACTTGAGTTACGGGGATTTTTGTTACCACTCAATTTCGACTATATCAACATCGCGGTTGCTTACTTGGAATGAGAAAGTATCATCACTGAAACGCAGTCTGTAGGAGCGTGATTTTGTCGGAGCATATGCTCTCTTGATTTTGTGCGGGAACTTCACTTTGAAGATCTCGGCGCCGTAGCTCTCGTTGTTTATAAAGAGTGTCGCGCTTTTATCAGACGTATAGTATGCCAGTATGTGGCATTCTGGGTTTGCGCAGAACGGCGCAAGCGAGAGCGAATCAACAGTCGCTTTGAGCTCTTTTATAAACTTGCCCGACGGTTTATTATAGCGAAGCGGAGCGGTCCAAATACCGTTGTAGTTATCTTTGAAATTACAGCTTACCGGTCTGTTCTTCGTATTGAGGTCAAGCTTTCCGCTAAGTCTCTTGCAACCAAAGAAGAATGCACAGAAGCCGTCGTGTCCGTCCGAGAGCGTGAAGTCAGGCTTCTTGGAGAGTGGATTTCGCTTTCCTATAAGAATCACAGGGGCAGAGTGTTTTTCAAGCTTTGCGAGCAAAGCGTCTGCGTAAAGCTCGGCGTTTGCAGCTATGACAGGTCCGTCAAAGGAATCAATATCTTCGGCTGAAATCATCGAAGATATCGGTATACCGCCCTTTAGTGCGAGCTCATAAAGCTGCTTTGAAGAGGGATTTCGTTTGTCTATAAACTCTGAAAGCTCGGCGTAGAGCGTGTCGGAGTTCCAAATTGCGGTAAAGCCCATAGGCTTTACAATTCCTTCTGCCCTGCCTTTTTCTTCCCAGGAGAAAAGTGTGTTCCAATGCTCTTTTTTTATATCGTCCGAAAGACAGTAGAAAACTCCGTTTGCGACGGGCTTTAAACCGTTTTTGGTGACAATTCTTGAATTCTTTCTGCGGAAAATCATCTTTTTCACTTCAAGAGGAGCATTGTCGATTAAGTTCCAGTCCTCCATAGTGTCCTTGAGGGTTGTCATATTGTAATGAGGAACATTCGGCATGTGGAGTGCGGTGGAAAGCTGGGTGAGGAAGATTGTGTAATGCGCAAGTTTTCTCTCTTCGGGAGTGAGGGGGACGTTGCCGAGCGCGGCAGGGGTAAGAATGGAGAAGTAAGCACCTACATCCTCGAGCATCATACCATCGATACCGGGGTGTGCAAGCTTTTTGTAATCAATACCGTAGCGGAAAAGAGCTTCAAACGGGTCAAGCGTCCACGCGTTGTTGGAGATAATTGTCTTGTTGAGCTTTGAAAGCTTTGCGGAAAGCTTTTTGAAAAATGTAGAGAACTCGTCTGAAATAAAGCAGATAAATTCATAGCGAAGGTTCTGCATAATATAGCGGTATCTCGCAATGTGCTTTTTCTTGTTGTCATCGCACATTCCGCTTATGCTCTCGGGGAGAGAAATTCCCTTCGCTGAAACAAATTGTGAAACGATGTCGTCCGAGAAATCTCCGATCTGCATAGGGGAGCGCGGACTTGAAAGTCCGTCTGCAAGGTGGTATCCGTCGAAGTCAAAATCAACGAGAACATTTGCAAGCTTTTCAATGAAGAAATCCTTGTAGAAAGAGCCGTCGGCAAATCTCTTGAGGATATTGATGGTTTCGCATTTTAAAAACTTTTCGGAGTTAAAAGCGCGAATCTCGGGGTGCTTATCCGTAAACGGACCGTGCGCTTCGTTTCCGTCCTCATCAAGAAACGGATACATATCAAAAATAGAGAAAAGAACAGAGATGTTGTGCTTGTGAAGCTCTGATACGAGCGCCCGAACCTGGAAGTTCGTCCAAGCTTGGATTTCCCGGTCATTGTTATACGGATGACCGTAGTATGAACATGCACCGCGAGAGAGCGGCTTTTCTGTATCAAGACCGTCATACTCGTTGACAAAGTCGATGTTATAAACAAGGAGCGCAACGGAATCAATGTTTCCTGAAGCTCTCTCAATAAAAGCTGAAACCCCAAGGTCGGGAGATGTATTGTCGAAACCGATAAGCTCAGTCCAGTAAACCTTTTTTGACATATTGCAAGTTCCTTTCTTCTCTAAAATGCGCTATATTTATATTATCACAGCAAAAGATTTTGTCAAGTTGCTATCTTGATATTGAAACGCCAATATGATATAATACTCTGTGTAAAGTTAAGTTTACGTTATTTGTAAACAACCAGGAGGAAGAAAAAATGAAACAGGTTTCACTTATACTTATCGGTGGCGGCGATCGCGGAAGCAGCTACCTTAAATCTCTTGATACAAATCCGGGCAGATTCAAGCTCGTCGGTATTGCAGAGCCGGTAAAGGAGAAGAGAGAATATCTTCGTGACAAATACGGCGTTCCTGCAGAAAACTGCTTTGAAAGCTATGAGGAGCTCCTCGCTCTTCCGAAGCTTGCAGACGTTGCGATGATCTGTACTCAGGACCAGATGCACTTTGCGCCTGCGATGATGGCGATTGAGAAGAAGTACAACCTTCTTCTTGAGAAGCCTGCAGCGGCAATTGTTGAAGATTGCTTTGCGCTCTCTGTTGCGGCAAAGAAGCATGGAGTAAAAGTTCTCGTTTGCCATGTTCTCCGTTACACTCCGTTCTACAAGGCAATCAAGAAGCTTGTAGATGACGGAGCGGTCGGTGAAATTATGAATATTGAACATTCCGAGGGTGTTGGTAACCTTCATTACAGCCACAGCTTTGTAAGAGGAAACTGGAGAAAGCTTTCCGAAGCATCTCCGATGATTCTCGCAAAGTGCTGTCACGATACAGACCTTATGCAGTGGCTTATTGGGGAACAGTGCACAAAGGTCCAGTCCTTCGGTACGCTTTCTTATTTCAAAGAAGAGAATGCACCCGAAGGAGCTGCAATGCGTTGTCTTGACGGCTGCCCCCATAAGGATACCTGTTTTTACTATGCTCCGAAGATGTATAAGATAAGAACTGCCGAAGTTGGTCACTTCCGTGGTATTGTTGCAAAGAAGTTCAACCCGACCGATGAAGAGGTCGACGAAATCTTAAAGACTTCACCGTACGGCAGATGTGTTTACCATTGCGATAACGACGTTGTTGACCACCAGACGGTAAATATGCTCTTCGGTAAGGATAAGACAGTTACCCTTACTATGTCTGCTTTCAATAAGGGTGGCAGATATTCAAAGATCATGGGTACAAAGGGCGAGATTCACGCTGACTTTGAGGAGCAGTCGATCAGACTCTTTGACTTTGAAACCCGCGAAAGAAAAGAGATGTACGAAGGTTCATTCGACTTTGAACAGAGTATCGCAGGCGGTCACGGCGGCGGTGACAGCGGTATCATGGACGATCTCTACGAATACATCGCAAATGACGTAACCTCCGACTCCATCTCAGGCATTGATATTTCCTGCCGAAGCCACCTCGTTGCATTTGCAGCAGAAGAGGCAAGGGTTACAGGCAAAGTTATCGATATGGACGAATACGTAAAATCTCTTGAAATATAGCTTTTACCCCTGCAAATCTGATTTGCAGGGGTAATTTAGAAGAGGAAAT
Organism: Oscillospiraceae bacterium; assembly: GCA_017532355.1. Next base: position 19,394 of record JAFXJK010000033.1, on the reverse strand, counting down.
TATGATAGAATTTAAATGTGCCTGCGAAATGGGCGCGCATTCTGCGCCTGTTGACAAATATATAATTGAGCCAAACGCATCCGACAGGGTAGCGGAGCTTCTCTGTGATTACAAGAAAATCTGTGTCGTGTCCGACGAAACGACACATGAGATTTTAGGTGAGAAGATTGAGAAGATTTTAGACGGGGAGGGGAAGCTCTTTTCCCGGGTAATTCTCCCGAAAGATTCGCTTCCTGATTATAAAGGACTTGGAGATATCCTTCTTCATATTGCGCCTACAAGCGCGGATTACGGCATATTCAGCTTTTCTGAAATGCCCGATTTCATCCTCGCTGTCGGCTCGGGTACTGTGAATGACCTTTGCAGGGTTGTGTCGTTCCGATTGAGTCTTCCTTACGGAATTGCAGGAACCGCACCTTCGATGGACGGATACCTCTCGGCAGGCTCGCCGACGCTCTTTGACGGCTCAAAGGCAACGATAAAATGCACAACACCGCGCATTCTTATCGCTGATACAGAGATTATGAAAGATGCTCCGTGGGATATGCTGCTTGCAGGTATCGGAGATATGTTCGGCAAATATACGGGCATTCTCGATTGGGAGCTTGCACGCGACTATAAGGGCGAGTACTTCTGCGAGAAGATTGCGGATGACGTAATCGAGGCGACGAACTCATGTCTCAGGGTAGGGTACGAGCTTGAGAAAAGGTCGCCCGATGCCATAAAGAGCGTGATGGAGGGCTTTGCTGTCACGGGACTTGGAATGGCGTTTACGGGCAACTCCAGACCTGCCTCGGGTGCGGAGCACATCATTGCTCACGCGTGGGAGCTCTATGATATTGAAGACGGCAAGCGCCCGAATCTCCACGGACTTGAGGTTTGCGAAGCAACGCTTCTTGTCATAGAAATGTATAAGCTTATCTATGAGAAGACGGATGATGAGCATATAAAGAGCCTGATTGAAAAATACCTCGGCTACTTTGATGAAGTCGAAGAGTTCTGCGTCCGCATGAAAGTTCCGATGGTTATAAGTGATGCGGAGAAAATGGAAAAGAGCATTTTCCGCGCGCTTGCAATGCGCGACCGTTATACAATTCTCTTCTACCTCTCTGACAGAGGTCTTCTTGAAGAGTATTCAAAAAAAGCAATAGAAAGATTATTAAATAAAAGGGAGAAATAATAATGAAAGAACTCAGACTTGTCGGAAAACGAATTGATCTTGAAAAATGTCCGCTTCTTCTTTCTTATAAGCCGGGAAGTGACTGGAAGGATTACTGGACGGTTATGCAGGGCGAATGGAAAGAAGAAAACGGCTGGCTCATCGGGGCAGAGCGCGGAAACCGCGGCGGAATCCTCTTCAGCAAGGAAAGGTACGAGTGTGATGTTATCCTCTCGTTTACAGCAAAGACTGTTCTTCCTGCGACGCGCGACGTGAATGCTGTTTTTTGCGCAAATTGGGATTATGAGATAAACAACCTCGGAAACTCGTATGTTGTCGGTCTTAACGGTTGGTATGAGGGTAAAAACGGTATCGAGCGCTGTCCTGAAGATGGGCTACGCGCACTTTGCGGCGGATATAAATATATCCCGGGAAATGAAGTAAGAATAGTTACCGGCATTGTAGATGGACACAGCTTCCTGTATGCTGACGATGAGTTCGTCGCAGAGCTTATTGATCCGCACTACATAAGCGGAGGATACGTCGGCTTCTCTCCGTATTCAACAATGCTCGCGATAAAGGATATTGAAATTCGTGAGGCGGTATATGAGCCGTTTGAGCAGAGTTACGAACCTGAATTTTAATAGAAAAAACGCATCCGATTTTCGGATGCGTTTTTTTATGTAGTTGAAACTAATATCAGAGGGTAAGTGCGCTTTCTTCTTTTCTTGTCCAGCCGCCGTCGCCCATATATGCAGCAGGGAGAGCACGCGGAGTTTCAAAAGTAGATTCCATCTTATATGTCTCGCCGGACTCTGCACTGCCGATGATGCCGTGCATGAGCTCGAATACATGGAATGCCATTTCCTTACTTGCGCGGTTGGGTCTGCCCTTAACGATTGACCAAGCCATTTCAGCAGCGCCGACACCGCGTGAGTTTTCTGAGAAGCCGTGTGTGAGCGGGAACTCAACCTTGCCGCTGCCTGTCTTCTGAATGTAAACGGGGTTGCCGAACTCGTTCGGGTTGCCCATATAGAGGATTCCGTCTGTGCCGTAGATTTCAAGGCCGTATGTCTCGTCAAGGATGCAGTCAGAGTTCATGTGGAGTGTACCGAGAACGCCGTTTGCATACTTCATTGTAGCGGTAATGACGTTTGCGTCTTCAAGTTTGTAATCTTCGCCGTAGTTCGGAGCGCCAACGCGTGTGTTTGTACGGTCAGGGTCATTAATAGCTGTGAAAGCAGAAACTGCCTCAACCGGACCGAGGATAGCAGCAAGAGCTGTGAGGTAGTAGCCGCCCATATCAAAGCCGATTCCGCCACCGCGCTTGCAGAGGTGAGTGAGGAATTCACCGTAGATACCGTAGTTACGGCTGATGGAAGCTCTGCAGGAAACCGGCTTGCCGATGAGACCGGACTCAACGATGTATTTTGCAGTCTGAACGCTTGCGCCGAGGAATGTGTCGGGAGCAACGCCGAGGTAAAGTCCCTTTGCGTTTGCAAGCTCAACAAGCTCCTTGCCCTGCCAGAGCTCGACTGCAATCATCTTCTCGGAGAAGACGTGCTTGCCTGCCTCAAGGCACTGCTTGATAACAGGGTAGTGTGCAGCGGGGATGGTGAGGTTGATAACCATATCGATAGTGGAGTCTGCGCAGATTTCATCGATTGTCATAGCTTTGCAGCCATATTTTGCTGCGCTCTGCTGCATTCTCTCAACCATAAGGTCGCTGCATGCAGCAAGCTCCAAAATCTGAAATTTACCGCTGGTGATGTTGGTCATATAGATGTCGCTGATGCTACCGCAACCGATGACCGCAACTCTCAGTTTTTCCATTATTATTCTCTCCTTTCCACTTAAAAAAGTGGGAAAATATTCTTAGTATATAATACAACATAAAGAGGATTTAGTCAAGCTGTACGGCGAGAAGAAAATACTTTGTAATTTCCTCGGGAGATTCTTTTCTGCCGTTTGCTATCCACCATCTTACAGTTTCAACAAAGGTCGATGCAATATGATTTGTAAGAAAGCTCTCAGGCAGAGCTTCTGTTTGCTTTGTGTCAAACAGAAAAAGTTGGTTTTTTACAAGAATAAGAAGGTTTTCTTTGAAATATCGCAGGAAAAGCTCGTTGCTTTCGCAGGAAAGAAGCTTTAAGATGTTGTTGTCATTTTTTTGCAGATGTCTGAATAAATGAAGAAAGACCGGAGATTTATCTTGACATTCGAAAATGTGTCTGTGCTCGTTTCTTTCTTCGCTTATTGAGTCGAAGATATGGCAGAATAGCTCGTGGCACAGCTCCTTCAAGAGGAAATCTTTTGTCTCAAAGTGTGCATAGAATGTAGCACGGCCGATATCTGCCGCATCGATAATTTCTGAAACGGTAATTTTATCAAAGCTCTTTTTCGACAAAAGCTCTGTGAACGCTTTAAAAATTGCCTCGCGTGTTTTGTGCATTCGTCTGTCCATAAAAGCCTCCGTACATTTTTTGAAATTTGTTCGGTATTGAACATCAATCAAAAAGGATATGTTGAATGTCTGAAGATATTTGCTAAAATATTTAGTGAACAATGTGTTCGGTAGTGAGTTTATTGTATCATATTTTTTATTCTTTTTCAATTGAGGTGCGGTATGAAATCAGAAAGAAACATTTTAGTTGCGTTTATTCTCAATCTCGCGTTTTCTGTGTTTGAGTTTTCAGGAGGTTTCTTTTGCGGAAGCGTTGCAATCCTATCGGATGCAATCCACGATGTCGGGGATGCCGCGAGCATCGGAATAGCCTATTTTCTTGAAAGAAAGAGCAAAAGGAGAGCTGATGAAGTTTATACTTACGGATATGGCCGTTATTCGGTGCTCGGCGGATTCATTACAGCCATTGTTCTCTTTTTGAGTTCAATTATCGTAATTTTCAACGCTGTCGGAAGAATTCTTTCACCTGTCGAAATAAATTATAACGGAATGCTTATCTTTGCGGCTTTTGGCTTCGTTGTAAATTTTGTGGCAGTAATGTTCACGCACAAAGGTCATTCGATAAATGAACGTGCGATAAGCCTGCATCTGCTTGAAGATGTACTCGGGTGGATGGTTGTTCTTATAGGCGCACTTGTTATGAAGTTTACGGACATTTCGCTGCTTGACCCGGTTATGTCTGTTGCGGTTGCAATATTCATCATAATAAACGCCGCAAAAACTGCAAAGAAAGCAATCGACTTATTTTTGGAAAAAGCACCTTCAGGGGTGGATGCAAAGAGAGTTGAAGAGTGCCTCGAGGCACTTGAGGGCGTTTTGTCAGTCGGTCATATCCATATCTGGAGCTTTGATGAAAAAATCACCTGTGCGACGCTGCATATCACATCGAACACGGACACAAATGAAGTTAAGGAGAGAATACGTAAAGAAATGGAACGTATAGGTATATCACATGTAACGATAGAAATTGATTGTGAGAAAGAAAAGAACCTCAAAAATCAGAACATAAGTGGTTGTGTCATTCTTGCGGGAAATTAAGAGATAAATCTCCATGTCCGTATTGTGGAAATGAATAATATTGAAAATGTAATTTTTGAGCTAATATAGCACTGCTTACATACAGTAGGTAGTGCTATTATATTTTGTGTTTTTCATTGTAATCTCAACAAAAAAATTATTCCACAGAAAAATAAAGTTATAGGTGCGGTAAAAGCTTCTTGATTTGTTTGCTCGTATATGTTATAATATTTTAGAAAATTTTGTGATCAGTGAACCGGATTTCAAAGTTTTAGTATGCTTATGAAAATGCACAATTCAGCCAACTAATTGAAATCGTTGACCGCAAAAGCAAAGTGGTCAGCTGTTTTTTTGCCTGGAGGGTGAAAATATGAATTATGATGTAATTATTGTCGGCGCAGGCCCGGGTGGTATTTTTTCTGCCTACGAGCTTATAAAACTCAATAAAGATTTAAAGGTCGCGGTTTTTGAATCGGGACATGCTCTTGAAAAACGCCATTGTCCCATTGACGGAAAGAAGGTCAAGAGTTGCATAAGCTGTAAATGCTGTTCTATTATGAGCGGCTTTGGCGGTGCCGGTGCTTTTTCGGATGGCAAATACAATATAACCAACGATTTCGGTGGTACTTTGTATGAATACATCGGAAAAAAACAGGCGTTGGATTTAATGCGCTATGTTGATAATATAAATATGCAGTTCGGCGGTGAAGGAACAAAGCTTTACAGCACTGCAGGGTCGAAGTTCAAGAAGCTATGCATCCAGAATGACCTGCATTTGCTTGATGCGTCGGTCCGACATTTGGGAACGGATATCAATTACGTCGTTCTTGAAAATATTTATAATTTCTTAAAAGATAAAATAGATTTTTTCTTTGATTCGTATGTCGAAAGAATCGATGCGGAAGACGGCGGCTACAGAGTTGTATCAAACGAAAATAACTACCTTTGTAAGCATTGCATCGTTTCGGTAGGAAGAAGCGGCAGTAAGTGGATGGAAACCGTATGCAAGCATCTGGATATTCCGACAAAAAGCAACCGCGTTGATATAGGCGTAGGAGTTGAGCTTCCGGCAGAGGTTTTTTCTCACCTGACAGATGAGTTGTATGAAAGTAAAATTGTTTACCGTACAGAAAAATACGGGGATAAAGTGCGCACATTTTGCATGAATCCCAAAGGTGCTGTTGTAAACGAGAACACAAACGGAATTATTACAGTTAACGGTCACAGCTATGAAGATCCGAGTAAACAAACTGAAAATACCAACTTTGCTTTGCTTGTTGCCAAACATTTTTCAGAACCGTTCAAGGATTCAAACGGATATGGAGAAAGTATTGCAAGGCTCAGCAATATGCTGGGTGGTGGCGTAATTGTTCAGCGGTTTGGAGATTTGATACGAGGCAGACGTTCTACTCAGAACAGAATGGATGAATCTTTCGTAGTGCCGACCCTGAGTGCGACACCGGGAGATTTGAGCTTGGTTCTTCCAAAAAGAATTTTGGACGGCATAACCGAAATGATATATGCTCTTGATAAAGTTGCTCCGGGAACGGCAAACGATGATACGTTGCTGTATGGAGTAGAGGTCAAGTTCTACAATATGGAAGTAGAAGTGAATGAGAACCTGGAAAGTAAATATAAGGGGCTTTATATCATTGGAGACGGAAGCGGAATAACGCATTCTCTTTCTCATGCATCGGCAAGCGGTGTGCATGTTGCAAGAACCATCTGCGGAGAATAACTTAAAACGGACAAATGAAAACCACAGTTCAATTTTGAACTGTGGTTTTTTGCTCGCAATTAAAGCTTATCTACTTCAATCCATCTTTGCTCGCGGCTGCTTTTTACTATAGCCTCCGTAAGCTTCACGATATATGCTGCCTGCTCGAGCGTAGCAAACTGAGGTTCGCCCTGCATACCGTCTGCAATGTAGCGGTAAAAACTAAGGAAGTTGCTCTTGAACGCGTCGTTCCAGCCCTCAGGGTGTCCTTTTGCAAGAGAAGCATAGGCACGTGCCTCTGGAGACATACCGTTAGGATCTCGTACAATAAGGCGATTGTCACCGTCGCGGTGTCCCATCCAGAGCTTTTCACCGTCTTCCTGATGCCAGCAAAGAGAAGCTTTTGATCCGTCAACTTCAAAATCGAGGTCGCAACCGTGACCGGGGGAGAGTTCTGAAACACAGAACATACCTCGTGCACCCTTGTCTGTTTTGAACATAACTGCGGCATAGTCTTCGTTCTTGATTTCGACCTCTTCGAATTCGTCGGGGACTTCACTCGTAAAGGTTATGTTTGCGTTTTTTGGCTTTTTGCGGACGGGGACAACTGTCTCAAGGTCTGCCATAACCTTTGTTATTCTGTGTCCTGTTGCGTATTGAACAGCGTCCATCCAATGTGAGCCGATGTCGGCAACACAGCAGGAGATTCCCGAAAACTCGGGGTCAAGACGCCAGTTATAGTCCGTGTCATAAAGAAGCCAATCCTGGAGGAAAGAGCCTGTGATAATACGTACGTCGCCGATTTCACCATTCTTTATGCGAGTGCGCATTTCCTGAAGCATAGGCCCCATGCGGTAATTGAAATTCACCGCCGCACAAAGCTCGGGATGCGCCTTTTTAAGCTCAAGAAGCTCCTTTGCATCATCGTAGCATCCGCAAAGCGGCTTTTCGGAGAAAAGGTGCTTGCCTGCGGCAAGAATCTTGCAGTTTATCTCGTGGTGGAGACGGTTAGGCGTGCAGTTGTGCACGACATCAATCTCCGGGTCTGCAAGAAGCTCGTCGATAGTATCATAGCATTTTGGGATATTATAGAACTCGGCTCTTTCGTGAGCCTTTTTACGGTTGTTGCTGAATACAGCGTAAAGCTCGCATATACCGATACGGTGTATAGCCTCAATGTGACTTTCACCGATGAAGCCAAGTCCGATAATGGCAGCTTTCAGTTTCTTCACGGGAAACCCTCCTTGAATGTTTTTATATTCTGGAATACAGCTCGTTGAGTCGCCTGAACTTTGCTCTGTCAATGTTGTTAAGCTGTTCTTTTGTGATTCTGTATTCCCAGTTGCCCTCGGCTTTGCCGGGGGTATTTAATCTTGTGTCAGAGCCGTATCCGAGAAGGTCCTGAATCGGCATAATGACAAGTCCTGCGTGAGATTCAAGCATGGTGCGGATTATGGTGTCACATCCGCTTTCCCAATTTGCACTCTGATGACCGCAATATTCAAGCATATAGCGACGTGTTCCGTCATCGAGCTCCCAAAGGTAGCCGAGCAGGGTGTTGTTGTCGTGCGTGCCGGTATAGGCAACGCAGTGATGCGGATAGTTGTGAGGAAGATGAGGGGAGTTTCTGTCACCAACAAATGCAAACTGGAAAACCCTCATGCCCGGAAAGCCGCTTTCCTTTACAAGCTTTACAACATCTTCGGTAATCAGCCCGAGGTCCTCTGCGATAATAAGCGTGTCCTTACAGCTTGCTTTAATCGCGTTAATCAGTTTCATATTCGGGCCTTTGGACATAACGCCTTCTTTTGCCGTTTTCGCATTGGCTGGAACTTCCCAGAACGATTCAATAGCTCTGAAGTGGTCGATTCTGATTCCGTCAAACATCGTTGCCATGTGAGCGATTCTGTCCTTCCACCAACGGAAATCCTCTTTTTCCATAGCGTCCCAGTCGTATATTGGATTTCCCCAGAGCTGACCGTCTGCGGTGAAATAATCAGGCGGAACGCCTGCAACGGTAACGGGGAAGTTGTTCTCATCAAGTTTGAAGAGATGCTTGTCTGCCCATACGTCACTGCTGTCGAGGTCAACGTAAATCGGCATATCACCGATAATCTGAATGCCTCTATCGTTTGCATATTGTTTGATTTCGGACCATTCGTTGAAAAACTCATACTGGATAAACTTCCACATGAAGAAGTCATCCTCGTGATAATTTTCGTGTTCCCATTCCTGCCAAAGCTTATCGCCATTTGCTTTTTTTATAGCCATAAAGCGGCAGAAGTTTTCGAGATACGGGTTTTTGGAAATAAAAGCTTCAATCTCTGCCTTGTTGGAAACCCTGCTCGCTGCAAGCTTTAAAATCTCAAGTCTCTCTTTGTATAATCGCTCGTATTCACAAACATACGGTGTGTTTTGTTTCTGAGAATTGAGTTCGTCCGCGGTCAATAATCCCTTGTCGTGAAGGGTTTGCAAACTGATGAAATAGGGATTTCCTGCGATGGCAGAATGAGATTTGTAAGGAGAGTTGTATTCATCAGAAGGGCAAAAAGGGAGTACCTGCCAATAGGAATATCCGCAATCGGACAAAAAGTCAATAAAATATTTTGCCTCACTTCCGAAGCTTCCTATCGAATAATCGCCGAAAAGTGAAGAAATATGCATAAGTACGCCGCTTTTTCTGTTCAAAACACGTTACCTCCTGCTGATTGAAGAAGAATATGGAGAAAGTATATCACATTTAAGGGAAATTTTCAATGTGAATATTGGTAAAGTCGTTGATTTATTTGACATATAAATGTTTATAATTTATAATATATATAAGAAGAATATATGCGGATGGATTTACAGGTTTTAAGGGGCGAATTCTTATGATAAAAAACTCCAGACACAATTTAAATCACATGCTTGATGAGTTCGCGGCAGGAACCAGTTCCCGTGCCTATGAGTTCATGGGATGTCACAGAGCCGAGGAAGGCTTTGTTTTCAGAGTCTGGGCACCAAACGCAACCGGAGTTTGCCTTGTCGGTACGTTCAACAACTGGGATACTTCTGCTTGCCCCATGCATAATATCGGATATGGCGTTTGGGAAGCAACGGTTGAAAATGCCGATGTTTACGACGAATATAAGTACTACATCAACAAAAAAGACGGAAAGAGTGTTTATAAAAGCGATCCGTATGCGTTCCATGCTTGCACGCGCCCTGAAAATTCCTCGAAGGTCTATGATTTAGATGGTTTTGAGTGGACAGACAGTAAGTACAGGAAGTCAAAGCAGAAGAAGCAAATGATAAAACAGCCGATGAATATTTATGAGGTTCACCTCGGTTCGTGGCTACAGCATGATGACGGCAATTTTCTGTCTTATACCGATATGGCGGATAAGCTCGTCAAATATGTAAAAGAGATGAACTATACCCATATTGAGCTGCTTCCCGTGAGCGAGTATCCGTTTGACCCGTCCTGGGGATATCAGGTTACGGGCTACTATGCACCTACGTCAAGATACGGCACGCCGAAGGACTTTATGAAATTCGTGGATAAGCTTCATTCGGCAGGCATAGGCGTTATACTTGATTGGGTCGGCGCTCATTTTCCAAAGGACGAGAACGGCCTTTATGAGTTTGACGGAAGCTGTCTTTACGAATCTTCCGATCCCTTGCGTAATGAACACCCGGATTGGAAAACGAGAATCTTCGACTATTCGAGGTATGAGGTAAAATCGTTTCTGATATCGAATGTTGTTTACTGGTTGGACAAATACCACATTGACGGCATCAGAGTTGATGCCGTAGCATCAATGCTGTACCTTGATTACGGACGCAGAGACGGCGAGTGGCGTCCAAATCAATACGGAGGCAACTATAATCTCGATGCTATCGAGTTTCTGCGTGCCATGAACAGTGCGGCATTTGCTTTTGACCCGTCAGCAATTATGGTGGCGGAGGAATCTACGGCGTTTCCGATGGTAACGAAGCCGGGATATGACGGCGGATTGGGATTCAACTTCAAGTGGAATATGGGTTGGATGAATGATCTTCTCGGCTATATGTCGAAGGACCCGCTTTTCAGAAAAGGTTGCCACAATGACCTTACATTCTCGATGACATACGCTTTTTCGGAGAATTATATATTGCCGCTGTCTCACGACGAGGTTGTCCACGGCAAATGCTCCATGATAGGGAAGATGCCGGGCTTGTATGATGATAAATTTTCAAATCTTCGTGCGTTTTATGCGTATATGATGGCGCATCCGGGAAAGAAGCTGAGCTTTATGGGTAACGAGTTTGCCCAGTTTATAGAATGGAACTACGAAAAGCCTCTTGAGTGGTTTATGCTAAAGCACGAAAAGCATAAGAAAATGCAGAAGTTTGTGCGTGATCTCAACGGTTTTTATCTTGAAAATAAGCCGTTCTGGGAGAATGATTCCGATTGGAATGGGTTTAGCTGGATTTCGCATGACGACCACGAACAAAGCGTGATTTCCTTTATTCGCCGTGATGAATCGGGAAACGAGATTGTAGTTGTCTGCAACTTCTGCCCGGTTGAAAGAAGAAATTATCGGATAGGAGTTCCGAAAACAGGGGAGTATAAGCCTGTTTTGTCAAGTGACAGCGCAAAATACGGCGGATTCGGTACTCGTCTGCGAAAAGTAAAAGTAAAAGATATTAAAATGCACGGTTTCGACCAATCAATTTCAGTTACATTGCCACCGCTTTCGACAACATATTACATCAATTGTTGACATAATTTATTTAAAGGGGTTGTATGTTATGATGAACAGAAGAAAAGATTGCATTGCGATGTTGCTTGCAGGAGGACAGGGCAGCAGATTGCTTGTTCTCACGCACAAAACTGCAAAGCCTGCAGTGCCGTTTGGCGGAAAGTACCGAATTATCGATTTTCCGCTCTCAAACTGTGTAAAATCAGGCATTGACACGGTTGGCATTCTGACCCAGTATCAACCCTTGGAGCTCAATAACTATATAGGAAACGGACAACCATGGGGACTCAACAGAAATTTTGGTGGCGTTCATATCCTTCCGCCTTATGCGCAGTCTGAAAAAATGGAGTGGTATAAAGGCACTGCGAATGCTATATATCAGAACATACCGTTTGTTGAGCGGTATAACCCCAAACACGTGGTTATCCTGTCGGGTGACCATATATACAAGATGGACTATTCAAAAATGCTCAAGTACCATATTGACAATGACTCTGAATGTACCATTGCCGTGAGAGAAGTGCCGATTGAGGAAGCAAGTCGATTTGGAATTATGAATACTAATCCCGACGGCTCAATCTATGAGTTTGAGGAGAAGCCCAAAAATCCGAAGAGTAATAACGCTTCGATGGGCGTGTACATCTTTAAGTGGGATATACTTCGCAAATATTTGGTCGAAGACGAGGCGGACGAAACTTCCGACAATGATTTTGGCAAGAATATAATCCCGGCACTTCTTCGTGACGGAAGAAGAGTATTTGCCTACACCTTTGCAGATTACTGGAAGGATGTCGGAACAATTTACAGTCTCTGGGAGTCCAATATGGACCTTCTTGACGGGAAGTTCAATCTTCGCGATAAAGTTTTCAAGACCTATGCCAGAAACTATGCAAAGCCCTCAAGCTACATAGCAAAAGGTAGCTCTATCAAAAATTCGTTTGTCGCAGAAGGCTGTTCGGTCAAAGGAAAGATAGAGCATTCGATTATTTCAACGGGATGTACCATTGAAGAGGATGCAGAGATTTATAACAGCGTTATTATGCCTGAGGCGGTTATCAAAAAAGGCGCAGTTATAAAATACGCTATCGTCGGTGAGGGTGCGGTTATCGGGGAAAATTCAAGAATCGGAGATGACCCTGCTTACTATGAGAAGAAGGAATGGGATATAAGCGTAGTAGGAAAAGAGGAGCATATCGCCAGAAACACTGTAATAAAACCGAGTGAGGTTGTTTAAAGGAGGTAACTGATATGAAAAAACTATCCGGTATAATTTTTTCTAATATCTATGATGCGTATCTTGGAGAGCTTACCGCTCAGAGAACGGTAGCATCACTGCCTTTTGGCGGCAGATACAGGCAGGTTGACTTTGTGCTGTCAAATATGGTTAACTCCAATATCACCTCAGTAGGTGTTATTACAAAGTATAATTATCAGTCGCTTATGGACCATCTCGGCTCGTGCGAGGAGTGGGATTTGAATCGCAAAAACGGCGGTTTATATATAATTCCGCCATTTGCGTCAGGACGAGGCGACGTATATCACGGAAAGCTCGAGGCGCTTTATACTGCGCTCAACTTCTTAAATGCTCAGAATTCCGATTACATCGTGCTTTCGGATACGATTACGATTTGCAATATAGATTACCGCGAAGTTCTTGCAGAACACATAAAATCGGGCAGAGATATTACCGCCGTGGTTACCAAACCACGCAGCGGAGCTGATAACTATCCGACGGTGTTTGAAACGAATGACGACGGCAGTGTAAAATCAATCGCAATCAACTGCGCTGCAGGAGAGAATTCGCTTGTCGGAATCGGTATGTTCATTATGGAGCGAGAGGCCTTGATTCGGGTGGTAAATGAGCGCGTTTCTGCAGGCTTTTATCATTTTGAAAAGGACTTTATTCAGAAGTTTTTCAACGAGGGCAAGCTCTCTGTCAATTTATATACTTTTGGTGAAACAATCTTAAGAAACAGAGATGTTGCAACGTATCTCAAAAATAATCTTTTGCTGACAAACGAGAATGTTCGCAACAGCTTGTTTAAGTCGTCAGCGCCGATTTATACAAAGGTTCGCGATGAAGTCCCTGCATACTACGGAGAAGAGTCTTCTGTGGAAGAGTGCATCATAGCTGACGGTTGCGTTATCAACGGTAGTCTTGAGAACTCCGTTCTTTTCCGTGATGTAAAGGTTTGCAAGGGAGCTAAGGTCATAGGTTCTGTGATTATGCAGGGAAGCAAGATTGGCGAGAATGCATACATAGAAAATGCAATAATCGATAAAAATGTTACAATAACCGATGGAACGCGCCTGGTAGGCGTGCCGAGCAACCCTGTTATCATAAGGAAAGGTGAAACTATATGAAGATACTGTTTGCTGCAAGCGAGGCTGCACCGTTTGTAAAAAGCGGGGGACTGGGCGATGTTGCCCAGGCTCTTCCTGCAGAGCTTGCTGCGGTAAAAGATGTTGAGGTGTGCGTATTCATACCTTACTATAAGAGTATGAAGGATAACCCTGATATTGAAGTTGAATTTATTAAAAGCTTTGATGTTCAGGTGGCTTGGCGCAAAGAGTATGTAGGTATATTCAAGGCTTCAAGCAAGAAAAAGAAACTTAGTTACTATTTTGTAGATAATGAGCATTATTTCTATCGCGACACTATCTACGGGCATTATGACGACGGCGAGAGATTTACCTATTTTTCACTCGCGGTTCTTGAAGCGATGCGCCAGCTTGATTATTATCCGGATGTCATACATTGCAACGACTGGCAGACCGCGCTTATTCCTGTGCTTAAAAAAGCACTTTATGCAGGTGTATATGATAATGCATCCACGGTATTTACCATTCATAACATTGAATATCAGGGCAAAATGCCAAATGAGTTTATGAATGATGTTATCGGAATAGATGAATACTGGCGAGGTATGCTCACATACGATAATTGCATAAACTTTATGAAGGGCGCTATCGTTGCGGCAGATAAGATAACGACCGTGTCGAGGACATACGCTCACGAGATACGCCACGCCTTTTTTGCGCACGGGCTCCAGAATATTTTAAACGAAAATGCCTATAAGCTTGAGGGTATAGTAAACGGCATCAACACCGATTTGTATAACCCTGCAAAGGATACAACCATTTTCGAAAACTTTACGTCGTCAGACATTTCGGGAAAGGCAAAAAACAAGGAAGAGCTTCAGAAAATGCTCGGTCTTCCGGTAAGACCCGATGTGCCCGTCGTGGCTATGATATCGCGCCTTGTATCCCATAAGGGACTTGATCTGGTCGAGTATGTCATGGGCGAGCTTATGCAGAGGGATTTGCAGTTTGTTGTCATAGGTACAGGCGACTCAAAATATGAGGATATGTTCAACTTCAACGCGTATGTTCATAGCGACAAGATGTCTGCCAATATTACCTTTAATCCTGCCCTTGCAAATAAAGTTTATGCAGGTGCTGATATGTTCCTTATGCCGTCAAAGAACGAGCCTTGCGGACTGTCGCAGCTTATCGCGATGCGCTACGGTACCGTTCCGATAGTGCGCGAAACGGGTGGCCTATGGGATACCGTACCGCCTCTGAATGTTGAAACGTTGGAGGGAAGAGGCTTTACCTTTAAAGGCTATAATGCCCACGATATGCTTGGTGCAGTTGACAGGTGTATAGAGTTCTATGGCGATAAAGACAAATGGAACAAGCACATTAAGAATCTTATCAAATATAACAGCAGCTGGAAGTCTCCGGTTCAGGAATATTTGAGGATATATAACGAAATTTGATGACAGGAGAAAACAATGAGCGAGAAAAAAGTAACAAAAAAATCAACAGTGACGAAGCCTACCGCACAGACAAAAAAAGCTGACAATACGGTTAAGCTTTTAAATGATGCCTGCATAAGGCTTTTTGGCTGTGATGTAAAAGAAGCCACAAAACAGCAGATGTACAGAGCTCTTTGCTCCGTAGTATCAGGGCTTTTAACGGAAAAGAGAAAGAAGTTCCATGATAAATACCGTGCTGATGACACAAAGCAGGTGTATTATATGTCCATGGAGTTCTTGGTTGGCACATCTCTCAGAAACAACCTTTATAACCTGGGCGTAGAAGAAAAGTTTGCAAAAGCTGTCGAAAAATGCGGTTTCAAGATAGAGGATTTGTATGCTATTGAGCCGGATGCAGGTCTCGGTAACGGCGGTCTCGGCCGCCTTGCATCGTGCTACCTTGACTCTATGACGAGCGTCGGTCTTCCCGGTACGGGATTCTCAATCCGCTATGAGTTTGGTATTTTTAAACAGAAGATAGTTGACGGCTGGCAGATGGAGTTTCCGGACAACTGGCTCTCCATGGGCGATGTATGGCTCAAATCAAGAGAAGACGAAGCGTTTGAAGTAAAGTTCGGCGGAGATGTTACCGGCTGGTATGATGACGGTAAGTATAAAGTCTCTCACACAAACTACAATTCTGTTATTGCTGTTCCTTACGATATGTATATATCGGGATATGACACAGATGCTGTCAATAAGCTTGTCCTCTGGAGTGCGAAGTCATCAAACAGACTTGATATGTCGGCATTCTCAAGAGGCGATTATGCCAAGGCTCTGGAAGAGAACACAATGGCGGAGGTAATCACGAAAATTCTCTATCCGGCTGACAACCATACAGCAGGTAAGATTCTCCGTTTGAAACAGCAGTATCTCCTTGTTTCTGCATCACTTCAGAGCATTATCTTCAATCACATGAAACGCTACGGAACTCTTGACAATCTGTCGGAAAAAGTAGCTATTCATATAAATGACACGCATCCTGCTCTGTGCGTACCCGAGCTTATGAGAATCCTCGTTGACGAGTATGACTACGGCTGGGATGAGGCGTGGAGGATAACCTGCGAAACCCTGACATATACAAACCATACAGTTATGAGCGAGGCGTTGGAGCGCTGGAATGAGCACCTTTTTGCAGAACAGCTTCCACGCGTCTATCAGATTGTATGTGAAATCAACCGTCGCCTGGTTGCGCAGCTTAACATCATATATCCGGGAGATGTCGCGAAAATCGACTATATGGCAGTTATCGCTCACGGCGAAATCCGTATGGCAAATCTTTGCCTTGCGGCGTGCCATAAGGTAAACGGCGTATCAAAGCTCCACAGCGATATCCTGAAAAACGGAATTTTCAGAGATTATTACAATATCGGGAACGATAAGTTTACGAATGTAACCAACGGTATAGCGTACAGAAGATGGCTTTGTCAGTCAAACCCCGAGCTCACTGCATATCTCGAGGAGTTGATTGGCGACGGCTTCAAGCACGACAGCAATGAGCTTGAAAAGCTTCTCAAGTATATCGACGATGAGAAGGTCTTGGCTCGTCTTGCTGAAATTAAGTATAACAATAAAGTCAGACTTGCAGAGTATATCGAAAAAGCAAACGGAATCAAGGTTGACCCGAATTCAATGTTCGATATTCAGGTTAAGCGTCTTCATGAGTATAAGCGTCAGCTTCTCAACGCTTTGCATATTTTGTATCTCTACAACAAAATCAAGGCAAATCCTGACGGCGACTATGTTCCAAGGACATTTATTTTCGCGGCCAAGGCTTCGAGCGGATATGTAATGGCAAAGCAGATTATCCGCCTTATCGTAGCGATATCCGATATGATAAATTCAGACCCGGTCGTTCGCGACAAAATCAAAGTCGTGTTTATCGAAGATTATAAAGTGTCTCTTGCCGAAATTATCATACCTGCCGCTGACCTTTCCGAGCAGATTTCAATTGCCGGAAAAGAAGCCTCGGGAACGGGCAATATGAAGCTTATGATAAACGGAGCCGTAACAATCGGAACACTCGACGGAGCAAATGTTGAGATTCACGAGCAGGTCGGCGACGAGAATATGTTCCTTTTTGGACTTCGTGCCGATGAGGTTGAAGCTCTTTGGCAGAGAGGCTACCGTCCTGCAGATTACTGCAACAACAATCCCGACCTCAAGCGCGTTATTGAAATGCTCACATCGGGAGAGATTGGCGGCGTCAAGTTTGACGATATAGCACGCTCGCTTTTGACAAACTCCTTCGGTGTAGCCGATGCTTATATGATCTTAGCTGACTTTGCAGATTATGTCCGCGCTCAGGAGGATGCGGCAAATGCATATAAGTCAAAGCTTGATTTTGCGCGTATGTCGCTTGTGAATATCGCTAAAGCGGGAATATTCTCGTCAGACAGAGCGGTTAAAGAATATGCTGATAACATCTGGCATATAAAATACTAAAAATTTAGGAATAAGAGATTTTCTCTTATTCCTAAATAATTATTGAACGGTGAACTAAATGAGGATTTTATATAACAGCAAAAATGAATACTATAAATCTCCGTTCGGGTGCCTTAGGCAGAATGAAGAGTGCAGACTGCGTATAAAAATCCCAACCGCCTGTCTGACAGTTTCTGTGAGCTTGTGTATCAGAAACGAAAAAGGGTTTGAGATGACGGTTCCGTTCTGAAAGGAAGGCGGAGACGAAGCTTATGAAGTCTACACTACCGAGTTTTCGCTTTTTTTGAATGATTTGTATTTTTATTTCTTTAAAATTACTACGAAGAACGAAGCGTTTGACCTCTTTAAGCAAGGTGATGATACCAACATCGCCATCGGCGATTTGTGGCAGCTGACCTGCTTTGATAAGGACTACGATACACCTTCGGACTTCAAGGGCAGGGTTATGTATCAGATTTTTCCAGACCGCTTTGCAAAGTCCGGTACAGTTGACCCCACGGGAAAGCTTGAGCCTTATTATCTGCATGAGAACACCTCTGATACTCCCGTGTATTTGCCAAATGAAGAGGGTAGAATCACAAACAGCGATTTCTTTGGAGGAAACTTAAAAGGAATTACGGAAAAGCTTCCGTATCTCAAGGATATGGGGGTTGGTATTATCTACTTAAACCCGATATTTATGGCGTATTCCAACCATCGCTACGATACGGCGGATTACAAGCGTATAGACCCTCTTCTCGGAACTGAAGAAGATTTTGTTTCTTTGTGTCGTGAGGCGCATAAGCTCGATATTAAAATTATTCTCGACGGTGTTTTTTCTCACACGGGGAGCAACAGTGTCTATTTCGATGCGAAGGGCGTTTTCGGCAACGGTGCGGTGAGCAATGAGAATTCTCCGTACAAAGAGTGGTATCAGTTTGAGAATTATCCGACGAAATATACCGCGTGGTGGGGAATTGACACACTGCCGTGTGTTAACGAGTTAAACGAAAGCTATATGGACTACATAATCAATTCACCTGACAGCGTCCTTGAGCATTGGATGGGGCTCGGTGCAGACGGTTTCCGCCTTGATGTGGCGGATGAGCTCCCGGATGAATTTATTGCGGCGTTTCACAAAAAGCTTAAGGAAATCAACCCTGATGCTCTCCTTATAGGTGAGGTCTGGGACGATGCATCCAATAAAATAAGCTATAGTGCGAGAAGAAGATATTTTTCTGACAGTAACCTCGATTCTGTAATGAATTATCCATTCAAAGAGGCTATTTTAGGGTATGTGAAGAGGGAAATAACCGGCAGGGAATTTGCAGACCGTGTTATGACTATTGTGGAAAACTACCCACGTCCCGTTCTTGATTGCCTTATGAATCTGCTCTCAACGCACGATACACCGCGTATCATTACAGCGCTTTCGGGAAAAGGCGAGGGTATGAGCAGAACTGAAAAAGCGGGCTTCAGGCTGAGTGGAGAAGAGCTTGAAAGCGCGTTAGCTCTTGCGAAAGTGTCCGCACTTCTGCAGTTTACGCTTCCGGGAAATCCGTCCATATATTATGGCGACGAAATCGGAATGGAAGGCTTTGAGGATCCTCTTAACAGGGCTTATTATGAGTGGAACAATCAAAATGCTTCACTTAAAGAGTTTTACCGTAAGCTTTCGCATCTAAAAAGCGAAAACTTAGCTTTGAAACTCGGTGATATAGTTTTTGAGAAAGCAGATGAGAGCTTTATTCAATATGCACGTATATATCAAGGCAAAACGTTGCATATCGCAGTATCGCTCGGCGAAAAGGTTGAAGAGAAGGGGAATATCCTCTTGGAAATTTCAACCGACAACCTCCACGCCGTTATCTATGAGTAAAACAAAAGGTACATTGATTTTTGATGTGCAAAAAAGACTGACTTCAAATTGGCCACAGCCACACAAGGAAGTATTGGTTTTGAATGGCTCTTTTCCGCTTGTAATGCATAAAAAATTCCGGAAATACGACAGTATTCCCGGAATTTTTATATTTCTACAAACGAAAAATATCTCAATTCAAAACTGTAT
>JAFXJK010000032.1 GCA_017532355.1 Oscillospiraceae bacterium | reverse complement strand
GCTTATTATAATTATCGTGCTTGCGCTTATTATTTCAATTTTCTTGTCATACAGATTATCAAAGGCTATCATAAAGCCGATAAACGAGCTTGACCTTGATAATCCGGCAGCAAATGAAACCTATGAGGAATTGACACCCCTTCTTAAAAAGATGTCTGCACAGAAGAAAACCATTGATAAGCAGATTAAAGAAGCCGAGCAAAAACAAGAAGAATTTAAGTTAATTACTGAAAATATGAGCGAGGGACTTTTGGTAATTGATAATGACAGCAATGTTCTTTCTTACAATCAGGCGGCAGTTCGTTTGCTTGAAGTATCAGATGTAAGAGAAAACAGTGTACTTGCTTTTAACCGTAGCAAAGGTTTCAGAAGTGTTGTTGAAAAAGCCCTTTCGGGAGAGCGTGCAGAAAACGATATAACACACGATGAAAACACCTATAATTTAATTGCAAATCCTGTTTACGAAAATAATAAAATTATCGGTGCAGTTATCGTAATCATTGATACCACCGAAAGCGTGAAGCGTGAGCAGCTTCGTCGGGAATTCACATCCAATGTATCACATGAGCTTAAAACACCGCTCACCTCTATTTCGGGCTTTGCGGAAATGCTGAAGTCGGGCGGTACACCAGATGAAACGGTTGTTGACTTTTCCGCTTCCATTTATGATGAAGCTCAAAGGCTTATTACCCTTGTCAGCGACATCATGAAAATATCCGAGCTTGACGAAGGCGCGATACCTTTTGAAAAAGAACAGGTCGATCTGTATGAACTGTCAAAGGATATTATAAAAAGGCTCACTCCCGTGGCGAACAAACGGAACATCACTTTGAATGTGACAGGTGACACCGCTTATGTATCGGGAACAAGAAAAATTCTTGATGAAATGATATATAATCTTTGCGATAATGCCATTAAGTATAACAAAGATAACGGTACGGTTGATATTATTGTCAATCAGGCAAACAACAAGACAAGTATCACGGTAAGGGATACGGGCATCGGCATTCCCCCATCCGAGCAAAGCAGAGTTTTCGAACGCTTTTACCGAGTGGATAAAAGCCATTCAACGCTTGTCGGCGGAACAGGTCTCGGGCTTGCCATTGTAAAGCATGGTGCAATGTACCACGGTGCACAGATTGAGATTGATAGCGAAGTTGACAAAGGCACAATAATAAAAATAATCTTCGATTAATAATGTATAAACACAAATGCACCGCTTTGACGAAATTTCAAGTCAAAAGCGGTGCATTTATTTACAGAGATAAAGTTTCATCGTGAATTAAGAAAAAGCGTCCTGTGGCAAAAATTGCTCGAAATAAACACATATAAAAACATAATGGAACTTTTCTTTTTTAAGAAACCCCTTCATTTAAGGCTTTTACGGCATAGAAAAAGAACCGTAACTTTGTATCAAAATTACGGTTCTTCTTTGGTGACCCGTAGGAGAATCGAACTCCTGTTACCGCCGTGAAAGGGCGGTGTCTTAACCGCTTGACCAACGGGCCGAGATTCGGCAGGACTTTCGCCCTGCCATGGTAGCGGCGGCTGGACTTGAACCAGTGACCGTTCGGGTATGAACCGAATGCTCTAGCCAACTGAGCTACACCGCCATATCTCGCTTCAAAACGAAGCTTTGTTATTATAATACAAAAAAGAATAAATGTCAACCGTAAAATTGAAATTTTTTTCGGTTTCCTGAAAAGTTGTCAAAAAGTTGTCAAAAAGTTGTCAATCCAAAAAATAAATTAGTGCTATAATAGACAGCGTCACAGAGAAAAGGTGACGTCGGAAGACGGCAAAAAGGCACTTTGCAAGCGCACATGTGAAGTGCCGGTTTTGCGAAGTCTTCCGAAGAATCGGGAAAGCTACGGCAGAATATATGCGGAAGAGAGCTTGCCGCTTTAGCGCGCAAAAGACGGCAGGCAGAACCGAAGGATGCAGATTATGCGATTGCCGCGGAGCCTTCCCGGAAAAGAAAATCTTAACGGAGGTGCTTTTGCTGTGTTTGATGAAACCAACAAGACAGAAGAGCAGGAAATGGAGCTTCCGGAAAACCTATTCGAAAGCGACGATATTTCCGAAGAAGAAAGCTTTGACGGCAACCATACCGTCGAAGACGAGGCGGAAACGCTTACAATTAAATATAACGGCGAGGAGAAGCGCATAACTCTTGACGAGGCCAGAATCCTTGCACAAAAAGGAATGAATTATGACCATGTCGTTGCAGAGCGCGATACAAAATATAAACGCGAGCTTGATTTTCTCGACAGGGTCGCAGAAAGCGAGGGACTCACACGCGCCGAGTATATGGCAAGACGTGAGATGCCCCCGAAAGAAAACCAGACGGAAAACCCGAATCAGTACAACGGACGTGAAAGGGCCGCGGCACAGATCAGGAGAATCACAGATTCTCTCGGTATGACCGGGCCGTGGTCAGAGCTTTTCAGGAAATACCCGACGCTCTCAAGAAGTGAAGCATACAGCACGCTTTCAGAAAGCGTTGCAGGCGGTATGACGCCGATTGAAGCGTATCAGGAAAGGCTCATTGCAGAAAAGGATAACCTTCTTCGCATGGAAAGGGAAAACGGCGCATCGGCAAGAAAGAGCGTCGGCTCTCTCGGCGGCGACGGGGGACATACTCACCGTGACGAATTTTTGGAGGGTTTTTCAATGTATGATTAAAAAAAGAAAGGAAAATTAAAAAATGTCAGCAATCAATTTACACACAAAATACGCAAAGGAAATCCAGAGCAAATTTACCGTTGAAAGTCTTATCAACGGACATCTTTCAAATGAGTACTCTTTCTCGGGAGTGAAGACAGTAAGAATCTCTACCCCGATTACAGTACCCATGACAGACTACACACGCCGCGGCTCAAACCGCTACGGCACACCGACCGAGATGGAGGACGTCGTCCAGGAGCTCACACTCTCCCAGGACAAGAGCTTTACTCTCACAATCGACAAGGGCAACAACCTTGACCAGAACGGCGTAAAGGAAGCAGGCAAGATGCTCTCTCTCCAGATCAGCGAAAAGGCGATCCCCCTTATGGATAAGTACAGCTTCGAGAGACTTGCACATCTTGCAGGCAAGATCAATGCAGAATCAGGCGCACTCACAAAGAGCACCGTCTGCGAACGAATCACAAAGGGAACTACCTATATGGACGACTGCGAAGTTCCGGCATACGGCAGAGTTCTCTTTGTTCCGAGCGATACTTACGCAAAGCTTCGCCTCTCTGAGGAGTTCAAGAGCTGTGATGCCCTTATGGAAAAGTCTCTTGCAAGAGGCCAGGTCGGTACATACGATGGCATGAAGGTAATCAAGGTTCCGCGCTCACGCTGGCCGGAGAACGTAAACTTCATGATTGTCCACAAGCGTGCAGCTTGCGCACCTGTCAAGCTCAACGACACGAAGTTCCACAAGGATCCTCCGGGTATCTCCGGTGCGCTTCTTGAGGGAAGACAGTATTACGACCTCTTCGTCTTCGGCGCAAAGTGCGACGGCGTTTATGTCGATGTAAATACTGCAAGCGGTGCCGCAGTTGTCTGTGCTGAACCGTCAATTTCCTCTGTCGGTGCAATCACTTCTGCAACGGCAGGCGCAAGCTTCAAGTACACAACAGACGGCTCTGACCCGAGATATTCAGCATCTGCACAGATCGGTTCTGTTTCCGATGTAACGGAAGCAGGCACACAGATTCGTGCGTATGCTTACAAAAACGGAGCATTTCCGTCAGCGGTTACAACCGTTACACTTTAATTTTGCAAGGGTGGGGACAGCTTCGGCTGTCCTCATTTGTTTAATCCAGATAAATTAAAAGGAGATTTTATAAAAAATGAAAGCATACGATATATATAAAAAGACTCTCGCCCTGATGTTTGAACGCGAGGGAGAGGACAAAGCATTTCGGGATAATTTTACTGCGCTTCTCACGTCCGTTGCGGCGGAATGTCTGCCTTATGAAAATTCGATAAGAGAGGCCTGCGGAAGCGAGAAGCTTGCGAGCGCTCCGGAAGTTTCCGATATGGAGCAGGAGCTTCCGATGTCGGATGAGCTCTGCGCAGTTGCGATTCCCTATGGCGTTGCGTCTTACTTCTGTCAGGATGACGGAGAGGACGGGCGTGCCGCAATGTATCGCGAGAGGTTTCTCATTGCGCTTCAGAACTCGAAGAAGTGCTTTTTTGAAGACATAACTGACGTTTACGGAGGTGAGGAGATATGACAGAGAATTTCATAAGCGAGACTTTCTTTTCGCTTGTCACGCCCGATTTATACCTTGTTATCGCCGCGGTTTACGGCATCTGCTCAGCGCTTAAGGCGGCAAAGTTTTTTGACGACAGATTTATCCCCCTTGCCGCAATCGCCCTCGGCATTTTGTTTGAGATGCTGTGTTTTGCTGCAGTCGGCGGAAGTGTTGTTGAGTTTGTTCTTCGCGGAGTGGTTTCGGGAATGGCTTCGGTCTATATTGCAAACATTATAAAACAGCTTGGAAGAGGTGGAGAAGATGACATCTAAAGCATACAAGGGCGGCAGAATTTATGCAGTTCCGCTCGGTGATATAGAGTACATAGGTTACTTCGGAGCAGATAAGGAAAACGAGGAGATAAAGAGCGCAAAGAAGAGAATTACGTCTCTCCGCGGTCGCTCGCCGGATTTTCTGATGAATGCTGAGCTCTTTGATTTCATAACTCGCCGTGCCGCGAGCGATGTTGTTGCAGCAGGAAAGACCGTGCGCCTCACGGAAGGCTACGGATTTGCTTTCCCCGAGAACAAGACGGCTGTGTTTTCGTATAAGAATAATGTAAATGCGCCCGACTACATCGGCGCATACCCGACGCTTGTCCGAAACGGAGCTGAAGAGGTTCAGAACCCTGCAGGGATAACGGGCAGACGTGGTCGCACAGCTCTCGGTCTTTCGGATGGGGAGCTTTACATCGCGCTCATTCCCGACAAGACGGGAACAACGCTTTCCGAGCTTCGGAAGCGATTTGTCGCGCTTGGTGTCAAAAACGCGATAAACCTCGACGGTGGCGGCAGCACGCAGTTCTATGCCCCTGACGGAAACTTCTTCTCCGGTCGCCGCGTGCGAGGCTTTATCGGAATCTGGGTGAACGGAGGCGACCGTCGGCGCGTAAACGTCAGAACGAGCCTCAACGTCCGCAGTGGGCCGGGAATTTTCCACAAGCGCATAGGCAGGATGTATAACGGAGATATCGTCCGCGTGGAGGAAGAGCGCGGCGCGTGGTGCCGCGTGGCAAACGGCTGGGTACATTCGGACTACCTCTCAAAAATCAAGTGAGGGGTGAGAAGATGGAATACGTAACCTGCGATGCATGCGAGAGCATGCGCGGGAAGATAAACGACCGCCTTAATCGTGGAGATGTGCGGTTTGAGAGGCTTGAAACGAAGCTCGATACGCTGATTGTAACAAACCGCCTCATTGCAGGCTCGATAATCGGCGGCGTCGTTACGATAATCGTGACACTGCTCCTGCGCGGAATATAGAAACGGGATTCGACGGCTTCGGAAGACCCCGTTGCCGTCGAATTACATTAAAAGTTGAAAAAATTAAAAAAATATTATATAATAACGAAAGGAAATTGGAAATGTTATTTCAGAATTTAACAAATAATAAACCGAAAACTTTTATGGACTACGAGCCGGGAAAGGTTCCGGCAAAAAAAGAGTGGGCTTCGTTGTCAGAAGCACAGACGCAGCCGAAAAACATATTTGAATCCAACATAAAGTTAGTTGGAGACGATATGACGGAAAAAGATTACGACGCATTCTTTGATGGCTTCAGATCGGCGAATGATGAGCCTGCGTGGAAGCGGAAAACGTCAACTCCGAAGCTCAAGATGGAAAACATCGTGCACAAGAAACCGGAACAGATACGGGTAAAGCCGCAGAGTGTTCCGTACAGTCCGATATCAGGCGGCGAATTGAAACCGCAAATCTACCCGTACCGACCTTCGGAGCATGGGGAGCCGAAACCGCAAACTTTTCCTTACAGACCCTCGGAACACGGAGAAGCAAAATTCGTTCCGTATTCCGCGACCCCGGTTACATATGCTCAGAAGAAAAACAGTTCTTCTGAACCGAAGGAAACGTTGTGGGATAAAGCAAAAGAATATATAGCTGATTTTCCTCAGAATCTTCATACGGCGAATGTACTTGCAACAACGCCTAACCCGGTAGGCGCTCTTGTAAGATTGGCTGCAGGAAAAGTTTTGGAAGACCATGTCAAGGAAAAGCATTACGGAAGAAACGAGCATAATGTCGATTTGCCCGCAAATGCTGATGATGCGAGAAAATGGGATTGGAAAACCGTGGCAGCCAACTGTCATCAGTTTACGGCAGGTGACCCTAAAAAAGAACCGAATGTTAAATATGTTTCTCCTGACGGAAAACGAGAAGTTATATTCGATTCTAACGGAAATGTAGTTACTGCAGATGAAGATGTAGGCACATATAACTATGCAGATCCGGATTCTTGGCTTGCACACACAATTGTAGATATATTGCCGTGGATAGTGTATGGAAATACACCTGAAGATACTACAACGCCATGGCAGAGGATAGAAGGGATGATAACAAATGGCGAGTAAAAAGATATTCAGAATCATATTGCTTTCTGTTGTTGCGTTTCTTATTTTGAATGCGATATATGTTGGCTATGAGAAAATTCAATGCCGCAGAATGATTAACGCAATAGAAAATAACGACATAGAGAAACTGGAGCGGATCTTAAAGTTCTCAAATCCAAATTGCACAACCGAAGCGGCTATGGTTTCGGCAATGTCTCAAACAGGCAGATATACCCCGTTAGGTGAGGCGTGTAAGACCGGAGATTTTGAAATGGTTAAACTTCTTGTGGAAAACGGTGCTGATGTCAATTATGTGCCAAGCTATACCATCGCTTCCCCGGTGGGATTTGCGGTAGAAAGTGACAGCACAGACAATCTTAAGATAGTTAAGTATTTGATTGAAAATGGTGCTGATGTCAATTATTCCAGATTTAGCCAAAGTTTGCCGATAACAATGCTTTTTTGGGAGGAAGCGGAACCTAACAGAATGGAGATTTTAAAGGTTTTGATGGAGGCCGGAGCAGACCCTGAAAAAGATATTGCCTTGGAAATGGCGTGTGCATGGAAACATGAGGAAGCAATCCGATACCTTGTTGAGGAATGTGGATATGACGCGTCTGATCCGGAATGCATAGGTTCGTATTGTAACGGTGTTGGTGAATATTCTTATGAAACGTTTGAATATTTCCTCGAGCGAGGAGCAAACCCTTATGAAAAATACTATATCAATAAATACGTAGGGGAAAAAAGTGCGATTGAGTGTCTGCAGGAAGAATCACCCGAGTGGGCAGAAAAGCTCATAGACCTTGCCGCAAGCTACGGCATAACGGAATAACAAAAAAGACGGACGAGTTATCGTCCGTCTTTCTCTTTCTGCTCTCTCTCGAGTCGCTCTCTTTCTAATTTTTCTTGCCATTTGATATCTGAATCTACATCCCTTTCGATTTCTTTAGATCTGAGAAAATAAAAAATATAAAAAGGGATGCAGACAATAATAACAACTATCGAAGAAATGACGCCAGAATCCGAAATAAGTCCCCTCAGAGGTAGAAAACAAAGTATGCTGATGATGCCTATGGCATATCTTGAGGCATGAAATTTTAAAAGGATTCTCACTCGGCGGCTGATTTTCTTTCCTGCGAGCAAAAAATAATTAAAAAAACCGATAGGTACAAAGGCAAAGGCCTGAAAAAATGCATCTTCGTTCGATATTATTCCAATTAGAACGAAACAGGCAATACAGTAGATAATGGAAAACCACTTTGCTTTCTTATGTTCAATGTCTTCTTTTTTGATGAAAAAGCGGTAGATGATTACAGGGAGGACATAGATAACTATCGGAAGAATAAGACCAACGGGAGTAAGCCAAAAACTCATATTTAAAACCTCTTTTCTTAAAAAGGGATATGATATATTTTATCATATTGCGAAAGGTTTTTCAATGCTTGCAAAAGCGATACGGCAGGGGATTTCCCCTGCCGTATTTGCATCAGTCGATATTCTGTTCCTGCCTTTCTCTCTCTTCTGCTTCTTGCCTTAGCTTTTCGCGCCACCTGAATTTGGCTTCAACATTTTCTTTGACTTTTTTGAATCTGGAGATATAGAAAACTATTACAAGGATAAAGCTTGCAAAATATATGACGGCCGCAGTTAACACTTCAGACGGAAGTGCTAACGGGTCCATGGTGACAGGGGAAGTGAAGCTGTCGACAATGTTATGAACGATTATGGACGGAAATGCCCAGAGGATGCGGAAAAGAACAATCTGGCCTTTTTCGTTTTCCTTGAGCCCTGCGAGGAGATAGTGGTTTACAAACCCGAGAATAGCAAAAAATACACATTGAACGAGAGCGTATCCGCCTGACAAGACAAGAATAAGTGCTATGCAGACGAGCGTGTATATAAGAGAGATTATCGCTGCCTTCTTGTTTGGCATAGTCTTTTTTGCAACAAAAAAACGGTAGATAATCGCAGGGAGAATGAAGATTACCGGCGGGAGAAGATAGCCTAATGGAGTAAACCAGAAATACATATCAAAACCTCTTTTCGAAAATCCATACAAACATATTTTACCATATCCGAAAACTTTTGTCGAGCGTTTGAGAAAAAACGATACAGCAGAGGAAATTTTCTCTGCTGTATTTGGGTGTTATACGGTATCTTGCTGTTTGCGTTCTTGCAAACAATTTGCAAAAGCGCAAAAAATATACTATAATGATAAAAACAACAGAGGTGTGTTGATATGAACGGTAAAAAAATATTTAAAATTATATTGATAACCATCGCGGCGATTTTAGTGACAAGGATGGCACTTGTCCCATATGAGAGAATTCAATGCAACAGAATGATTGATGCGATAAGGGGAAATGATATAGAGAAACTGGAGCGAGTATTGAAAGTATCAAACCCGAATTGTGTTAGCGATGCGCTTATACCCACTGCAATCTCCGAAAGCGGAAGATACACTCCACTCGGTGAGGCGTGCAAGGTCGGTAATTTTGAAATGGTCAAGCTCTTGGTAGAAAACGGAGCTGATGTCAATTATGCACCTTTATTGACCGAGACATTGCCGTTAGGATTTGCCGCTGAAAGTGAGAGTATTGACAATCTGAAAATAGTAAAGTATTTAATTGAAAAAGGTGCCGATGTCGATTTTTCAAAATATAAACATGGCCACCCGGGATTTCGTGTATTGTCTACCGGTGGAGAAGACCTTCGTCCTAACGGAATGGAGATTCTGGAAGCTTTGTTGGAAGCGGGAACAGACCCGAACAAGGAACGACTTTTACAGGTTGCATGCGTTCAAAAACACGAGGAAGTAATCAGATATCTTGTTGAGGAATGGGGATATGACGCATCTGATCCGGCAAATCTCTGTGGATATTGTTACGGCGTTAGTGAATATTCTTATGAGACTTTTGAATATTTCCTCGAGCGAGGAGCAAACCCGTATGAAAAATACTTAGCCAATGAATTCAAGGGTGAAAAATGTGCAATCGAATATCTGCAGGAAGAATCACCCGAGTGGGCAGAAAAACTCATAGACCTTGCCGCAAGCTACGGCATAACGGAATAACAAAAAAGACGGACGAGTTATCGTCCGTCTTTCTCTTATGGTGTCTCTCTGTTTGTGTTTATGCAAACGATTTGCAAAAAAGATGCGAATATACTATAATGAAAAGAACAAAGGGGATGGTAACTTTTGAAAAGTAAAAAAGTATTCAAAATCATATTGTTGTCCGTTGCGGCGTTTCTGCTTCTGAATGCACTGTACGTCAGCTATGAAAAAATTCAGTGCCGCAGAATGATTGATGCGATAGAAAACAACGATATAAACAAATTGGAATCAATCTTAAAGATCTCAAATCCGAATTGTGTTCCGGGTGTTGGCGTAATAGATGCATTCAGCGAAAATATAGACAAACAAACTCCTTTGGGAGCGGCGTGTGATAAGGGTAATTTTGAAATGGTTAAGCTTCTGGTAGAAGATGGCGCAGATGTCAATTATATGCCGTTGAATGCCTGTACCTCGCCGTTGAACCTTGCAACGCAAAGTGCTGGCGTTGACAACTTGAAGATAGTTAAGTTTCTGCTTGAAAACGGTGCATATATTAATAATTCCAATCTGAAAACCATGTATCCGGCACAGAGAATGTTGGATGGTAGCAATCTTCCCCCAAACGGAATGGAAATTCTGGAAGTGTTGTTAAAATCTGGAGAAGATTCTGACAATGAAGGGATTTTGCATACGGCATGCTACTGGAAGCATGAGGAAGTAATCAGATATCTTGTCGAGGAATGGGGATATGACGCGTCTGACCCATATTACCTTTGTGCTTATTGCTATGGTATTGATAAATATTCCTGCGAAACGCTTGAATATTTCCTTGAGCGTGGTGCAAATCCGTATGAAAAATACTTAGCCAATGAATTCAAGGGTGAAAAATGCGCAATCGAATATCTACAGGAAGAATCACCCGAGTGGGCAGAAAAGCTCATCGACCTTGCGGCAAGCTACGGCATAACGGAATAACAAAAAAGACGGACGAGCTATCGTCCGTCTTTCTCTTATGGTGTCTCTCTGTTTGTGTTTATGCAAACGATTTGCAAAAAAGATGCGAATATACTATAATGAAAAGAACAAAGGGGATGGTAACTTTTGAAAATTAAAAAGATATTCAGAATCATATTGTTGTCCGTTGCGGCGTTTCTGCTTCTGAATGCACTGTACGTCAGCTATGAAAAAATTCAGTGCCGCAGAATGATTGATGCGATAGAAAACAACGATATAAAAAAGCTGGAGTGGGTATTGAAGTTCTCAAACCCAAACACTATTCCGGGGGTTGCTCTTTTTGATGTATTTTCCGAAAACGGCGACAGACGAACGCCGTTGGGCGCGGCTTGTGAAGTAGGAAACTTTGAAATGGTCAACCTCCTCGTGAAAAACGGAGCCGATGTAAATTATATACCGTGGAATGCGAATGCTTCGCCGTTGAGGCTTGCGGTACAAAGCAAGAGTTCTGACAATTTAGAGATAGTTAAATTTCTTGTCGAAAATGGTGCTATTATTGATTGTTCTAACAGCAAAACCAGACATCCGGCATTTTGGATGCTGAACACCTCGGAACTTCCACCCAATGGAATAGAAATTCTGGATGTTTTGAGGCAAGCGGGAGAGGATATCGAATATAAAGTTATCTTGCAAGAAGCGTGCTATAGGAAGCATGAGGAAGTAATCAGATACCTCGTCGAGAAATGGGGTTATGACGCATCTGACCCATATTATCTTTGTGCATATTGCTATGGCTTTGATGGATATACCTATGAAAGCTTTGAGTATTTCCTTGAGCGAGGTGCAAATCCGTATGAAAAGAATGAAAACGGGAAATGTGCAATCGAATATCTACAGGAAGAATCACCCGAGTGGGCAGAAAAGCTCATAGACCTTGCCGCACGCTACGGCATAACGGAATAACAAAAAAGACGGACGAACTCGTCCGTCTTTCTATGTTAAAGTCTACTCGTATTAAGTTGACAAAAGTATGTATTTATGGTATCTTTTTATTGTTAAACTTTTATAAAAAAAGGGTAAATAAAATGCTTTTCAAAACGAATTTTCATACACATACAAAATACTGCGACGGCAAGAATTTACCTCGTGAAATGGTGGAAAAAGCAGTGGAACTCGGTTTCTCGGCTCTCGGCTTTTCGGGACACGCATATACGCCGTGCGAGCCTGAGTATTCCATGCTTTTTGAGGATACGGAGAAGTACAAGAAAGAGATACTTGCACTCCGCGAAGAGTACCGTGGAGTTCTCGACATCTACTGCGGTATTGAGATGGATTATTATTCCGAGGAGAATACCAAAGACTTTGATTATGTTATAGGCTCGGTTCATTACCTTGAGAAAGACGGAGCGTATTATAACGTTGACGGCAGTCCCGAACGGTTCGCAAAAGCGACGGAAGCGTTTGGCGGAGATGTCTATACGCTTATTGAGGCGTATTACGATGCGGTTGCCGATGTGGTACGAAAGACGGATGCCGATATCATCGGGCATATTGACCTCATCACGAAGTTTAACGAAAACGAGGATCTTTTCTCGACAAAGCATCCGAGATACGTTGCGGCGGTGGAAAAGGCGCTTTCGGCACTTATCCCAACGGGAAAGATTTTTGAAATCAACACGGGAGCTATGGCGAGAGGGTATCGGAAGAATCCGTACCCGTCACTTGATATATTGAAGAAGCTCTGTGAAAACGGAGCAAAGCTTCTCCTTACATCCGACTGCCACGATGCGATGAATCTCGACTTCGGTTTTGAAGAGGTTCTTTCGTCAGAGATAGGAAAGCTTGCATCGGAAAACCTTATAAAAAATATAGAAGAGATACCTTTTATCAAAAAATAGGGAAGTGTTTTTCTTGACTATTGAAGGAATTTGCAAAAAACTCGGCATTGACGGCAAGATAGTTGTCTGCGATGTTCTCAAAAGCGGAAACATAAACGACACCTTTAAAGTGACTACAAGAAAGAACGGTAAAGAGGAAACCTATATCGTTCAACAGATAAACACTTACGTTTTCAGAAAACCGATAAAGATGATGGACAACATCTCCCGTGTCACTTCGCATATCAGGGCAAAGCTTCCTGAGAACAGCGAGAGAATGGCGCTTAGGTTCCTTAAGAGTGCTGACGGCGAGAGCTGTGTTTTTGACAACCTCGGAAAGTGCTGGAGAGCGTATCGCTTTATAGATGATTCCGTCACATACGACACCTGCGACGACCTTGAGATTCTCGAGCAGGCAGGTCTTGCGTTCGGAAGATTCCAGATGATGCTCGGCGATTTTGACGCGGCCTCGCTTTATGAGACTATTCCCGACTTCCACGATACTGAAAAGCGTATGCAGACGCTCTTTGATCACGTGGAGGAAAACCGAATCGGCAGAGTGGAAAGCGTTATTGAAGAAATTGCTTTCTTCAGAGATAATTACGACCGCGCAGTAAAGCTTACGAAGATGCAGAAAGCGGGAGAGATTCCGCTCCGCGTTACGCATAACGATACAAAGTGCAATAACGTTCTCTTTGACATTGAAACGAAAAAGGCACTCGCGGTAATCGACCTTGATACGGTTATGCCGGGAATCGCGCTTCACGACTATGGCGATGCGGTCAGATTCTCTGCAAACAACGCAAAAGAAGACGAGCCGGATATTTCCAAGGTTTCGATGAATACAGAAAAATTCCGCGCTTTCACAAAGGGCTTTCTTGCAGCGTGCGGAGAGGTTCTTACGGATAAAGAGAAGGAAAACCTTGTCGACAGTGTTATAGTTATCGGAATGGAGCTTGCAGGCAGGTTCCTTGATGACTATCTGACGGGGGACAAGTACTTCAAGACTGACTACCCCGGACATAACCTCGTCCGTGTCCGTTCGCAGATTGCGCTCGTACGCGACGTTATGGAAAAGTACGACGAACTTAACGCAATAGTAAAAGAACTTATATAAAAATAAAAAGGAGTGTTTCAAATGGGATTTTTGACAGGTAAGACAGCTATCATCACAGGTGCAGGCCGTGCAGTTCTTTCTGACGGCAGATGCGGCTCAATCGGCTACGGTATCGCTACCGCATACGCTAAAGAGGGCGCAAATCTCGTTATCACGGGAAGAAACGTGAAGAAGCTTGAGGATGCAAAGGAAGAGCTCGAGAGACTCTACGGCATAAAGGTGCTTATCCTTCAGGCTGACATTTCTGCAGGCGCAGACAACGAAGCTATCGTAAATATGGTAGTAGAGAAGACTATTGAGGAGTTTGGAAGAATCGACGTTCTCATCAACAACGCTCAGGCTTCTGCTTCCGGTGTTCCGCTTGCAGAGCATACGACAGAGCAGTTTGACCTTTCTCTCTACTCGGGTCTTTATGCTACCTTCTACTATATGAAGGCGTGCTATCCGCACCTTGCAAAAACAGAGGGTACGGTTATTAACTTCGCATCAGGCGCAGGACTTTTCGGCAACTTCGGTCAGTGTGCATATGCCGCTGCAAAGGAAGGTATCCGCGGCCTCACACGCGTTGCGGCTACGGAATGGGGCAAGGACAACGTAAACGTAAACATCGTTTGTCCGCTCGCATGGACGGTCCAGCTTGAGCAGTTCAAGAACGCATATCCTGATGCATTCGAGAAGAATGTAAAGATGCCGCCTGTCGGTCACTTCGGTGATGCAGAGCTTGAAATCGGTCGCGTTTGCGTCCAGCTTGCGCATCCCGACTTCAAGTTTATGACGGGTGAGACAATCACCCTCGAGGGCGGCCTCGGCCAGCGTCCGTAACAAAAAAACTCCGTATGCGATGCATACGGAGTTTTTCTTATCCTTTATACTTTTCCGAAAGTCTTACATATTCCTCTGCGTTCTTTACCGTCGAGGCGACGTCCTCGTCCGTCAGCTCGCGCACTACCTTTGCAGGTGAGCCGAGGATAAGGCTCTTCGGGGGGAATACCTTGCCGCCCGTAACGAGAGCAGAGGCTCCGACGATTGAGCCTTCGCCGATTTTAGCCCCGTCAAGGACGACTGCACCCATACCGATGAGCACGTTGTCCGAAATCTCACAACCGTGGACAATCGCGTTGTGGCCGATTGTGACATTGCATCCGATTTTCGTTCCGTTGTGGATTGTGGCATTATCCTGGACGTTTGAGTTCTCGCCAAGCTCAATTCTACCCTCGTCGCCGCGGAGCGTTGCTCCAAACCACACGCTTGCGCCGTCGGCAATCGTGACATCGCCGATGATGTCAGCACTTTCTGCGATAAACGCGCTTTCTGCGATTTCGGGTGTTTTGCCGTCAAAAGAATATATCATTTTAATTTCTCCTTACCATTTTTATTTAATTATACATAAAATCACGCAGAAGTCAAAGCGGATTTGTATTCCGTTGGGGAGAGTCCTGTCTTTTTTTTGAACACGCGCGAGAAATAGTGTATTGACGAATAGCCAAGAAGCTCGGCAATTTCGGAAACGGACATCTCACCGCTCTTGATAAGAATTTTTGCACGCTCAATTTTAAGATGCGTGTAATAGTCCATTATCGAATAGCCCGTAGCATTTTTAAAGAGTTTTTTGAGATAGCTTTTGCTGAACATAACGCCTGCACACACTTCGTCAAGTGTCGCCGTTGCGTATATACGCTCGGTGAGGGTGTGAATTATGGCGTTTGTGATGAGTCGCTCATTTTCGCTTCCTGCCGCTTCGCTTTTTCTGGAGCTGCGGTCGATAGTTCCGGAGTTCTGCAAGAGGAGAATGAGAAGCTGCTCAAGCTTCAGCTTTATAAGTTGAAGAGAGCCCTGCTTCATATCGGAATTTACGTTAAGCTTCTTCTGATAGATGATGTCGGGTGGGTCGGAAAAAGTTTTCTCGCCGAGAGAAAGAAGAGACTCTATTATTCGGATTTCTTCATCTGCAAGCGAAAGTAGCCGTCTTTCAAAAAACTTCATAGCGTTGCTTTTGCACACAAAGGTTATGATAACAACTTCTGCCGAGTCGCCGTTTGCCCAGATGTTGTGATACTCATTCGGGGCGTGAAAGATTGCCTCGCCTGCGCCGAGGGTATAGCCCGAGCTTCCTGCCATGACACCGACGGAACCGCGCCTTATAAATGCCATTTCCCAAAAGTCGTGGCTCTCGCCTGTGAAGAGAAAGTCACGCGTATATTTAAAGTCGTGGAGAGTTACGATGTGGGTGACATC
The DNA here is from genome assembly GCA_017532355.1 of Oscillospiraceae bacterium. The sequence continues at coordinate 11,596 of JAFXJK010000032.1, read as the reverse complement.
AAAAATTTTTTCAAGCTCCGTGGGGTGAAAAGTATCGCTCATAGAATCACCTCAAAATTCCAAATGTCCAAAAGTGCAAATCAAACATCACATAATATAAAGACAAATTGCACTTATTAGTTTATAATATAACTCAATAAAGCATTTTTTGCAAGGGGTGTTTTTAATTATGACGAATAAAATCAAAGTATCAAACCCGTCAAGACTCTGCCTTTTTGGCGAGCATCAGGACTATCTCGGTCTTGAGGTCGTAGCGGTTGCGATTAACCTTCGCTTTTCTGCCGAGGTTTCACCGCGTGAGGACAGCCTCATCAGAATCAAAATCCGCGATGAGAAGCTTGATGCCCTCAACGTTGAAAACACGGAAGGTCTTTATCAGGAATACATAACCGATATTTCAAAAGAAATCGTATATGACAGCGATGAAGACTTTATGCGAAGCACGATAAACGTTCTCAAAAAGCGCGGATATCCGCTTCGTGGTTTTGATATAAAAATGGATTCCGAAATTCCGATAGGCAAGGGTATGTGCTCTTCAAGCACGATGGTTGTTGCAATCATCAAAGCACTTCTTGAGGGAATCGGCCATCCCGATGCAAAGGACCCGTATAAAATTGCGCATCTCGCATTTGAAGCAGAGGTTGCAGAGTTCGGCCACCCGGGCGGAATGATGGACCAGTTTGCATCAGCCCTCGGCGGACTTGTAAATCTCAAGTTTGAGAACGGAACTGAAGCATTCCCGATTGAGAGGGAGCTCGGCGGAGTATTTATACTCTTTGATTCTCTCGAGAGAAAAGACACCATCCGCGTGCTTGCCGCGTCAAAAATTCCGACACTTGAAGGTCTTGATATGCTCAAAGAGTATGGCGTGCGCGGAATCGAACATCTCGCATTTGGCGGTGCGGACGTGTCTCTTGTTGACAAGCTTGATGACTTCCGCCGCAAGAAAGTTCTTACCAATATCGATAACTACAAAATCTTAAAGAAAGGCATAGAGCTTTTAAAGAGCGAGGGCGAAATTGACGAGGAGCTCGGCCGCCTTATTTATGCCCACCACGTAAATCTCCGCGACGGGCTTGGAATTTCAACACCGACGATTGAGAAAATCCTCGATACGGCGATTGCAAACGGTGCATACGGCGGAAAGATAAACGGCTCGGGCGGTGGCGGATGCTGCTATGTATATGCTCCGCGTGAGGAGGCAGAAAAGATAATTGAAGAAGTTGAAAAACTCGGATATCCCGGAAAAATTCTCACTCAGGATACGGGCGTACGTGTGGATTAGGAGAAAAACAAAATGGTAAAATTCGGAACAGGCGGCTGGCGAGCAATAATCGGCGATGAGTTCATAAAGGCAAACATCATTGCCCTTGCGCAGGTAGTTGCAGATGATATAATTGAAAAAGGCGAGCAGGAAAAGGGAATAGTAATCGGTTATGACAGAAGATTTCTCTCCGACTTTGCGGCACAGTGGGTTGCAGAGGTGTTTGCTGGAAACGGAATCACCGTCCACTTTATCGACAGAATAGCGCCGACACCGCTTGTTATGTACGGTGTTAAGAGCCTTGACACGCTTTACGGTATGGCGATTACTGCAAGCCATAACCCTGCGGAGTATAACGGAATAAAGGTCTTTACGCGCGGCGGACGCGATGCGGATATTGAAGTAACCCGCGAGTTTGAAAAACGAATTGAAAAGGGCGTTGCAATAAAGACTCTCAATTTCGAAAAAGCAAAGAATTGCGGTCTGGTAAAAATTGCGGACTTGTATAATTCGTACATTGATAGTATAATAAGTATGATAAATATGGATGCTATAAGAGCGTGCAATATGCGCGTGCTTCTTGACCCGATGTTCGGAGTATCCAAAACCGCGCTTCAGACGATTCTCATGACGGCGCGTTGCGACGTTGATACAATCAACGAGCGCCACGATACGCTTTTCGGTGGCAGGCTTCCGTCTCCGTCGGCGCATACGCTCTCAAAGCTTTCGAATATGGTTGTCGAGGAAAAGTACGACCTCGGTATCGGCACGGACGGCGATGCTGACCGCATCGGCATAATCGACGAGAACGGAAAGTTCGTCCACCCGAACGAGATTATGCTTCTTCTCTACTACTATCTTCTCAAGTATAAGGGCTGGAGAGGTGACGTTGTAAGAAATGTTGCCACAACGGGCCTTCTTGACAAGATTGCGGAAGATTTCGGGCAGAAGTGTCACGAGGTTCCCGTAGGCTTTAAGCACATAAGCGGCATGATGGAAAAGACAGATGCGCTTATCGGCGGTGAGTCTTCGGGCGGTCTTACCATCCGCGGTCACATTAAAGGCAAAGACGGCATCTTTGCATCGAGTCTTCTTGTCGAGATGATATGCACGACGGGTAAGCACCTTTCCGAGCAGCTTTCCGAGATTTACGAAAAATACGGCTATATGCAGATGTCTGAGTTCGACACGAAATTTTCGGAAGAGAAAAAGGAAGAAATCAGACGTGTTCTCTACGACGGTGATGAGCTTCCCGAATTCGGAATTGGCATTAAGAAAGTCAGCAAGGCTGACGGCGTTAAGGTTACGTTTGAGAACGGCGGCTGGATAATCGCACGCTTCTCGGGAACAGAACCTCTTATCCGTATCTTCTGTGAGATGGAGAGCCGCGAGCGAGCTGATGAGATGATAGCAAAGATGCGCGATTTTCTTAAAATCTAAAAGAGGTGTTTTAATTGAAAATATTGGTAACAGGCGGAGCAGGTTATATAGGAAGTCATACATGTGTTCAGCTTCTTGAGGCAGGGTATGACATTGTAGTTCTTGATAATCTCTCAAACAGCTCAGAGGAATCTCTCGCCCGTGTTAAAAAGATTACGGGACGTGATTTCAAATTCTACAAGGTCGATCTTCTTGATTACGATGCAACGGAAGCTGTATTTGCAGAAAACGATATAGATGCAGTCATTCATTTTGCAGGCCTTAAGGCAGTCGGCGAGAGTGTAAGTATTCCGCTTCGCTATTACCACAACAATATCACGGGAACGCTCAATCTCCTCGATATTATGTCGAAGCACAACGTGAAGAGAATAGTTTTCTCCTCCTCTGCTACGGTTTACGGCGATCCGCATACAGTGCCGATAAAGGAAGATTTTCCGCTTTCCTGCACAAACCCGTACGGAAGAACGAAGCTTATGATTGAGGAAATTCTTCGTGACCTTTACGTTTCGGATAAGGAGTGGAACATAGCGATACTTCGATATTTCAACCCCGTCGGAGCTCACGAGAGCGGTCTTATTGGCGAGGACCCGAACGGCATCCCGAACAACCTCGTCCCGTATATCGCTCAGGTTGCGGTGGGAAAGCTTGCTTGTCTCTCTGTTTTCGGTGACGATTACGATACGCCAGACGGCACGGGTGTGCGTGATTATATCCATGTTATTGACCTTGCAAACGGCCACCTCAAGGCACTTGAGAAGATATCCTCCGATGTCGGAGTTGTCACCTACAACCTCGGAACAGGTACGGGATACAGCGTGCTTGATATGGTAAAGGCTTTCGGAAAAGCGTGTGGCAAGGATGTAAATTACAAGATAGCTCCTCGCCGCCCGGGCGATATCGGCGCGTGCTACGCTGACCCCCGGAAGGCAGAGCGCGAGCTTGGATTCCGCGCGGAGAGAAACCTCGACGATATGTGCCGCGACACGTGGCGCTGGCAGTCGAATAACCCCAACGGTTACAAATAAACAGAAAGAAGCTGTGAACGAGAGTTCACAGCTTCTTTGACTTTTTAAACTATTTGCCGAGAGCCGAGAGGCCTTCGGTTGCAATGCGCGGAGTTTCACCGTTTATGAGAATGTGTGTTGAGAGGTTACAGTAGGGATGGGTGTAGAGATACTTTGCTGAAATCGGGTTTTCTTCGCTCGGAACAAAGTCACTCATTGCAAGGTCAATTTCGCCTTTATCAAGTGCTTTGAAAAGTGCCTCGTCGTCGGGATAGGTAGTGATTTTGAGCTCTGCGTGGATGCCCTTTGCAAACTCATACGCCGAGTCGATGTTTATTCCGCAAACCTCGCCCTTTTTGTCTTTGTAGAAAAGCGGTGCGCCTGTCTTTTCGGAAATGCCGACGCTAAGGACTCTTCCGTCAACCTTGTCATAGTCAACTGCTCTCTCGTACTTTCCGTCTGACAGATGCTTTCCGGAAATCCTGTCTGCAGTACCGTTGCCTGTGATTATCGTGACTGCGGCGTCGATGCCGTGCGCGTACTTGTTATCAGCGAGGGAGATGGCGCAGATTTCGCGCTCGAGGAAGGTCATATAAAGCTTGCTGATATCTGAATACTTCTCAAGTGCATAAGCGGTCTCTGCAGCAGGGAGAACGAGACCGTGAATTTTGTTTCCGCGGAGAGCGGAGAGACCCTTATCAACAGACGAGAACTTAACAACTTCAGGTGAGGGAATGTTGTCTGTAAGTTCTTTTTCTTCTGTAATTCCCTTAACGTAGCCGACGCGATATCCTGAGAATTGGTCAGCAACGACAAAACCGATCTTAGGCGGCTCCTTGATAGGCTCATTTCCACAGCCTGCAAACAAAGCGGTTAAAGACAAAACGGCAAGAACGCCGCAAATAAGTTTTTTCATAAAAAAAGCTCCTTTCATATCTCTTATATTTTACAACATAAGCAAAAAAAAGACAAGTATTTATTTGACATCAAACACATATATAGTGTATAATATATGCTGTATTATTATAATAGAGTAGGTATGCTTAAATTTGCGTATCACATCGGAGGTTTTTACAAATGAAGTATATGGGTTTAAACGAGCTTCGTGAAAAATACCTTTCTTTCTTTGAAAGCAAGGGACATTTGCGACTCAAGAGCTTTCCGCTTCTTCCGCAGGGAGACAACTCTCTCCTGCTTATAAATTCAGGTATGGCACCGATGAAGCCGTACTTCTCGGGTGAGGCAACTCCGCCGAGAACACGTGTTACCACCTGCCAGAAGTGCATCCGTACGCCCGATATTGAGCGCGTCGGTAAGACTTCCCGCCACGGCACATTCTTCGAAATGCTCGGTAACTTCTCGTTTGGTGACTACTTCAAGGCAGACGCCACAAAGTGGGCGTGGGAGTTTGTAACCGAGGTTCTCGAAATTCCGAAGGAGAAGCTCTACGTTTCCGTTTACCTTGATGACGATGAAACCTACAATATGTGGGTAAATGACCACGGCGTTGACCCGTCTCACATGGTCCGCCTCGGTAAGGAAGACAACTTCTGGGAAATCGGTGCAGGTCCGTGCGGCCCGTGCTCCGAGATTTACTTTGACCGCGGTCCCGAGAACGGCTGTGGCTCACCCGACTGTAAGGTAGGTTGTGACTGCGACCGCTATGTTGAGTTCTGGAACCTCGTTTTCACACAGTTCAACAACGACGGCAATGACAACTACACAGAGCTCAAGCAGAAGAATATCGACACAGGTATGGGCCTTGAGCGCCTCGCCTGCATTATGCAGGGCGTCCCGTCACTCTTTGACGTTGACACGGTAAGAAACGTTACTGCTCACATCTCACGCATCGCAAAGGTAAACTACGGCGATGACGCGAAGACAGACGTTTCTCTCCGTATAATCACAGACCATATCCGTTCAACAACAATGATGGTCTGCGACGGTGTTATGCCGTCTAACGAAGGACGCGGATACGTTCTCCGTCGTCTCCTCCGCCGTGCGGCCCGTCACGGAAGACTCCTCGGTATCAAGGGCACATTCCTCCACGATGTATGTGATACTGTTATTTCCGAAAGCTCGGGTGCATATCCCGAACTTTCCGAAAAGGCAGAGTATATAAAGAAAGTCATCAGCATGGAAGAAGAGAGCTTTAACCGCACAATCGATGCAGGTCTCTCCATCCTTGAAGATATGATTAAGAAGACAGTTGACGCAGGAAGCAAAGTCCTTTCCGGCGACGATGCCTTCAAGCTGGCTGATACTTACGGTTTCCCGATTGACCTTACACTCGAGATTCTCGAGGAAAAGGGCCTCTCAGTTGACCGCGAGCGTTTTGACGCTTGCCTCACAGAGCAGCGCGAGCGTGCCCGTGCGGCTCAGGCAGCTCTCGGCGATTTCGCGTGGGAAAAGCTTGACCTCGGTCTTGATAAGAGCGTAAAGACAGAGTTTGTCGGATATGATACTCTTTCCGCAAAAGGCAAGGTTCTCGCTATGGTATCGGGCGGTGAGGTTGTAGAGACAGCCTCTGCAGGCGATAATGTTGAGATTGTTCTCGACTGCACACCGTTCTACGCAGAATCGGGCGGTCAGCTTGCTGACGAAGGAAAAATTGAGACTGCAACAGGAAAAGTCAAGATTACAAACGTAAAGAAGACAAAGGATGGCAAGTTCCTTCATATCGGCGAAGTTACAGAGGGAAGCATTGCAAAGAATGACGGGGTTTCGTCTTCTGTTTGCTCCTGCCGTCGCGAAGCAGTAAAGCGCGCACACTCTGCAACTCACCTTATCCAGAAAGCACTCAGAAACACTCTCGGAACTCACGTTGAGCAGGCAGGCTCGCTTGTCGGCCCTGACTCCATCCGTTTCGACTTTGCTCACTTCTCCGCAATGACGGCTGAAGAGCTTGCAAAGGTAGAGCGCGAGGTTAACGAGAAGGTTTTGGCAGGTCTTGATATCACAGTACGAGAGATGCCGATTGAAGAGGCAAAGAAGCTTGGAGCAATGGCACTCTTCGGCGAGAAGTACGGCGAAACTGTTCGCGTTGTTACAATGGGGGACTACTCTCTCGAGCTTTGCGGAGGTACACACCTCGATAACACTGCAAAGGCAGGCATCGTAAAGATTACTTCCGAGTCAAGTGTTGCAGCAGGCGTAAGACGTATTGAAGCTATCTGCGGAAACGCAGTTCTTGCAAAGATTGCAGAGCTTGAAGGTACTATCGCGAGTGTTGCGGAAGCTCTTAAGGCAGCTCCGAAGGAAGTTGTCATAAAGGCAGAACACCAGAGCGAGGAGATTAAGTCTCTCCGTCAGCAGATTTCAGCTATGAACTCAAAGATGGCGGCTCTTGATGCAGCAGAGTATATCAAGGAAGCGAAGGATTTCGGCGGAATCAAGTTTGTTGCAAAAGAGATTAAGAACGCAAAGGGCGATGACCTTCGCGCAATCTGCGATGAGATGCGTTCACTCGACGCGTCCGTCTGCGCAGTTCTCGCAAGCGTAAACGGCGAGAAGATAGTGTTCACCGCTACCTGTGGCAAGGATGTCGTTGCTCGCGGCCTCAAGGCAGGCGACTTGGTACGTGAACCAGCAAAGGCTGCAGGCGGCAACGGCGGCGGTAAGCCCGACTTCGCTATGGCAGGCGGTAACGACGTATCAAAGCTTGCGGCGGCTCTCAAGGTAGCAGAAGAGTTTGTTGCAAGTAAGGAATAGGAGATAGAGTTATGTCAGATTGCTTGTTTTGTAAGATAGTAGCGGGGGATATCCCGTCAACAAAGGTGTATGAGGATGAGAGCGTCTTCGCTTTCCGCGACATCGCTCCGCAGGCAAAGACACATATCCTCGTCATCCCGAAGGAACACATCGCGTCCGTCGCGGAGATAAATTCCGAAAATTCAGCCGTAATCTCGCACATCTTCGAGGTTATCGCACAAATTGCAAAGGAAGAGAAGCTTGATGGCGGTTATCGCGTGGTTTCAAACTGCGGTGATGATGCCGGCCAGACGGTGCACCATCTCCACTTCCACATTCTCGGCGGCGAGAAATTAAACGTTCAGATGGCATAAAGCTTTACCACCCGAAATCTTCGGGTGGTAAAATTTTTCCAAAAAGTTCTTGACAAAGAGAAAAAACAGGTGTATCATATTTATGAAGTTAGCGGAAGCTAACTATTTATTATGCAAGCAGGTTAGCCTTGTCTAACTTAATCGAGATACAGGTGATTTCAATGAACTTATCCCTTGCGGAAGAAGGAAGAGAATACATAATATCAAGAATAGAGACTGACGATGAGGAGCTTGATGCCTTTCTTTTCTCTCTCGGCTGCTACAGTGGAGAGAGCATTACGGTCATTTCCCATTTGCACGGTGGAAGTGTCGTTGCGATTAAGGACAGCAGATATAATATTGACAGTCAGCTTGCCAAAGCGATTATTCTGGAATAAATTTTGCCGACAAAATGTCGGCTTTTTATACGGGTACCGGTTAGCAGATGCTAACTAATATATAGAACAGGAGAAAGTGTTATGAGAATAGCTCTCACAGGAAACCCGAACAGCGGCAAAACGACGATGTTTAACGCACTTACGGGAAGGAACGAGAAGGTAGGAAACTGGGCAGGTGTTACGGTAGAAAAGAAGGAACACCCGATAAAGAAAGCCTTCGCGGCAGGGGAGGACATAACCGCGGTTGACCTTCCGGGTGCATATTCGATGTCTCCGTTTACTTCCGAGGAAAGCATAACGAGCGCATACGTAAAGAAAGAGAATCCGGATGTTATCATCAACATAGTTGATGCGACAAACCTCTCGCGAAGCCTCTTCTTCACAACTCAGCTTTTAGAGCTTGGAATTCCGCTTGTCGTCGCTCTTAACAAGGCTGATGTCAATAAGAAAAAGGAAACGAAAATAGATGTTAAGGCACTTTCGGAAAAGCTCGGATGTCAGGTTATCGAGACGGTGTCAACCTCGGCTGAAGGACTTTCGGAGGTTGTCAGCGCGGCGGTAAGCGTTGCGGGAAAAGGTCAGACGGCTCCGTATCTCCAGGGCGAGATTGACCTTTCAGATAAGAAAGCGGTTGAGGCGGCAGACAGAAAGCGCTTTGAATTTGCAAACAAAATCGTCAAAGCTGTTGAAGAGAGAAAGATACAGACGAATAAGAAAAACTTCCAGGACAAAATCGACGGAGTTCTCACGAATAAATGGCTCGGAATCCCGATTTTTGCCGTTGTTATGTGGCTCGTGTTTGAGATTTCTCAGGTATGGGTCGGAACTCCGGTTGCAGACTGGCTCGTAGGTATTCTCGAGGGCTTCCAGGGCTGGGTAGGAGAGCTTCTTGCAGATGCAACTCCGCTTCTTCACGCACTTTTGGTTGACGGCGTTATAGGCGGTGTGATTGCCGTTGTAGGCTTTTTGCCGCTCGTTATGGTTATGTACTTCCTCATCGCACTTCTCGAGGATTGCGGATATATGTCACGCGTTGCGGTTGTTCTTGACCCGATATTTAAGAAGGTTGGTCTTTCGGGTAAGTCAGTTATCCCGTTCGTAATCACAATCGGTTGTGCAGTACCGGGAATTATGGCGAGCCGTACCATACGCAACGAGCGCGAAAGACGCGCGACAGCCATGCTCGCACCGTTTATGCCGTGCGGTGCAAAGATTCCCGTTATCGCTCTCTTTGCAGGAGCATTCTTTGATGGCGCAGGCTGGGTAAGCACTGTGATGTACCTTTCGGGAATCGTTCTCATTTTCGTTATGGCACTTCTCATAAATAAGATTACAGGACATAAGGCACGTAAATCCTTCTTCATCATCGAGCTTCCCGAATACAAAGCTCCGAGCCTCTGGGGTGCATTCAAGTCAATGTGCTCACGCGGATGGTCATACATAGTCAAAGCGGCAACAATCATTCTTCTCTGCAACACTGCAGTTCAGATCATGCAGACGTTTGACTGGAGCTTCAAAGTTGCGGAAAGCGCAGACACTTCAATTCTTGCATCAATCGCAGGTCCGTTTGCATATCTCCTCGTTCCCATTGTAGGTGTTCTTTCGTGGCAGCTTGCGGCGGCAGCCGTAACGGGCTTTATTGCGAAGGAAAATGTTGTCGGAACGCTTGCAGTTTGCTTTGTCGGTCTTGAAAACCTCATCGATGCGGAAGAGCTTGCGCTTATGGAGGGCGCAGGTGCCGCGGCTGCAGGAATCATAGCAATCACAAAGGTTGCGGCTCTTGCATACCTTATGTTCAATCTCTACACTCCGCCATGCTTTGCGGCGATAGGTGCGATGAACGCTGAGATGAAGAGCGCAAAGTGGCTCTGGGGCGGAATCGCTCTCCAGCTCGGAACGGGCTTTACCGTCGGATATCTCGTATATCAGATTGGAACCTTGATCGTTGAAAAAACTTTCGGTGCAGGCTTCATTCCGGGTCTTGTTGCAGTAGCTTTATTTGTTGCGGTTGTTGCATTCCTTGTCATAAAAGCAGATAAGAAAGTAAAAAGCGAATATGTTCTTAAATAACAGGAGTTGATTTGGATGGAAAATATTGTTATAATAGCTATTGTAGTAGTTATCATAGCGGCTGTTTCCGTCTATATTGCAAGGCAAAAGAAAAAGGGAAAGAAGTGTATCGGATGTCCCTATGGCGGAAACTGCTCCGGAAAATGTGGTAAAGAATAACGGAGGGGTTATTATGTATAAGATTTCAATGCACGTTGAGGGTATGATGTGTCCGATGTGCGAAAAGCACATGAACGAGGCAATAAAAAAAGCCTTTGGCGTAAAAAAAGTTACATCCAGCCATACCGACAAGAGGACAGAGATTCTCTCTAAAGTCGCTCTTTCGGAGGATGAAGTCCGCACGGCAGTGGCCGAGACAGGATATCAGATATCCGACTTCTCCTGTGAGGAGAAAAAAGGACTTTTTCAAAAATAGAAAATACCAACAAAAAAACAGCCGAATGAATTTCGGCTGTTTTTTGTCGGTTAGTTAACTTATTTGATTCTTGCGTATGCTGCTTCGTAGATATCAAGAACGTCCTGGAGACCGTACTCGTAGCACTTAGCTTCCATTTCGTCATAAGCTGAAAGCGGGAGCTGCTTGAGAAGAATCTTTGTGACTGTCTCATTGAGATAGGATGTGATAACAGAACCCTTGTCAGCTATGATATCCTGCTCTGCTTTGTCGAATGCAATGAAGGAAGCAGCGTTGTTCTTTGCAACTCTGTGCTCAAGAACCATGGCGCGGTTCTTTGCGATGTCTTCAGACTCAGTTGCTTCAATAGCTTCGCGGTCGATGCGCGTGTATGTACCTACGGTGCCAAAGCCGTAGAGCGTCTTAGCCGGCTCGTTTGAACCGTTTGTAATGAACTGCTTCTTGCCGTCAACAACTTCAAAGGTCTCGCCTTCCTTACCCCAGGAAACAAGCTCTACGTTTTCATCTGTATAGAACCAGTCGAGGTACTTAGCAGCGTTAGCGATGCGGTCGTGATCAATTGTGTTGCAGATGCTGACGCCGGTCGGGTCAAGGCTGTTTCTCATAACGAGGGCTGCGCCCTTTTCTGCGTTTGCAACCGGCGGAACCATAGCTGCGAAGCGACCGGGGGCTCCGCTGTCCTTGAAGATGGAGTTGAAGAAGTCGATACGTGTCTGGTACTCCGGAGTGATGAAGCCGCGGTCTGTTGTGATGAGCTGCTGCCACTCTGTTGCCTTGATTGTAGCAAAGTCCGGATTGAGGAGACCTTCGTCAATCATCTTGAGGCAGAACTCGAGGTATTCCTTCATAGCGGGCTCGATAGCACCGTACTTCCACTCGCCGTCCTTTTCGGAATAGTAGAAGTTCAGACCTGCCCAGTCTGTATCCCAGCTCGGAGCCTGAACGCTGAGGTTCATGCCGAT
>JAFXJK010000031.1 GCA_017532355.1 Oscillospiraceae bacterium | reverse complement strand
GCGCACGAATGTGGTCACGCCGTACAGCACGCTGTGGGCTACGCACCCTTGCGCCTGCGTTGGCCCGAAAAGACGAAGGAATATGACTACTTCTATCCGACGAGCACTCTCGTAACAGGTTATGACATTATCTTCTTCTGGGTATCGAGAATGATTTTCTCCGCTTGTGAGCATACGGGCAAAGCTCCGTTCAAGCACGTATTTATTCACGGTCTTGTCCGTGACGGAAACGGCGAGAAGATGTCAAAGTCAAAGGGAAATGGCGTTGATCCGTTGCAGATTGTTGAGATGTACGGCGCAGATGCTCTCAGATTCACACTCGTTACAGGTGTTGCACCGGGTAACGATATGAGATTCCCGGTAACTTATGAGCCGCCTGTCGAAAAGGGTAAGAACCCCGATCCTGCTGTCAACAAGATTGTCGGTGCGCCGGGCGTTGAGTTCAACCGTAACTTTGCAAATAAGATATGGAATGCATCGCGTTTCGTAATGATGAATCTCAAGATTGATACTTGCACGCTTCCGAAGACAGCAGACCTCGCTATGGAAGACAAGTGGATTCTTTCAAAGTACAATACTCTTGTTTCCGAGATTACCGATAATCTCGACAAGTTTGAACTCGGAATTGCTGCACAGAAGCTTCAGGACTTCATCCGCGACAATTACTGCGACTGGTACATTGAGCTTGTAAAGCCGCGTCTTTCTGACGATGCGGATGCAAAGAGCCGTGAGGTTGCAGAGAATGTTCTTTGCTATGTTCTTTCAAATACTCTCAAGCTCCTCCATCCGTTTATGCCGTTCATCACAGAAGAAATCTGGCAGACCCTTCCGCACGAAGGCGAGTCAATCATGATTTCCAAGTGGCCGGAATACTCTGAGGACCTCAAGTTCTTTGAGGATGAGAGCAATATGGAAGTCCTTATGCAGGCAATCCGCAGCATAAGAAACCGAAGAGCAGAGATGAACGTTGCTCCGTCAAAGAAAGCACAGCTTATCGTAATTGCCGACAACGACAAGACAAAGGCTGTCTTTGCTCTCGGTGAGATGTTCTTCAAGAAGCTCGCTTCTGCTTCCGATGTCGTCCTTACAGATGCTGTAGAGGATACATCCAAGATGGTTTCCGTTGTCACGGACGGTGCAAAGCTCTTCATCCCGATGAATGAGCTTATCGACACTGAGGCAGAGGTTGCGCGACTTAAGAAAGAACGCGAGAAAGCAGAAAAGGATTTCAATATGATTAACGGAAAGCTCAGCAACGCAGGCTTTGTTGCAAAAGCACCTGCAGCGGTTGTTGAAGCTGAACGCGAAAAGCTTGCAAAGGTAACTGCGCTTATTGCAAATATCGACGAAAGCATCGCAAAACTCAAAGCATAAAGCAAAATTTTACACGGGTATATCATCTTTTTGGATGATGTACCCGCGTTTTGTCTAAAATGCCAAAAAGACGCGAGAAAGAAATTTCAAAAAAATTACAAGTTGCACAAAATTTTACTTGTAATTTTGCTTCATTTATTATATAATCGAAATAGAGTTAATATTTGCTTAACAATTTGAGTGAAAATTAGCTATTCGTATTAAAGGAGAGTAGAAGCAAATGAAAGCATACCCCGTAGAAAAAATTAGAAATATCTGTCTGTTAGGGCACGGTGGCGACGGAAAGACATCCCTCGTTGAAAGTTTGCTCTATATGACGAAAAATATCGACCGTCTCGGTAAGGTTTTCGAAGGAAATACCGTCTCCGACTTTGATCCGGAGGAAATCAAGAGAAAGTTCTCTGTTTCCACATCTATTGTTCCGGTCGAGTTTTATGACCACAAGTTCAACTTCCTCGACACACCGGGATACTTCGACTTTGTAGGTGAAGTTCATCAGGCAATGCGCGTTGCTGATGCTGCGATTATCGTATGTACGGCAAAGACAGGCGTTCAGGTAGGAACAGAGCTTGCATGGAAAAAAGTCAATGAGAAGAAAATGCCGCGTATGTTCTACATCGGCAAGATTGACGAAGAGAACGCACGCTACTATACGGTTTACGAGCAGCTTCGTGAGAAGTTCGGCGTTTCCGTCTGCCCGATGGTTATTCCTGCTATCATCGACGAGAAGATTGTCGGTATTATCGACCTCATCCCGATGAAGGCCTACGAGCTCAAGGACGGCGCGGCTGTCGAGATGCCGATACCGCCCGAGTGCATGGAAAAGGCTCTTATGGTTCGTTCCCAGATTGCTGAATCAGTTGCTGAAACCTGCGAAGAGTATATGGAGAAGTATTTTGCAGGCGAAGAGTTTACGATTGATGAATACATGGACGGCGTAAAACGCGGCGTTATGGAAGGTACTCTTGCTCCTGTATTTACAGGCTCTGCGTACACAGGCATCGGTAGCCTTGCACTTCTTCGCGGCCTCGTTGGATATTCTCCGTGTCCGATTGATGCTCCGAAGGATATGGCTGTTACGGATGACGGCGAGCTTGTTGAGATTACGGTCGGCGACCACGACGGTTCTCTCGCAGTTATATTCAAGACAGTTTCTGACCAGTACGGTAAGTTCTCTTTCTTCAAGGTTCTTTCGGGTAGTGTTAAGGGCGATATGTCTCTCTTTAATCCGAGAACAAACGAGAATGAAAAGATAGGTCATATCTATCAGGTAATCGGCAAGAAGCGCATTGATGCGACAGAAATCACAACAGGTGATATCGGAGCTGTTGCAAAGCTTGCAGAAGCTCGCACGGGTGATACACTCTGCTCACCTGACAAGAAGGTTCACCTTCACGGCATAAACTTCCCGACACCGACATACTCTCTCGCTGTCAACCCGAAGGCAGAGGGCGGAGAAGAGAAGATTGCATCAGGTCTTGCTCGCCTTGCTGAGGAGGATGTTACATTCAAGACAGTCAATAACCCTGAAACACGTCAGTTTGTTGTTACGGGCTATGGCGATATGCATATTGACATTCTCTGCTCAAAGCTCAAGAGCCGCTTCAACGTAGATGTCGATCTCGCAGAGCCGAGAGTTCCGTACCGTGAAAAGATTCGCAAAAAGGTCAAGGTTCAGGGCCGTCATAAGAAGCAGTCCGGCGGTCACGGTCAGTTTGGTGATGTCTGGATTGAGTTCCAGCCCGGCGATGTAGAAGAGCTCGTATTCGAAGAGAAGATTGTCGGCGGCGCAGTTCCGAAGAACTTCTTCCCGGCTGTCGAAAAGGGTCTCCGCGATTCTATCAAGAAGGGCGTTCTCGCAGGCTTCCCGGTAGTTTATCTTAAGGCAACTCTCGTTGACGGTTCTTACCACGATGTTGACTCTTCCGAAATGGCATTTAAGGTTGC
>JAFXJK010000030.1 GCA_017532355.1 Oscillospiraceae bacterium | reverse complement strand
TACAGTTTTGAATTGAGATATTTTTCGTTTGTAGAAATATAAAAATTCCGGGAATACTGTCGTATTTCCGGAATTTTTTATGCATTACAAGCGGAAAAGAGCCATTCAAAACCAATACTTCCTTGTGTGGCTGTGGCCAAATGCATTGTCATTTTTTCTTTTTATATACTTTTTGGGGGAGAGCGAGGTCTCGCGTTTGAAAACACGGATAAAGTAGCTCACATCATTGAAGCCGCAGGCAAATGCACAATCCGTAACGCTCATTCCACCGATAAGCTTTTCGCACGCCGCCTCAATCCTCGCCGCAGTTATGTATTTTCCTGCAGTCTGCCCCGTCACTTCTTTAAAGAAACGGCAGAAATAGTTCGGGGACATCGAACAGGTCTTTGCAAGCTCTGCAAGCGAGATATCACGCATATAGTTTTCTTCTATAAAGCTTATTGCAGGCTTTATCCTCTCGACTGCATATTCCGTACCGCTTGCAGATGCACTTTTCTGCCCCGAGAGAGCTTTCTGAATGATATTGTAGAGACTTCCCACGACTCTGAAATCGTTTTCTTCCGTTTTTATGCTTTCAAACAGCACTGCAATATCCTCGTCCTTTTTCAGGAAAACAGGTTTTTTAAGATTTGCGCGGACGTTGCTTCGCATCTTCTGCGTAGCGTAAAGCACCGATGGCGAGAAAACTATACATTCATACTCGCACGACTCTCCCTCAGCACCGTGAACAACTCCGCCCGGGATAACCACGCAGTCGCCCTCTTCCATCACGAACTGCTCATCATTCAAACGGAAGGTGAGCTTTCCGCTCACCACGCGGTCAATTTCTACGTCATTATGCCATTGCGTTCTCATACGGTAGCGCGGATGAGAGCTTCCGACGCTGTAAAACTCTATCGGAAAATCAGGCGTGCCGCGCTTTTCGGACTCATAAAAAACAGTGTTCAAAAGCATCACCATTATCATAATTTTTTCTTGTTTTCTCTATTATAACACGAAGTTATCATACATACAACGTTAAAAAAAGATAATTTTTTCATATTTTTAGGTATTATATTGCAAGTAAAACACGTGCAGAGGCTGTATAATGGCAGTATAATACATATCCTTTAAGGAGGTCTTATTATGAAAGAAATTTTATATGACGAAAATACCAAGATGCCCCACGGCTATCCCGAAGTAAAAAAGCTCGGTATATGCAGTATGAGCGGCGAGATGACACCGTTTGTATGGAACGGCCGCCTTATGCGAATGGAGCTCGTTGACCCCGAGTGCGGAACAAATCTCTCTAGCTCGAGTCAGGCGGCAATTCTTGACGTAGAGAAGGGTGAATATCTCTCATACTTTGCTTCCGACAGTTACTTCCACGCAGCATACGTTGAGGGCGACAAGATATATGTAACGGGCGTTGATATGAATCGCCGCGACACCATCCGTATTTATGAAAGTACCGACCTTATAAACTGGGAAAGCCGCGACCTCTTCACAAACCCCGGCTGGGTGTATTACAACACAGGACTAACAAAGGGTCCCGACGGCTACGTTATCCTTATGGAGGCAAGCGAGCCGGCAGAGCTTCTCGGCACAAGATTTACCCACGTTTTCGCCACAAGCCCCGACATGAAGACGTGGACATTCCTTGACCCCGAGCGCTATTCTCTCACAAAAGAAAGATACACGGGCGGCCCGTGGCTCGGTTACTTTGACGGCTGGTACTATGCCTTCGCGTGCGAGTGGCTCCCGATGCGAATTTTCACAAACTCAATCCACCGCTCACGTGACCTTGAAACTTGGTACACAAGCGTTTACAACCCGTTCCTTATGCCTTCAAATGAGGATAAGCTCGTCTCCGAGCACGCAAGCATCGTAAGCGCGGAAAATCTCGAAAAGATAAAGACCGCTTGCAATATCAACAACTCTGACCCCGACCTTTGCGACTGGAACGGCAACGTTTACATCAACTACCTCTGCGGTAACCAGTACAACTTCTACTGGATGTGCGAGGCGGTTGCGGAAAACACAACCGTTGCCGAGTTCTTAAAGTCGTTCTTTGAATAATATGAAGCTTGAATATATTTTTGCCGTCTTCGCTGTCCTCGCGGTAATAGATAAGGTTTTCGGAAATAAATTCAAGCTCGGTGACGAATTTGACCGCGGAATTTTCACCGCAGGCCCTCTCATACTCTCAATGTCGGGTATGATTGTTTTAGCCCCCGTTCTTGCAGAAGGAATCGCGTTTATCTTCCGCCCGGTTCTCTCGTTTCTCCACATTGACCTGTCAATGATTGCAACCCTCTTCCCGAGCGATGCAGGAGGTGCAAGCATGGCGTATGAACTCTCGGAGGATGTGAAGCTTCGCGGATACAACGGTATTGTTGTCGCCTCGATGTTTGGCGCAACGCTCTGCCCCGTCATTCCGCTGTCTCTCCAGATGGTTGACAAGCGCTACCACGATGATGTTCTCATCGGGCTTCTTTGCGGCATCGCAACAATCCCTCTCGGATGCCTCATCGCAGGACTTGTCATCGGCATTGAGCTTCTTCCGCTTCTTCTCAACACCGCTCCGATAATCGTCCTTTCCGCACTCATCTGCCTCGGACTTGTGAAGGCGCCCGATTTCGTGAGACGGCTTCTCGGCATTGTCGGAAAGCTTCTTCTCGCGCTCGTCGCAGTGGGGCTCGGAATCGGCATAATCAGGACGCTTTGCGGAATTGAGGTAATAAAAAACACCGCTCCACTTGAGGATTCATTTAAAATAATCGGCAATATCGTCATCATTCTTGCCGGAGTTTTTCCTCTTCTTTCAATCATCTCAAGGCTCTTTAATAAGGCTTTTGAAAAGCTTGGGAAGCTTCTCAAAATTGATAACGGAGCCGTGCTCGGCCTCGTCACAAGTCTTGCAAACTCAATCCCCGTTTTTTCGATGATGGGAGAATATACCTCACGCGGACGCATTATGAATATGGCATTTGCGGTAAGCGCGGCGTACGTATTCGGCGACCATCTCGCCTTTGCGCTGTCGTTTGACTCCTCCTTCGCGCTTCCGATGATTGTCGGAAAGCTCGTCGGCGGTCTCTCCGCGCTCGTCATCGCACACTTTGTTTCTAAAAAGAAAATATAGAAAACCTTATCCGCGCCGAAACAATCCCGAACAAACCATAAAAACAACAGGAGCGTCTCCATTCCTTTTAAAAAGCCCCGGTATTATTAAAATACCGGGGCTTTTACCGTATGTCTTCGTGCTATGTGCTACTCGGTTCTGATCGTGTTTTTTCTATTTCTTCTTCAAAATCAGTTTTGAGAGCATCAGGTTTCCGAAGTCGCTGACCTCTCCCACCGTGCAAACCTCGCCGAACATAAAGAGACCGAGAGCGTTTGTTCGGATGCCGCCTGAAAGCGTAGCCTTAAGCCCTGCACAACCGAACACGATTGCTTCCGCATCAGAACGGTAAAATTTTTCTATTCTCTCATGAGCTGCCTCTCGCGGCAGATAGCGGAGTTCCATAACTTCCGCAAGGTCGCGCCCCGAGAAGAGCCTGCCGTCACGGACGGAAAGGTGAGCATTTATGCCGTTTTTATCCGCGAGGGTGAGATGTTCAAAATCCTCCTCGGAAATGCCGAGCTTTTTTCTTTGGCCGTTATACCACACAAGCG
>JAFXJK010000029.1 GCA_017532355.1 Oscillospiraceae bacterium | reverse complement strand
TAGCGGAGGGGTGTGGGGAGGTTTCCTTCGCCGTACGGGAGTGCGGCGGCGAGTTCTCCCCACAGGCGTTTTTGTTTCTTTTGTCGCGACAAAAGAAAGCCCGTCCGGCAGGACATACAGAGTTAATTCTTCGGGAGAAGTCACCTCGGCAACAAGCCGACGGGAGAGACTACCCCTCAGTCTCGCTTCGCTCGACAGCTTTCTCGCTGAGGCTCGGTCACGGCTCAGCTCTGACAGTCCACCGGACTGTCATTCACTACTGCGCCGACATTCCACTACCTCAAGTGGAAGCCTGTTTTGAAAGAGCACGGCAGCGCATTTTCTCTCCCTGTCAAAAAGTTGTCAAAAAGTTGTCAAAAATTAAATTAAATTTGTGCTATAATATATCCGTCATGACAGAAAAGCGCTGAAAAGACCGGTAATTTTTGGCAAGGTCAGGCTTAGTATTTGCATCTTTCTGACGGAGAGCTCCCGTACCGAAAAAAATGTAATACTATATATATATTATATGTAAGAATTGTGTTTACTTTTGACACGGTTTCTGCTATAATAAATCTATAATAATAAAGTGGGGGAAAATTGTTTATGAACAACGCAAGTGACATCTGGAACAGCGTCCTGCGTGTTATGAGGGAAGACCTCAAAATGAGCCAGACCACGCTTAATACGTGGTTTGACGATATCGAAGCCGTTGAGTTTTCCGATAACTCTCTCCTTCTTCTTACTTCTGCTCCGCTCAAGAAGGACATTATCGAAAAAAACTACGCCAAAATTATCAAAGATGCTCTTTTTGAAGTTTTCTCGTTACCTATCGAATTCAAGGTTCAGATAAGAGAAGAATATGAGGCAGGAAAGACCACAAGCCTGTCGCAGATGCCGATTGACTATGAATATTCCTTTGAGAAGTTTATCGTCGGCAACTCCAACAAGTTTGCACACGCTGCGGCAAAGGCTGTTGCTTCCGACCCGGGAGCTGCCTACAACCCTCTCCTCATCTACGGCGAGAGTGGTCTCGGCAAGACTCATCTTCTCTACGCCATCGCAGGCACTATAAAGAAGAATAACCCAAGCGCAAGAATTACATACGTAAAAAGCGAAGATTTTACAAACGAGCTTATTTCGGCTCTCCAGAGAAAGAACCTCGAGGACTTCCGCGATAAGTACCGTAACTCCGATATCCTTCTCGTCGATGATATTCAGTTTATCGCAGGCAAGGAAGCTATGCAGGAGGAATTCTTCCATACGTTCAACGCTCTTTATGAGGCAAAGAAGCAGATTGTTCTCACGTCTGATAGACCGCCAAAGGAAATGCAGAAGCTTGAGGACCGTCTCCGCACCCGCTTCGAGTGGGGTCTTCTCGCCGATATTGAGCCGCCTGATTTTGAAACCCGAATGGCTATAATAAGCTTAAAGGCAGACCTTATCGGGCTTACTCTCTCGGATGACCAGAAGGAACTCATTGCAAATAACGTCACAGCAAACGTCCGACAGCTCGAAGGAGCAGTGCATAAGCTGCTCGCTTACCGCGACCTTCTCCAGGATGTTGACGGCATGCAGGCGGCAGAACGCGCCATACGCGACATATTTGCCGAAAACCCGTGGATTAACCCGACGCCCGAGTTCATTATCAAGGCTGTCGCAAAGTACTTTGAAATCAACCCTGAGGACATTACAGGCAAGGACCGCTCGCAGAAGATGGTCGAGCCGAGAAAAGTTGCGATGTATATGGTGCGCGATATGACTCATCTCTCTTTCCCGAAGATGGGCGAGGTTTTCAATAAGGACCACTCCACCGTAAAGCACGCGATTGACACCCTCGAGGAACAGCTCAAAGACGACGCGGCTCTCCGTGAAAAGATTCAGGACGTCAAAAACTCCGTTCTTACTCCGTAAACTTATACACAGTTTTCCTGTGGAATCAACAGGGAAAGAGCTTTGGATAAATTTACGACCTTTATTTTCTGTGGAAACGGAAAAAAGAATGCACAAAAGCCTGTTGAGGGAATTTTCCCTTTATATCAACGCTTTAAGTGGGTTTTCCACAGTTTCCGCAGACTATAATAATAATACTTAAATATATATTATATTCTTTTTCTTTAAGAAATATTCCTTTGACTTTAAATTTTTTCATTCTCATAAAAGAAAGGAAATCTGTTATGAAATTTGTTTGCGAAAAGGCTTCCCTTATGGCAGCTATTACACGTACCTCCTGGGCGGTTGCTTCAAAGAGTGCCGTTCCCGTTATGGAAGGTCTTCTCATCGACGCATCAGACGTTCTCACCCTTACGGGTTATGACCTCTCAACGGGTATTAAGGTCACAGTTCCGTCTCAGATTGAAGAAAGAGGAAAAATCGTTGTAAACGCAAAGGTTTTCTCCGATATCATCCGTCTTCTTCCCGATGAGCCCGTTACCTTCTCGACAGACGACAATATGTTTGCTACCGTTATCTGCAAGAATGTTAGACACGATGTAGTATGTATGTCTGCAAAGGACTTTCCTTCTCTTCCCGAGATAGAGAAAAAATTCTTCCTTTCCCTTTCGCAGGGAGACTTAAAGCAGATGATTTCACAGACTATCTTTGCAATCAGCGGTGACGAATCAAAGCCCGTTCACACAGGCTCACTCTTTGACGTTGACGGAGATAAAGTCACCGTCTGCTCGGTTGACGGCTTCCGTCTCTCTTACAGAAGTGCTCAAATTGAGAATGAAAGCGAAGAGGTAAAGTTCTCCTTCGTAGTTCCGGGCGCAACGCTTAAAGAAGTTGAAAAGCTCTGCGAGGAGTCCGACAACAAGGCGTCCATCTGCGTCGGTCAGAAGCACATTATCTTTGAGCTTTCCGATTCAGTTATTATTTCGCGAATTTTAGAGGGAGACTTCTTGAATTACAAGAACGCAGTTCCGAAAACCTCGGCTTTCAAGGTCCGCGTAAACCGTCGCGACCTCATTACAGCCATCGAGCGTGTTTCTATTCTCATAAGCGAGAGAATAAAGAACCCCGTTCACCTCAATTTCACGGAAAAAACTCTCCATATCTCCTGCCGCACGCCTATCGGCTCTTCAAAGGACGAATGTGCGCTTCTCAATGCAGGAGATACGCTTGAGATAGGCTTTAACCACAAGTATCTCCTCGATGCTCTTCGTGCATGTCCGAATGACGAGGTTTATCTTGAGCTCAATACTCACGTCGCTCCGATTATTATCACTCCGCCGGAGGGAGATGAATATCTCCACCTTATTCTTCCCGTAAGACTTAAGGCAGAGTAAAAATGAAAATAGAAAAGCTGTTTCTTGAAAATTTCAGAAACTACAAGTCCGCATCTGTCGCGTTTTCAGACGGTCAGAATTTGATTTTCGGAGAAAACGCGCAGGGAAAGACGAATCTTTTAGAGGCAATCTTCTATCTTTCGTGCCTTAAAAACTTTCACTCCTCGCGTGATTTTGACGCGGTAATGCTCGGAGAGCGTAAGGCAAGGATACGCGGCGAGTTTGAAGCTTACGGCAGGAAGCTCGATATTGACCTCGCGCTCCAAAACGGGTCAAGAAAGCTTTTGGTAAACGGGATAGAAGAAAAGAGACCGTCAAACCACATCGGTCTTATAAAGACGGTTGTTTTCTCGCCTGATGACTTAAAGCTTATAAAAGACGGCCCTGCTCTCCGAAGAAGGTTTTTAAACATTGCGATTTCGCAGATGCGTCCGCAATACATAAAAGCGCTTGCAGAGCATAACAAGCTTATTGAGAACAAAAAGCAAATTCTCAAGATGGAAGAGGGCAGAGAAAAATATCTCGACTTTCTTGATGTTTTGGATGAAAAGCTCGCTTCGGTCTATGCGTACATTGTCCGCGAAAGAGGAGATTTTCTAAAAAAGAGTGCCAAAATCATAGCCCGTGTCGGCGATGAAATATCATCAGGAAGAGAAAAGTTTACGCTTTCCTATTCTCCTGCAAGCTCGATTGAGGATGCTCTTTCCGCCGAGAACGAAAAAAGAATCCGTGAGCATCTCAGATCGCGCCGCGTAGCAGAGCTTTCGGCAGGCGCGTGCCTTATAGGTGCGCATCGCGACGATTTCTCAATCGACATAAACGGAAAAAGCGCGAGAGACTTTGCATCTCAGGGGCAGGTTCGTTCGGTTGTGCTTGCGCTGAAGGTTGCAGAGCACGAAATCCTCGAAAAAGACTCGGGAGAGAGCCCGATTCTTCTTCTCGACGATGTGTTGAGCGAGCTTGACTCGAGCCGTCGCGCGTTTCTCATAAACGACGTAAACCGCGGCCAGACAATCATCACAGGCTGTGACGAGAGTATGTTCCGCGAGCTTCTCCACGGAAAGATTTTCACCGTTGAGAAAGGAAAGATTATTTCCGAAGAGAACAAATAGAAAGGGGAGATTCCGTGTTTCTTCACATAGGCAGAGGTAAGCTTATAAGGAAAAGTTCCATAATCGGCGTTTTTGACCTTGAAATTACCTCGCAGTCAAAAAGAACAAAAAGTTTTCTCTCCAAAAAGGAAAAGGCAAACCACGTCATAAACGTTTGTGACGATATTCCCCGTTCCTTTATAGTTACCCATGAGGATAACAAGGAGCGTGTATATATATCGCAGATTTCGCCGCAGACACTTCAGAAGCGATGCGAAAACCTTATCGAAGAAGAATAATTATCCGAAGGAGTATTTTTAATTATGGCAGAAAATTTTGAAAACATCGAAAACATTGATACTTCGGTTTCAGGTAACTATGACGAAAGTAATATCCAGGTTCTTGAGGGTCTTGAGGCCGTCAGAAAGCGCCCGGGTATGTATATCGGCTCAACCTCCGAGGCAGGACTTCACCACCTCGTCTATGAGATAGTTGACAACTCTATCGACGAAGCTCTCGCAGGTCATTGCTCATGCATCACCGTTGAGCTTGCAGACGACGATACCGTGAGTGTCCAGGACGACGGCCGAGGCATTCCGACAGGTACTCACGCAACCGGAAAGAGCGCACTTGAGGTCGTTTTCACCGTTCTCCACGCCGGCGGTAAGTTCGGCGGCGGCGGATACAAGGTCTCGGGCGGTCTCCACGGCGTTGGTGCTTCCGTTGTTAACGCTCTTTCGGAGTGGCTCGAGGTTGAGGTCTGCGACGGTGAGAATATCCACTTTATGAAGTTTAACCGCGGCGACGTCGAGAAGCCGATTTCCATTATCGGAAAGGGCGAGAAGTCCGGAACAAAGGTTACCTTCCGTCCCGACCGCGAGATTTTCGACACAACCGTTTTTGACTATGAAACGCTCCGCAAACGCCTCCAGCAGCAGGCTTTCTTAAACGCAGGCGTCCGAATCGTTCTCCGCGATAAGAGAACAAAGCCCGAGGGCGAAGAGGCAAAGAGCGACGATTTCTGCTACGAGGGCGGTATCCGCTCATTTGTTGAGTTTTTGAACACAAAGATTAAGAAAGAGGTAGTCCATCCCGAGGTTATCTACGTTTCGGGAGAGAAGGACGACAACATCGCAGAGGTTGCGATGCAGTATAACGACGGTTATAACGCGAACATCCTCTCCTTTGCAAACAACATCAACACCACCGAGGGCGGTATGCACGAAACAGGCTTCAAAACTGCTCTTACCCGTGTTATAAACGACTATGCGCGAAAAGCAAAAATGATAAAAGAAGATGAGAAGCTCGAGGGTACGGATATGCTCGAGGGTCTCACCTGCATTATCTCCGTAAAGGTTTTAGAGGCACAGTTTGAGGGTCAGACGAAGACGAAGCTCGGCAACGCCGCCGTCAGAACTCTCGTAAATAATATAGTAAACGACAAGCTCTCAACCTTCTTCGAGGAAAACCCGAAGGTTGCACGCGCAATCGTCGGAAAGACGATAGACGCCGCTCGTGCACGTGAAGCTGCACGCCGAGCAAAGGAAAACGCGAGAAGAAAGGGTCCGCTCGATTCGCTCTCGCTTCCGGGAAAACTTGCCGACTGTCAGGAAAAAGACCCGAGACTTACCGAGCTTTATATCGTTGAGGGTGACTCTGCAGCAGGCAGTGCAAAGGAAGGCCGCGACCGTCGCTTCCAGGCAATCCTTGCGCTCTGGGGAAAGATGCTCAACGTCGAAAAGGCAAGAGCAGATAAGATTTACGGCAACGATAAGCTCTCCCCTGTCATCGCCGCACTCGGAACGGGCATACTTGCAGACTGTAACCTTGAAAAGCTCCGCTACCACAAGGTCGTTATCATGTCCGATGCCGACGTTGACGGTGCTCACATCAGAACGCTTCTTTTAACCTTCTTCTTCCGCTTTATGCGTCCGCTTGTCGAGGCAGGCCACATCTACTTTGCTATGCCGCCGCTCTACAAGGTTTATAAAGGAAAGAAAGAAAAATACGTATATGACGATGCAGGCCTCAGTGAGGCACTTGCAGAGGTCGGTGAAGATGCAAAGATTCAGCGCTTCAAGGGTCTTGGTGAAATGAACCCCGAACAGCTCTGGGAAACTACCATGAATCCGGAAAACCGCGTGCTTGCACGAGTTACGCTTGAAGACGCGATTGCCGCAGACGAAACATTTACGCTCCTCATGGGCGAAAAGGTTGAGCCGCGCCGCGAATTCATCGAGGCAAACGCAGGCTACGTTACAAATCTTGACATATAATCATTCTTTCGCCAAAGGCAGGTCTTTGGCAAGGCTTTTATCAAATAAACCGGAGGTTTTTTCACTATGGCTAAAGTGAATAAAAACGATAAACCGCTCAATCATCTTGAAATCGAAAAGATTATAGATGTCGAGCTTAATGCTGAAATGAAACGCGCGTACATTGACTATTCAATGTCCGTTATTGTCGGTCGTGCGCTTCCCGATGTCCGTGACGGCTTAAAGCCCGTTCACAGACGTATCCTCTACACGATGTATGAGGACGGTCTCACCCCGACGAATGCTTACCGTAAATCCGCTACCACCGTCGGCGACGTGCTCGGTCGCTACCATCCGCACGGCGACAGCTCCGTTTACGACGCTATGGTACGTATGGCGCAGTCCTTCTCTCTCCGCTATCCGATGGTTGACGGTCAGGGTAACTTCGGCTCGGTCGATGGAGACCCTGCTGCTGCTTACCGTTATACCGAGGCACGCCTTTCCAAGATTGCGATGGAGATGCTTGCCGACATCGACAAGGAAACGGTTGACTTCGTCCCGAACTTCGACGGTTACCACGAGGAGCCGTCAGTTCTTCCGTCGCGCATCCCGTCGCTTCTCGTCAACGGAAGTAACGGTATCGCCGTCGGTATGACTACAAACATTCCGCCGCACAACCTCGGCGAGGTTATTGATGCGACGGTTGAGGTTATCGACAACCCCGAAGCCACTCTTGCGGACCTTATGGAGCACATCAAGGGTCCGGACTTCCCGACCGCAGGCGTTATTATGGGTATGGCAGGCATCCGCGCTGCTTACGCGACGGGTAAGGGACATTTAAAAGTCCGCGCAAAGACCGAAATCGAAGAGTTTGACAACGGACGCTTCCGTATCGTTGCGACAGAGCTTCCGTATATGGTCAACAAGGCTCGCCTTATTGAGCATATCGCAGAGCTTGTAAAGAACAAGACCGTCGAGGGCATCACGAATATTCAGGATGAGTCCAGCCGCGAGGGTATGCGAGTTGTTATCGAGCTTTCACGAAGCGCAAATCCGCAGGTCGTTCTCAATACTCTCTTCAAGCACACTCAGATGCAGTCAACATTTGGCGTAATTCTCCTTGCGCTTGTTGATAATAAGCCGAGAACGCTCTCGCTTCGCGACATTTTGGATCAGTACATAAAGTTCCAGAAAGAGGTCATCCGCCGTCGCACTGCTTTCGAACTTAAAAAAGCTGAAGCACGTGCTCACATCCTCGAGGGTCTCCGCATTGCGCTTGACCATATCGACGAGATTATAAAAATCATTCGCACAAGCTACGACAACGCTAAAACCCGCCTTATGGAAACCTTCAATATGAGCGACATCCAGGCTCAGGCAGTTTTGGATATGCGCCTTGCACGTCTTCAGGGACTTGAGCGTGAGAAGATTGATGCGGAATACGATGAGCTTATGAAGAAGATTGCATACTGCAAGGAAGTTCTCGAATCCGACGCTCTCGTTGCAGGAATCCTCAAGGAAGAGCTTCTCGCAATCAAGGAAAAATACGGCGATGAAAGAAGAACTGAAATCTGCCCGGTTGACGATGAGATTGATATTGAGGACTTAATCCCCGTTGAGGACTGTGCTTACACGCTCACTCACCGCGGCTATATCAAGCGTATGCCCGTTTCCACATACCGTTCGCAGAACCGTGGCGGACGCGGCGTTTCCGCTATGAAGCAGAAGGAGGAGGACTTCGTTGAAACGATGTTCACCGCCTCCAGCCACGACTGGATGCTCTTCTTCACGACACGCGGAAGAATGTATCGCCTCAAGGGATTCCAGATTCCCGAATCGAGCCGCACGGCAGTCGGCATGAACATCGTAAACCTCATCGCGTTCGAGCCTGACGAAAAGGTTACGGCAATGCTCTCAATAAAGGAATTTGATGATGAGCACTACCTCGTTATGGCAACGAAGAACGGCATCGTCAAGCGCATCGCACTCTCGAGAGTTGACTCAACGAGAAAGGCAGGCGTCCGCGCGATAGGCCTTGACGATGATGACGAGCTTATCTCCGTAATGCTTACCGATGAGACAAGCGAGCTTATGCTTGCAACTCGCAAGGGTATGGCTATCCGCTTTGCAGCTTCCGATATCCGCCCGACGGGAAGAGAAGCAGGCGGCGTTTACGGTATTGACCTCAAGGACGGCGACTACCTCATCGGCGCCGCGGCAATATGCGAGGGCAAGGATATCCTCACCGTCACAGAAAAGGGACTCGGAAAGCGCACTCCCGTTTCCGAGTACCGTCTCCAGAGCCGTTACGGCAAGGGTATAATGAACTATAACATCAGCGAAAAGACAGGCGAGATTGCAAGCGTTATAATGATCGACGATTCAGAGGACGCTATGATTATCTCAAATGACGGCATTATAATCCGTCTCCCTGCACGCGACATCAGCTGTCTCGGACGTGTTACGCGCGGCGTTATCCTCATGCGCGTCGCTGAAGGTGTCAGCGTAATCTCCGTTGCCGCCGCACCTCACGAAGAAGCGGAAGAGGAAGCAGCAGAAGCGACAGAAGAATAGGATGAGGGCAACTGAAGGTTGCCCTCATAAAAGCCTCCCTTGCCTAAAGGGAGGTGCCGAACGGGAGTGAGGCGGAGGGATATAATATGAAAAGAAAGCATAACGCCTCACTTACGAATAACGCCAGGCTATTGCGTAAAAATATGACAAAAGAAGAAAAACACCTTTGGTATGATTTTTTAAGCAAATATCCAATAAGGTTTTTGAGGCAAAAGGTTGTTGATAACTATATAGTTGACTTTTATTGTCATAGTGCGCGGTTGATTATCGAACTTGACGGTTCACAGCATTATGAAGAAGAAGGGCTACGGAAGGATATAATAAGAACAGAACGTATAGAAAAGAGAAAACTTACGATTATAAGAATACCTAACAATGAAGTAAACAGAAATTTTGATGGTGTTTGTCGGTACATTGATAATACCGTAAGAGAAAGCTTGAAAGGAATCCCCCAGTCAGCTCTCGCTGACAGCCCCCTTTAGGCAAGGGGGCCTGTAGTAAGAACTCAAAGGATTTATAGTATGAAGAAAGTTACAATTTACACCGATGGTGCCTGCTCCGGAAACCCCGGACCGGGCGGCTGGGGTGCAATTTTAGAGTATAACGGAATAGAAAAGGAGCTCTCGGGCGGCGCGTCTGATACTACAAACAACAAAATGGAGCTCACGGGCGTAATTGAGGCGCTCTCCGCTCTCCGCGAGCCGTGTGAGGTAGAGCTTTTTACCGACAGCCGCTATGTCGTTGACGGCATAGAAAAGGGCTGGGCAGAGAAATGGAAGGCAAACGGCTGGATGCGAAACCGCCGCGAGCCTGCTCTCAATCCCGAACTCTGGGACAAGCTTCTCTCGCTTCTTGATACGCACAAGGTGCACTTTAACTGGGTCAAGGGGCATGACAGTAACGAAAAAAATAACCGCTGTGACATCCTCGCGGTTTTGAAATCAAAGGAATACATGGAGTGAAACAAATGAT
>JAFXJK010000028.1 GCA_017532355.1 Oscillospiraceae bacterium | reverse complement strand
TTCTTGCGGCATACGAGGGGGTCGCCCTTGAAATTGCAGGAGCGCTTGCGGTGGTTCTTGCCAGGCTCAAGGATCTGCCGTTTATAAAAAAACATTTGAAGCTTTTTATAATTGCAATAGACCTGATGATTATAGCATCCGGACTTGTGGTTTATAAAAATATATGGAGTCTTCTTCCGATTATCGGCGTGCTTTTCCATACGAGTGCTATGTGGATTGACGATGAAAAATGGATACGCCGCATCTCTCTCGGCGGAAACCCATTCTGGTTTACCTATAATATGATATACGGTGCTTATGGTGCATCTGTCGGAGAGGTGCTTTCGTGCATATCAATCATTACTGCAATGTGGAGATATGACAGAAAGAAAAAAACCGAAAAAATAACGGCAGACAAAACGGAGGAAAGTAAAATTGGATAAGTTTTTTTCTAAAAGAGTAGTTCTTGTTATTACGGCGTTGCTCTGCTGTGCGCTGTGGGGAAGCGCGACCCCGTTCATCAAGACGGGGTATAATCTCATAATGCCCCACGGTGGCGTTCCTTCAACGCTTCTTTTTGCAGGCATCCGCTTTGCGCTTGCAGGCGTAATCACGATTGCCATATACAGTATAGCTCGTCGTCGTTTTCTATATCCGAAAAAGGAAAATCTCCCGAAGATTCTCACGGTCAGCGCTTTTCAGACGGTTATTCAGTATATCTTCTTCTACATAGGCCTTGCAAACACCTCGGGCGTCAAGGGAACAATCCTGAGTGGCTCGAGCGCGTTCTTCTCGCTTTTGGTAGCAAGCCTCATATTCCGACAGGAAAAGCTCACGGTGAGAAAAATTTCGGCGTGCATAATCGGCTTTGTCGGAGTAATACTTATAAACCTTAACGGTCTCGATTTCAAAATGAATTTTCTTGGTGACTGGTTTGTAATTTTCTCTGCAATTTCCCTCGGAGTTTCCTCGGTATTCATGAAGAAATATTCAAAATATGAGGACCCCGTCGTAATAAGCGGATATCAGTTCGTAATCGGCGGCGTGTTTATGATAATCGTCGGTCTCCTTTGCGGTGGCCATATAAGCATAACAACACTCCCTGCGGCAGGCGTTATGACTTATCTTGCGTTCCTCTCGGCGATTGCGTACGCGCTTTGGGGACTTCTCCTCAAGTATAACCCCGTGTCAAAGGTCACGATTTTCACATTCATGACTCCCGTATTCGGTGTTATTCTTTCGAAAATTATGCTTACTGAAAACAGCCAGGTGTCAATGGTCAATCTCATAATAACGCTTGTTCTTATAAGTACGGGCATTCTTATGCTCAACTATAATAAAGAAAAGCAGGGATAAAAATGAAGAAAACGGCACTTCTCATCGCGCTTGTTCTCACGCTTACGCTTCTTTGCTCCTGTGCTCACGAGAGCACAACAACTCTTTACGTTATGGACACCTTTGCAGAAATTACCCTGTACGGTGGCGACAACGACGTTATGGAGAAAATAGAGAACACCCTCTTTGATATGGAGAGAGAGCTCTCGGCAACAAACGGCAAGGTTTTTGAGCTTAACGAAAACGGTGGAGGCAGCGGGACTTCAAGTTACATCGAGTCGCTCCTTTTCCAATCTGAGATGTATTATGAGAAAACGGGCGGTGCTTTCTCGCCATATCTCGGAGCACTTATCGAGCTCTGGGGTGTCGGAAGTAAAAACTATGTCCCGACAGAAGACGAGATGTCTGCGGCACTTTCGGTCTCCAAGGCAGAGAATGTAGAGAGCAACGGCAAGAACTTTGTCGAGCTCAAGGACGGCGTGCGCCTTAACTTTGGTGCCGTGGCAAAAGGCTATGCCACGGACGTGATAAAGGAAATTCTGGTGGAAGAGGAAGTAAAAGGTGCTGTAATTTCTATTGGCGGAAATGTATATGTTCACGGAGCGAAGCCGTCAG
Source organism: Oscillospiraceae bacterium (assembly GCA_017532355.1). The sequence continues at coordinate 13,328 of JAFXJK010000028.1, read as the reverse complement.
GCGAACTTTACAGAGTTGCAATCCGCGACCCCAAGGGAAGTGAGAACGACTGGATTTTAGCACTTGAGCTTTCAGATAAGTTCATTATTTCGTCGGGTGATTATGAGAGATATTTTGAAAAAGACGGTGTACGCTATCACCACATCTTTTCACCCGAAACGGGAAAGCCTTGCGAGAGCGACCTTCTCGCAATCTGCGTTATTGCAGATGATGGGGTGATGGCAGATGCATATTCTACCGCGCTTTATGTGATGGGAAGGCAAGGGGCTATTGATTTCTGGAGACGGAATGAAGGTTTTGAGCTCGTTCTTGTAGGGCGCGACGGTACGGTCACCCTTACTGAAGGCATCGGAGATAATTTCATAATCAACGAGCAGAAGGATTATAACTATGAAGTGGCGAAAAGGTGACTTTCTTATAATAGCAGCTGTAATTATAGTTGCGGTTGGGATATGGGTGTTCCCGTTTGGACAAGAAGAGGCAACAGATGTTTGCATTTTTGAAGATGGAAAGCTCGCATATACGTCTCCGATTGACGTGCCGTTTGAAAAGGAAATTTCAGGGTGTACCGTAAGGGTTTCTGGCGGCAAGGCTTGCGTGATTTCCTCAACCTGTCCCGATAAGATATGTATTTCTACGGGCGAAATATCAAAGTCAGGCGAAATCATAGTCTGCGTTCCGAACCGCGTCAGCGTTAAAATGTCGGGCAGAGAAGAGTTCGACGCAGTTGTAAACTGAAAAAGAAACCGGGGGTTTTCACCCTCGGTTTAAATTTTTCTCGGAGCTCCGTCTTCATCTATACCGATAATGCCGAAGAACTCGCCGTCAATGCGACGCGGAGTCATAAGGCAGAGAATATCGGGACGCGGAAAAGGTCTTCCTGTAAACAACGGAACGGCGAGCTTTGTCGGATTTTTGAGACTGTTGACCATAGCATCCGTGCTTTTTGCAAGAACAGCTGTGATTTTGTTTTTGAGGAGATGCTCCGGAAGCTCGTCGGGCTTCAGCCAGGAATCAGAGTCGTGGGAAGTGTCAGTGTCCTTGCTCTCTGCATAGGCATAGGAGATTTCGTCCGGTATTATTCCGCTTGAGGAGAGAGATTCCCTTGTAAATACACGCTTTGCCGAATACGCGCTTCCGTCCGGAGAGAGAACGCCGATGAGAAGCTTTGCGGTTGCGCTTTTAATGTATGCACGGCATATACCCGTGATTGTTATGTATGTTTTTGCAAAAACGGAGAGACGGTGCTCGTCTCCATCTATGGTAACAGACCCGATGACACTCGGGCCAAGATACAGCGGTAAGGTTTTCTGCATTGTGATGCCTCCCCGAAATTTATAAAAAAGAAAAGCTGTTGCAAGAGCCTTGCAACAGCTTTTTATCTTATGTGAGGTATTTAAGAAATTGAATACGGTCCGCGTACGAGGATTGTGATGTCGCTTTTTGCTTTTATGCCGCGACCGTCAACCGTACAGAGGTAAAGGTGGTTTTTCTCAAGAGCCTTGCCGCCGGCAAGGTCACCTGCCGTTGTCATATCGATGAGACCGGGGGTGCCGGAAGAAACGCAAGTTGCAGAGCCGATGCGGAGAAGAGCTTCGCAGCCGACCTTTGCGGTGAGCGTCTGTCCGGCCTTGAGCTTAACGAGAGTGAAGGTTGAGGAAGTTGCACCGCCGCCGACCTTTGCCGAGACCTTATCTGCAACGTTTGCGACAAACGCATCAGTTACAATCTCCTCTGCGCTTTTCGAGGTATATCCTGCGATTTTTTCGTCAATCTCGCTTGAAATGGAGTTGATTTTTGCCTCTATTTCAGTTCCGAGGTTGGCAGTCTTTTCTGCAATTATCTTGTCAGCCTCTTCGCGGATTTGCGGTGCAAGCACGCTTTCTATGTAACTCAGGCTGACAAGAGGGTCATCCGAAGTTCCATATTCAGCGGCGAACGCAAAAATTCCTGCAGTAATGATAATTACGAGGATAGCTGCTGCGGTAATTGCCTTCCATCTCTTTTGGTTCATTTTGACATACCTCCAAAAATTATCTTTTGCAATCAGTTTCCCGAAAGCCCGAAGCTTACGGCAATAGCATCGTCAACGCGATGCATGAGATTCTCGTCAAGTCTTCCCATTTTCTCCTTGAGCCGTGTCTTGTCGATGGTGCGCACCTGCTCAAGCAAAACAACAGAGTCGCGCGCAAGCCCGAAGTTCTTGCCGCCGAGCTCAATGTGCGTGGGAAGCTTTGCCTTGCTCGTCTGTGACGTTATCGCTGCCGCAATCACCGTCGGACTGTGGCGGTTTCCAACGTCGTTCTGTATTATCAGGACCGGGCGCATACCGCCCTGTTCGCTGCCGATGACGGGGCTTAAGTCAGCATAATAGATGTCTCCGCGTTTTATACTGTAGTTCACGATATATTCACGCTCCGAAGGAATGTAGTAGCCGAAAAGCTTTCGACAACTATATTTTTCCACGAGCATGCATATTTTAATCAGCACTTTGAAAATTTCAAAAAATTCTCATTTGCCCTCCGGAACATTCTATGCTATTCAGTCGCAATATGTGCGGGGAACGCGCTTTGAAATAGATGTAAGAAGTTCGTATGTAATTGTTCCGGAAAGCGAGGCGAGCTCATTCGGGGAAAGAGCGGAGCCGTTCTGCTCACCGAAGATGACAACTTCGTCAAACGGCTTGATATCCGGAATGTCGCTGACATCGACGACAGTTAAGTCCATACAGACGTTACCTACGATGGGTGCGCGATGTCCGTTTATCAAAAACGCGCCGCGGTTTGAAAGTGCGCGCGAGATACCGTCGGCATAGCCGCAACAGACAACGGCGACCTTCATATCGTGCTCTGCTATGAAGGTTCTGTTATAGCTTATGGAGTCACCCTTCTTTATGTCACGGATATCTGCAATAATGCTTTTGAGAGTAAGTGCCGGACGCAGGTCAAGTGCCACAGTGTTTTCCGATGAAGGATAGTATCCGTAAAGCAAGAGACCCGGTCTTACGCAGGAAAGGTGTGCTCTCTTATAGTTTACCACAGCTGCGCTGTTTGCGCAATGGCAAAATTTGAAGGTTTTGCCGTGCGATTTCAGAATATCGCAAACTGCAATGAAGTTTTCAAACTGTTCATCCGTAAAGGATGTATCGGGATTTTCCGCCTCTGCAAAGTGTGTAAATATTCCATCTGCGCGAAGTCCGTCAAGATTTGAGATTGCGAGAGCTTCTTCCGCTGCGTGTTCAAGAGAAGCTTTGTGCGCGTAAAGCCCGAAGCGGGACATGCCTGTGTCAAGCTTTATGTGCACCGCAACTGCTTCGCCGAGCGCTGAAGCTGCGCCTGCAAGCTCCTTTGCGTAATCAAAGCTGTGGACGGACTGAATGATACTGTGTTTTGAAAGAATCGGAACAAAATGAACGGGAGTTGCGCCGAGAATCATTATTGGAGCGGAGATGCCGCTTGTGCGAAGCTCAAGAGCCTCGTCAAGGCAGGCAACTGCGAGGATTGCCGCACCGAGCTTCTCAAAAAGGCGTGCGACCTCAACTGAACCGTGACCGTAAGCATCAGCTTTAACGACTGCGATGATGTCAGCGTCGCCGGTATGTCTTTTTATTTCGTTGAAGTTATGCGCGAGGTTCGCGAGGCTTACCGTCGCTTCTGTCCGATTTAAAATTTTCATTTTGTGTTATGTTCCGCCCTTTCAAATTCACACGTTATTATCCGATTTCCGTCGGAAAAAATTTCTGCATAGAGGGGAAGGTGATTATCTTTTGAAAACCACGTTCTGTATTCGAGTTCTGTGCCATCGTTCTCCTCACGCGCAATAGCGAGATATGCGCTTTTTTCATACATAACGCTGTTCGTTATTTCGGAAAACGCGCCGTTTTTCCAGATGTTAAGCAGAGAGTATATTGACGAAAACGGAGAAATCCCGGTTTCGTCAAGCTTTCCGATTTCGAGAATCGCTCCGTCAAATTCGAGAAAGCCCTCCTCACCCGATACGGTATAGGTCGTGCCTGCAACCTCTGCAGGTGCGATGACAGATGCGCGGTCTCCGTCGGGTGTATGCGTATGGCTTATCGTAAAGACTGCTTCACGGGAGGGAAAGATTGCCGTGATTTTCGCGGTGTAGCTTGCGTTTGTTATGGAAGAAAGAGATTCCGAAAGCTCTTTTACATCACCCTTGCCTGCAGAGCAGGAAGAGAGAAAAAGAGAAATAAGAAGAACGCTCAGAAAACGCCGTATTCTCAATCTGATCTTGACACCTCGCATATAGTTGATTTGAGGCTACTCAGCATATCTGTCGGTGTCATTGAGTACTCTCCGAAGATTTCGGCGGCTTTGTCGCCTGCCGCGCCGTGCAACCACACTCCAATATATGCGGCCTTTTCAGACGGTATGCCCTGGCCGATGAGTGAGGTGATGATTCCTGAAAGCACATCACCGCTTCCGCCCTTTGCCATACCGGGGTTTCCTGTCGTGTTTATAAAGACCTCGCCACTCGGTGTAGCCGTAAGTGTGCGGTGACCTTTGAGAACGAGTATGCACCCGTTTTCCTTTGCGAAGTTTCGGGCAAACTCTTCCCGTCTGTCGCTTGAAAAGTCGGGGACGAGGCGTTTGAATTCACCCTCGTGAGGAGTAAGAACAATCTCGCGCTTTGAAGCACCTGGTGAAAGGCTGTGCCGTGCCATAAGTGTAATCGCATCTGCGTCAAGAACGAGAGGGGAGCCTGCCTGCGAAAGCTCTCTTTTTAAAATGCGGAGGCTTTCGCGCGAAAGACCGACTCCGCAGCCGAAAAGCGTTGCATCAAAACCGATGCTTTTTGTACGGCGCGAGACGAGGATTGGTTCATTCAGCTTTGCGGCGAGAACGGATCGTATCTTTTCGGGGACTGCGAGAAAAACAAGACCGCTTCCCGTGTTAACCGCTGCTTCGGCTGCAAAGTATGCTGCGCCCGTGTATTTTTTACTTCCGCAGATTAAAAGAACACGTCCGAAATCGCCTTTGTGGGAGACTCGGTCTCTTTTAGGAAGCAAAATATCAGCTTTTGTAATCTCCTTCAAAGCTTTTCACCTCTCAGAGAAGATTTGCAAGGTTTATAATCTTGAGGTTTTTGTCATACGCATAGTTTGCGGTATTCATCGTGCCGCCGAATGAACGCGTGAGATAGCACAGGAGAATGTCTGCACCGTCCACGAGAGCCTGATTCCGCCTCTGCATGCAGAGCTTGTCATAATTCTCGGAAACATAAGTTATCTCGTCTGCGGCGGAGAGGATGTTGTTATAAGCGCGTTTGAATTTCTCTGCCCAACGCGCGGACTGGTCGCGGCAGGGGAGAATCATGTGGAGCTGTATGTCGGGGTTGTTCCGCTTTTTTGCAAGAACGCAGCCTGCGGCGAGAAGGTCAAACCCCAGCGCACCGCCGCTTCGGAAAGTGTGTACTCCCGAGGTGATGAGCGTGTCAATCGTGTCGGAGAGAAGCTCGCAAAGCGCGGTTGAGTGTATTTTTAAAATCTGCCTGTGCCCTGAAAAAGAGCAAATTTTGTCATCCATAAAATAACCTCATATTACGTATAATGATATTGTATCACATTTTATATGTAATGGCAAAAAAATTTTTAATGATAAAAAATCAAAAAAGTATTTACTTTTAACAAAAGGTATGTTAGAATGGTTAAGCATGCTAAAGTGCCATACTTTCGGCATGCACCCGTTTCGCAGTTTTCGGATATAACGCCCGTCATACGGGGAGTTCACCCACCGAATACTTCGATTTTGGGGAAAATAAGAAAGAAAGGTGAAGAAAAATGATTCTCAAGGAAAAGAAGACAGAGGTTATCGCAAATAACCGTCTCCACGAGACAGACACAGGTTCTCCTGAGGTCCAGATTGCAGTTCTTACAGAGCGTATCACAGAGCTCACAGAGCATCTCAAGGTACATCATAAGGACAACCACAGCCGCCGCGGCCTTCTTAAGATGGTCGGTCGTCGCCGCAGCCTTCTCAACTACCTTCAGAAGAAGGATGTTGAGCGCTACCGTGCAATCGTAGCAAAACTCGGACTCCGTAAGTAGTCGAAACCAAGTCCCCCGGACGGAGCTCCGTCCGGGGGATAAAAACAATCAGGCGCTTTTTCGTGTATGGTTTTGTTTAGCAATTGGAGCTTTCGCCAAAAATGCTTGACGGCGGCTGCAAGTGCTAAACCCAAAACGAAAAAGCTCCGTAGAATTATTTAAAAGGAGCGAAGAAAAATGAAAAAAATGGTTTTCTCAAAAAACAAAGTTTTCGAAACCGAGTTCGCAGGCCGTCCTCTTGTCGTTGAGACAGGTAAGATGGCAGGTCTTGCAAACGGCTCCTGCCTCGTCCGTTACGGCGAGACAGTAGTTCTTGTCACTGCAACAGCTTCGGACAAGCCCCGTGCAGGCATCGATTTCTTCCCGCTTGCTGTTGACTTTGAAGAGCGTCTTTACTCTGTAGGTCGTATCCCGGGTAGCTTTATGCGCCGTGAGGGTCGTCCGAGCGAGCGTGCTATCCTCACATCACGTCTTATCGACAGACCTATCCGTCCGCTCTTCCCGAAGGACCTTCGCAATGACGTTGCAGTTTCTATCACGGTTCTCTCCGTTGATAATGACAACGCACCTGAAATTGCAGGTATGATTGGTACTTCCATCGCTCTCTCTATCTCCGACATTCCGTGGAACGGCCCGATTGCAGGCGTTTCAATCGGCTATGTTGACGGTGCTTACGTCGTTAACCCGACAAGCGCTGAGCGTGAGAAGAGCACACTTAACCTCACGGTTGCAGGTACTGCAGCAAAGGTTGTTATGATTGAAGCAGGCGCACAGCAGATTCCGGAAGACGTTATGTTCGACGGTATTATGCTTGCTCATGAAGAAATCAAGAAGGTTGTAAAGTTCATCGAGGGCATCCGCGAGGAAATCGGCCTTGAGAAGTTCGAGTACGACCATGTTGAATTCAACGACGAGCTTTATGAAGAGCTCAAGGCAAACATCCTTGACCGCGTCCGCGAATGCATGGATACAGACGATAAGACAATCCGCGACAAACGCCTCAAGGTTCTTTCCGATGAGCTTATCGAAGAATACATCGAAAAGTATCCCGATATGGAGCAGTTCCTCGGCGAGTGCCTCTACAAGCTCCAGAAGATCGTTGTCCGTCAGTGGCTCCTCGAGGGCAAGCGTGTTGACGGCCGTGCTCTTGACGAAATCCGTCCGCTCGCTGCAGAAGTAGGCGTTCTCCCGAGAACACACGGCAGCGGTATGTTCACACGTGGCCAGACACAGGTTCTTACAGTTGCTACCCTCGGTACAATCGCTGACCAGCAGAAGCTTGACACTATCTACGAAGAAGAGTTCAAGAGATATATCCACCACTACAACTTCCCGTCATACTCTGTCGGTGAAGCTCGTCCGAGCCGCGGCCCGGGCCGTCGTGAAATCGGTCACGGTGCTCTTGCAGAGCGCGCTCTTGAGCCGGTTATCCCGAGTGAAGAAGAGTTCCCGTACAGCATTCGCCTCGTTTCCGAGGTCCTCAGCTCCAACGGTTCTACTTCTCAGGGTTCTATCTGCGGTTCCACACTTGCTCTTATGGATGCAGGTGTTCCGATTAAGGCTCCGGTTGCAGGTATCTCCTGCGGTCTCGTTACTGACGAGGACAAGTGGCTCACATTTATCGATATTCAGGGCGTTGAAGACTTCTATGGCGATATGGACTTCAAGGTAGCAGGAACAAAAGCAGGTATCACAGCTATCCAGATGGACCTCAAGACAGACGGCCTCACACCGGAAATCATCCGTTCTGCTCTCACCATCACACGTGATGCAAGATACCAGATTCTCGATGAGATTATGCTTCCGTGTATCCCCGAGCCGCGCGAGGAGCTTTCAAAGTACGCTCCGAAGATGCTCCACATGACAATCGATCCCGAAAAGATTCGTGACGTCATCGGTAAGGGCGGCAGCGTTATCCAGAAGATTGTTGCAGACACAGGCGCAAAGATTGATATCGACGATGACGGCAACGTTTATATCTCCGCTATCGATGCTGACGCTTGCAAGAATGCAAAGAAGGTTATCGAGACCATCGTTTCCGACCCCGTTGTCGGCGAGCTTTACTACGGTAAGGTTGTCCGCATCATCCCGATCGGTGCATTCGTTGAAATCGCTCCGGGTAAGGACGGTATGGTTCATATCTCCAAGCTTGAAAACCGCAGAGTTGAAAAGGTTGAGGACGTTCTCAACGTTGGCGATATGACATGGGTCAAGTTCATGGGTATCGACGATAAGGGCAGAACAAACTTCTCCCGTAAGGATGCTTACAACGACCTCGCAAAGAAAGCAGAAGCAGAAACAACTGCTGAATAATAAAAAATAATAAAAGCCTTTCGGATTTTTCCGAAAGGCTTTTTTGCATTAATCACTGTCAGAAATTAAAAGTACAGAATTAAGAAAAATTGTAGTCCAAAACGTTTACGATTTCAATGCCTGACCGCTTTGCATATTCAAGGGTATTTTTCGTTCCACCCTTTTCTCCATTGTAAGCACAGATAACTCTCGCTGAATTGTCGACCATATAATGGTTTCTGAACTGAAATGCACCCTTAAAGTAATGTTTGCATATGTACATTGTGGAGGTTGACGCGTTGATGATATCGCAATATCTTTTCTTTTCTGATTGGGAACGTGAATTTTCAAAATTCTCAAACGGCACGGCACAAATCAGTTCGATGTTGCTATTTAAAGATTGTTCATTGAGGACTATTTCTGCCGCCCATATATCAACACCCAGCGCCATACCGGTTATGAAGAATAGAAATCCATCCTGTATGGCTTCTTTAACAGCTGTTTGCAGTCTGTTTTTTACCTCTGCTTCAGAAATATTTAGTTTTTCCGGTCTATGTCCGCTAAAACAACAAGTGTGCATTTTGTCCATAATGAATCAGCCCCTTATTTTTTAATGAGTATAGCACAGATAATTTAATAATGCAATACATTTGCGATGCATATATACACAAAGTATTTATATATACTTGTATTGCAGAGGTGATTGCATGAAGAAGTTTAAAATACCGTCAGTTCCACCAACAACAAATAAATGCATCAGGTTTCCTAATGACATAATAGACGATGTGGAAAAGGCAATAGAAGGAAAAAATTGCACGTTCACAGCTTTTGTTGTCGAAGCGGTTAGAGTAGCTTTGGAGAACATAGCAGAAGAAAAGCTTGGAGAATAGCAAAAAGCCTTTCGGATTTTTCCGAAAGGCTTTTAAATTATTCACATTTAATTCAATTTAGTCATTAGAGAGCAAAATGACTAAATTGAATTAAAAAATGACTAAATTATAGTATTGAGAAACGCTTCGCAGCCCTCATATATATCGCGGTAGGTGACATCGAAGTTTCCGCAGTACCACGGGTCTGCAACGTCGCGTGCGTTTCCCGTGTAGGACATAAGCTTTTTCACCTTACCCTCGGGGTCTGACGGGAAGATGCGGAAGATGTTTCTCATATTGCGCTCGTCCATGCAGAGGAAGTAATCGTATTTATCATAGTCCTCTTTGAGAAGAAGCGTTGCGCGCTTGCTGTCATCGCGAAGGCCGTGGCGCGCAAGCTCTGCCGCGGCAGGGGGATAAATCGGGTTTCCGATACCGTTCCATATCTCTTCTGTGCTGGTTGCCGAGCTTTCGACGATAAACTCGTCTTCAGCTCCGCGCCGCTTTATCATATCCTTAAATATAAGCTCTGCCATAGGGGAACGGCATATATTGCCGTGGCAGACGAACATAACCCGTATCATTTAAAAAACTCCCGTAATAAAGATTTCAAGCCCTATGAAAATGAGAATCGCGCCGCCGAGAATGCCTGCGCGGTTTGCGAATTTGTCGCCGACGGTCTTGCCGATGATTACGCCTGCCGTGCATATAACAAATGTCACCGCCGCGATTATAAGTGCCTCGAGAACTGCTTCAGTCACACAAAATTCGGCGGTTGTAAATCCGACGGAGAGCGCGTCAATTGAGGTGGCGATGCCCTGAACAAGGAGCGCCGCAATCCCGACCTTCGGAGCCTCGCTGATTTCGTTTTTGTTACGGACAGAATCAACAATCATACTTCCTCCGATATAGCAGAGAAGAACAAGCGCAATCCACGGAATTAACTTCTGAAAAGATGTGAATGCGGTAACAAGCGTATGAACGCAGAGCCAACCGAGAAGCGGCATAAGCGCCTGAAAAAAAGCGAAAACGCTTGCAATAAGAAACATACGGCGTTTCGCCATCTTCGGCTCATTAAGCCCGTTTGCGATGGAAACGGAGAAGGCGTCCATAGCAAGGCCCACTCCGAAGAGAATGCTGTTCAGGAAAAAATTTACGTTAAGATTCATAAATCCTCCGAAATATGCAAGAATTCAGCCGTTTAAGTATAACATCACAGCGTTTTTTTGTCAATTCTCAATTAAATTTTAAAAAGAGTAAAAAAAGCTTGAAAAATGGAAAGGTTTGATATATAATCTATAAGGTTTGACTATTTTGAAAGGGGCAAGAAAAATGAATGTTTTACTATCGGTTTCTGTGGCACTGCTTGCAGGGCTTTTGATGACGAGAGCATTTAAGAAATTAAAGCTTCCGTCAGTTACAGCATATCTCATCGCAGGTGTTCTCATCGGTCCGTACTGTATCGGCCGTCTGGGAATCCCGAGCCTTGGCTTTGCAGATTTTCATCAGGTCGAGGCACTCGCTATTATCTCTGAGGTTGCGCTTGGCTTCATCGCATTCTCAATAGGAAGCGAGTTCCGCCTTTCCGAGCTTAGGAAGACGGGTAAGCAGGCACTCGTTATCGGTATAGCACAGGCGCTCGTTGCAACTCTCTTTGTTGACCTCGCGCTCTGGGGAATTCACGTTATGATGCCCGATAAGCTTTCTATGGCGCAGGCGATTACGCTCGGAGCAATTGCGACGGCTACTGCTCCTGCGGCGACTCTCATGGTTGTCCGTCAGTACAAGGCAAAGGGTCCGCTTACGAGCCTTCTTCTTCCGATTGTTGCGCTTGACGATGCCGTCGGTCTTATCGTTTTTGCGGTTTCTTTCGGTATTGCAAAGACACTTGCATCGGCAGGTGCGCTTGATGTGATCTCTGTTTTTGTTACTCCTCTTGTTGAAATCATCGCGTCTCTCGGCCTCGGCGCAATTATGGGCTGGCTTCTCACTCAGTTTGAGAAGATGTTCAACTCAAACACAAACCGTCTTAATATGACAATTGCGTTTGTATTCCTTACAGCTGCGCTTTCAACACTCAAGTTTGATATCCCGGTTGGTGATGTGCATATCCATGTCGGTTTCTCATCGCTTCTTGTTTGCATGATGCTCGGAACCGTGTTCTGCAACATTTGTCCGCTCTCGGAGGATCTTATGACAGCTACCGACAAGTGGACTTCTCCGGTTTTTGCCCTTTTCTTTGTAATAAGCGGTGCTGAGCTTGAGCTTGGCGTATTTGCCGACATCGCAATCGTCGGCATAGGCCTTGTTTATATTATCTTCCGTTCTCTTGGAAAGTATTTCGGCACATTTATCAGTGCAAAGGCAACAAAGTGTGAGCCGAATACCTGCAAGTACCTCGGTATTACGCTTCTTCCGCAGGCAGGTGTTGCGCTCGGCATGTGCGCAATCGCGGCGGCAGAGTTCCCGGGACAGGGCGCACTTATCAGAAACATAACCCTCTTTGCAGTTCTTATTTACGAGCTCTTCGGCCCGGTATTTACCCGTTGGGCACTTACCAAAGCCGGCGATATCAAGCCGATGTCCGATGAGGTCAAGAACCGCCGTGCAACGAAGCTTGCGGCGGCGAGTGCCAACAAACAGCAGTAATTACACGAAACCGGATGCCGTAGCATCCGGTTTCTAATTGGAGAGAATATATGGAATTTTTTAAGAGATTATGCGGTCTTGCGTGGGCATTTTTTAAATGGGTGCTTATTGCAGTCCTTGTAGGCGGTATATGCGGCGCTGTCGGCGCAGTGTTTCATATCTGCATCGACCTTGTGACGGAGCTTCGCGCAGAGCATACGTGGGTGCTTTTTCTTCTGCCTGTCGGCGGGCTTGCGATATTCTTCCTTTACAAGCTTTCAAAAACAAAGCTTGATACAAACCGAGTAATTGAATCGATAAGAAGCGAAAATGACATCCCGTTCATAATGGCTCCGCTTATCTTCATAAGCACAATAATCACGCACCTTTTCGGCGGTTCGGCAGGACGCGAGGGGGCGGCGCTTCAGCTTGGAGGAAGCATAGGCTATAACCTCGGCCGTCTTTTTAAGTTCGGGAAAGACGAGCTTAACATAATAGTTATGGCAGGTATGAGCGCGTTTTTTGCAGCACTCTTCGGAACTCCTCTTACAGCGGCGTTCTTTGCGCTTGAGGTAACGAGCGTCGGGATTATGCACTACTCGGGTCTTGTCCCATGTATCATTTCGGCGTACTCGGCGGCCGCAATCGCAAAGCTCTTCGGGCTTGCTCCCGTTGGATTTGCACTTGTGACGAATGTAGAGTTTGGCGCAATAAGCTCTCTTCAGACGGCAGGTGTTGCAATTCTCTGTGCGCTCGTGAGCATTCTCTTCTGTGTTTCTCTTGAAAAGGGCGAACAATATATGAAAAAGCTTGTGCGTCGCGACTGGCTCCGTCCGATTATCGGCGGCGTTTTGGTAATTGTACTTGCGCTTGTTGTTGGAAATCAGGACTACAACGGTGCAGGAATGCACGTTATCGAGGCGGCGATGCAGGGAGAAGCAGATTTCTATGCGTTTGTCCTTAAGATAGTATTCACGGTCATCACGATAGCGGCAGGCTTCAAGGGTGGCGAGATTGTCCCGACGTTCTTTATCGGTTCAACGTTTGGTTGTGTCGTTGCACCTCTCTTTGGTCTCGACCCCGTATTCGGTGCGGCGATAGGCTTTGTCGCAACGTTCTGCGGTGTTGTAAACTGCCCCGTTGCGTCAATTATCTTAGCACTTGAGGTCTTCGGTTTCTCGCATCTTCCGCTTCTTGCGCTTGCCGTGGCAATCAGCTACATGCTTTCGGGAAAATACAGCCTCTATAAGAGCCAGAAGATTATGTACTCAAAGTTTGAAACAAAGTTCATAAACGCAAATACGAAATAGACACAAAAAGAGAGTGGTTTTGGCCACAGCCACACAAGGAAGTATTGGTTTTGAATGGCTCTTTTCCGCTTGTAATGCATAAAAAATTCCGGAAATACGACAGTATTCCCGGAATTTTTATATTTCTACAAACGAAAAATATCTCAATTCAAAACTGTA
>JAFXJK010000027.1 GCA_017532355.1 Oscillospiraceae bacterium | reverse complement strand
ACCGCTCTTTACCCCAAACACAATCTCTTCACACGTACATGGTCGACAAACGCGGCACATATAAGGGTGCTCGGGAAATTCGGCTTTGAGAAGATAAAAACGCTTAAAAATGACCGTGGTGAGGGCATCGACACAATATATTTCGGAAAAAGAAGATAAAAAAGGAATGGGAAAAGGCCACATCCACATAAGGCAGTTTTGCCCCGAAAAACATCCTTTTGGCGAATTTCTTCGTTAAAAAAGCGTTAAAGCCTATGCAGGAGACGCTTGACTTTGCGAAAAACAAAAGATATACTGAAGACAGGTACACAAAATAAAAGGAGGATACAGTATGAAAGGGTTAACGTCAAAGCAGTATAACATCACGGCACTCGCAGCAGGTGCAATCGTCTTCTTCTTTTCCGTTCTGCACGGCATTCTGGATCTTTTTGCAGTAGAAAATGCTTTCTTCACGGTGGAGAAATCCATCATCAACACACTTCTTCCCGTTGTCGTAGTTCTCGGCATTGCGGCTCTGTTTCTCGGAAACCGCGAAAGAGCGTTTGAGAGCAAGTGGTCGGTAGTTGCCGGTGTTCTCCTCTGCCTGCTTGCAGTCGGGGCATTTATGGAAAATATTTTCAACATCTTCTACCCCGGTGCATATTATCTAAGTCTTACATTTATAGATTTCCTCGTGAGCGTTCTCGCGCTTCTTGCAATGGTTGGGCTCGTTCTTGCTATTCTCAAAAAGAATCTTTTTAAATTGATGGCGAGAATCTCATTTGGGTTTATAGCACTTGAAAGCGTGCTTTATATTATCAACGGAAGCGACTCTTTACTCTTCCACATTCTTTCTGTTTTGGTAATGGGCGCACTTTTTGCAATGACATTTGAAACGGCGTGTGTAGTTAAAACAGTGCTCAGAACCGTTGCGGTAATTCTTTTGGCGATAACGGTTACAACGGGATACAACCTCGTTTTCTCATTAGCTTTTATGGTTCTTGCCTTTATTATGGCACCGGCAAAGCCGAGGATAACACTCTCTTTTATAACGGGAATCATTTTCCTCGTCGTTGCAGTTATGGAATTCTCCGTTCTTGTACAGGCGGAAGCGATTTACGAGATTGTAGTCTCGATTTTCTGCATCGCGGCACCCGTCCTTTTTGCGGTCTATTTCCTCTTTGCAAGAAAACAGGTTCTCGGATTCATTGCAACCGCTTTCCTCATCGTTTCACTCATTATGAGGAACTTTGCAGGCGCAGGACTTTTCAGCTTTGTACATATTGATTACATCCTCGGCATTTCGTACATCGCAGGAAGCCTCGCGGCAATTTTGCTCGCAAAAATGATAATGGATCCCGACTGCGAAAGAAATCCGAGACTTCGCATATACACAATTCTGCTTTCCGTTCTGGTTATCGTGCCGAACATCGTTACAATCGAAGCATACTATTACACCATGGAAATGATAATGGTTTCAAACTGTGTCCTTGCGGCGGCATTGATTCTTGCAGCATTTGTTGTCGCTCCGTTCAAATACACGAAGTACCAAGGAATCGCAAAGCACATCTTCCTCTCTCTCTTTACTCTCGGAGTGTGGCAGATGATATGGATATACAACGTAACGAAGAACTTCAACGAGGTAGCCGATGAAAAAAGAAAGCCCGTATCAGAGCTTCTTCTCTCTGTTTTCCTGCCGTTCTACGCATTCTATTGGACATATAAAACAGCAATGATTGCTGAAAAATACGGCAATGATAACGGCATTGAGAAAAAGGATGCAAACATAATCTTCCTTCTCTATCTCGTCGGCGGAGTTCTTGTTCCGTCAATCTTCATTCAGGAAAAAATCAATAAGATAGAGAAAAAATAAGACAATAAAAAAGGAATGGGATTTTCCCATTCCTTTTTTGTATAACAAAAACCACGCGCGAGGAAGCTGCGTTGTTGCATCACGAAAGCGATTTGCTCTTCACGGAAAATTCGCGATATTACAAATGGCGTTCCTGCTGTAACTTTCGTCGATGCGAAGCGGAGAGGTGTGGGGAGGTTTCCTTCGCCGTACGGGAGTGCGGCGGCGAGTTCTCCCCACAAGCGTTTTTGGTACTTTTGTCGCGACAAAAGTACGCCCGTCCGGCAGGACATACAAAGTCGGATAAGCAGAAACGTCCACTCGCCACAGGGCGACGGCAGAACGCTCCGACCTCCCCTTGCGCAGGGGAGCCTGAAGTTTGTATAACAAAAACCACGCGAGGCGTGGCTTTTGGAGACTTTGTTATTTTATAGCGGGCTTGCTTTTATCTTTGCAAAGCGGCGCGGATACTTTTTCGGAGTTTCGGAAACCTTCCGTATTATGAGAACGGAATTTATCCTGTCCGTACCGAAAAGTGTGTAATCAAACTTCTTTTCAATCTTGCCGCCGAGGAGTTTTATCGCGTTCTTTGCGCGGTTTATCTCCTCTTCGCAGTCGGATGCCTTCATCGCGAGCATAACGCCGCCGACTTTTACATACGGCAGGCACATCTCCGAAAGCATCGAAAGGTCAGCTACCGCGCGCGATACTGCGATGTCGTAGCCTTCGCGATAGCCGTCGATTAATGCCTGCTCCTCTGCTCTCGCGTGGAGAAGCTCCACATCGGTTATGCCGATTTTATCGCACACGCCCGAGAGAAAGTTTATTCTCTTTCCGAGCGAGTCGAGAAGCGTAAGCGAAATATCGCTCTTTGCAAGGCGGAGAGGAAGACCCGGAAAGCCTGCGCCGCAGCCGACGTCGATAACGCGCTTTCCCGAAAAGTCGTAAGACGTGAGAAGTGCGAGAGAGTCGGCAAAGTGGCGGATGCAGATTTCATCCGGCTCGGTGATTGCGGTTAAGTTCATAACCTTGTTCGTCTCTATAAGCTCATCGGCAAAAGTCATAAACGGCTTCGGGTCTGCCGAGAGATTTAGGCTTTTAAAAATATCGTTGAGTAAAGCTTCCATTTTACTTACTTCCTTTCTGCTTTAAGTAAAGAAGAAGTGCCGTTATGTCGGCAGGGGAAACGCCGGATATGCGCGATGCCTGCCCGACGGATTTCGGGCGGATGGCGGTGAGCTTCTGGCGTGCTTCTGTGCGAAGCCCGATTAAGGACATATAGTCAATATCCTCCGGAAGAAGCTTTTCCTCAAGCTTCTTAAACTGCTCAATCTGAGCGAGCTGACGCTTCATATAGCCGTCGTATTTAAGCGAGATTTCAACCGTTTCGACAATGTTCGGCGAAAGCTCGGGGCGTGTTTTGTCAAACGGCGCAAGGGAGAGATAGTCAAGCTGCGGACGTCGGATGAGGTCTGCAAGGCTTGCTCCCGTGAGGAGTGGCGACGTGCCGCGCTCCATGAGAAAGTCGTTTATGTCCGCACGCGGAGGGATGACCGTCTTCTCGAGGCGCAAAAGCTCCTCTTCTGCGCGTTTTTTCTTGTTGAGCATTCTCTGATACTTTTCCTCGGAAACAAGCCCGAGCTGATAGCCGAGCTCAGTGAGGCGAAGATCCGCATTGTCCTGACGGAGATAGAGGCGGTATTCCGAGCGCGAGGTCATCATTCTGTACGGCTCGTTCGTGCCCTTTGTAACGAGGTCGTCGATAAGCGTTCCTATGTATGAGCTCGAGCGGTCGAGCGTGAACGGAGAACGCCCAAGGAATGAATTTGCGGCGTTTATGCCTGCAATAAGCCCCTGTACGGCGGCCTCTTCATAGCCTGAAGAGCCGCAGAACTGACCTGCGCCGTAAAGACCGTCTATCGCCTTGACTTTGAGCGTTGCGTCAAGTGCGGTCGGGTCGATACAATCGTATTCAATAGCATAGGCAAAACGCATAATCTCCGCGTTTTCAAGGCCCTCTATCGAGTGGACAATCTCAAGCTGAACATCCTCGGGAAGAGAGCTTGAAAGTCCCTGAATATACATCTCATCGGTAGAAAGACCCATCGGCTCGATAAAGAGCTGGTGGCGCTTTTTGTCCGCAAAGCGCATAACCTTGTCCTCGATAGACGGACAGTAGCGTGGGCCGATTCCCTCAATGTTCCCCGAGAAAAGCGGAGAGCGGTGGAGATTTTCGCGGATTATGCGGTGGGTTTCTTCGTTTGTATATGTAAGGTGACAGACGCGGAGGTTTTTAAGTTCCTTGTCCGTATCGAAGGAAAACGGCGCGATGTCCTCATCCCCCGGCTGTACTTCCATTTTTGAAAAGTCAATCGAGCGCGCATTGATGCGCGGCGGTGTTCCCGTCTTGAAGCGACGGAGAGGAAGGCCTATCTCAAGGAGATTTTTCGTAAGGAGCGTTGCGGCAAACATACCGTCAGGACCGCCCTCGCGAGAGGAGTCGCCCACGGTGGTCTTTCCGCCAAGGAAAGTACCCGTTGCGATGACACACTTTGAAACGAGGTAACGGCCGCCCGTTGCGGTGACGACTGCGCTCACTGCGCCGTCCGTAACCTCAACACGCGCAATCTCTGCCTGAATGAGACGGAGATTTTCGCACGCTTCAAGCGTCTTTTTCATACGCTCCTGATACGCTCTTCTGTCTGCCTGCGCGCGGAGAGAATAAACTGCAGGACCCTTGCCGCGGTTGAGCATACGGTACTGGATACACGTATCGTCCGCCGCACGTCCCATCTCGCCGCCGAGCGCATCGAGCTCGCGGACGAGGTGACCTTTAGCCGTGCCGCCGATGGCAGGGTTACAGGGCATATTGCCGACGGAGTCGAGATTTATCGCAAAGCAGACAACTCTCGTGCCAAGGCGTGCCGCCGCAAGTGCCGCCTCAATGCCTGCGTGGCCGGCGCCGATGACGGCTATATCGTATTTTCCTGCAATATATTCCATAAATGAAGCTCTCCTTTATTTAACAGAGATATTATACTATAAAACACCCTTTTCCGCAACGGAAAATTTACAAAAACGAAGCCGTCTGTTATTGAAAAGACTGCGAATTTATGGTAATATATAGAAAAACAGGCAAAGGAGCAGACGGTATGAAAAAGATTATTGCACTCGTTCTGTGTATCGCGATGGTTTCATCGCTTATATGTATCCCTGTTTCCGCGGCGAGCACGACGCTTACGCGAGAAGAGGCTCTTGCAGACGACCTCAAGGCACTCGGGCTTTTCAAGGGCGTTTCGGAGACGGACTTTGCGCTCGGACGTGCACCGACACGCGTCGAGGCTCTTGTTATGCTCATCCGCGTTCTCGGACGTGAGAGTGAGGCGCTTGCAAAGGGCGGCAGACACCCGTTCCTCGACGTTCCCGATTGGGCGGAAAAGTATGTCGGCTATGCTTATGAAAACAACCTCACGAACGGCGTTTCCGCAACAAAGTTCGGCTCCGCAAGCGCGGCTTCGGCTTCAATGTATATAACCTTCGTTCTCCGTGCGCTCGGATATTCCGATAAAAACGGCGACTTTATGTGGGATAACCCGTTTGCGCTTGCAAGGGAAAAGGGAATTATGAAAGGTAATCCGGACGTTTTGAGCTTTCTTCGTGCAGACGTTGTCCTCGTTTCCTATGCGGCCCTTGAGGCAGAGGTAAAGGGTACGGGCAAAACGCTTGCCGAAAAGCTTATCGAGGCAAACGTATTTACTGCGGCGCAGTATGAGAGAAACTACAACGTTTCGGAGTTTGAAAACGAAAACAACGACGTAAGCTACAGCTCCGAGGAGATTTACAAGAAATGCTCCCCTGCCGTTTTCTATATTGAGGTTTATGACGCATACGGAGAATATGCAGGAAACGCGAGTGGCTTCTTTATAGATTCCGACGGTACGGCAGTCACAAACTACCACGTTATTGATGACGCGTACTCGGCTAAAATCCGCCGCTCGGATAACGGAAAGACTTATAAGGTAGAGGGCGTTTACGATTACAGCGAGGCTGAGGACTGGGCAGTCCTGCAGATAGAAGGCGACAACTTCCCGTATCTCGAAATCGAGAGAAAGGAAAAGGCTTCGGGCGGACAGACCGTTTATGCAATCGGAAGCCCACTCGGATTTGAGAATACAATTTCCGAGGGACTTGTTTCAAATCCGGATCTTACGCTTTGGGGTGAAAAGGTTATTCAGATAAGCGTTCCGATTTCTCACGGCTCTTCGGGCGGCGCTCTTATAAACAAGCAGGGCAACGTAATCGGAATCACCTCGGGAGGTTTTGACGAAGGGCAGAACGTAAACTTTGCGCGACCGATTTCCGTAATTGACGGCTTTAACAAGAAGAAAGCAGTTTACTTGTCAGCCATCGGCTCTTTTGACGAGCCTGAATATACCGTCGGGCATATCGACACAACGGGTATGACCGAGGCTGAGGCGGCGACAACGCTTCTGAAGGCTTGGATAGACAATAATGCAAACATCGAAATGGAGTCCGGCAACGGATATTACGTAGAAGACAAAGGCTCAAACGGCGATAGCGTATATATAATCACATACGACAGAGATTATAGAATGTTTGGCCTCGTCAACAACTATGCTTTCAATGAAGGAGGATTGCTTTCTTCTTCGATCTGGTTTGAACCCGAAGGATACGATGTTATCTGCTACTACAGTTACTATTACGATGAAAACAGCAACGAGGCAGATATTACGGGCGAGACGAAGCTGGATAAAGACGAGTTTGGCGAAAATATGCACGTAACGCTTGACTATCTCACCGGCCTGTACGAAAGCAAAAGCCTGCACGAGGAAAATGCAACGGGGCTTTGGCTTGAGTCGGTAATGTTCCTTTACTCGCTTATCGAAAATGAACTCGGCGCATACGATCTTGACGGTGCGGCAGCTCTCGGTTTTGAGAACTTCTACGAAAGATAGAAGCTATTGACTTTTCATATTTTCCCGTGATATAATAACTCATAAGATAAAACTTTACGGAGGCTTTTACAATGAAACATATCAAGACAATCAATACACGTAATCTCTGCGAGAGCGCAAAGAACGGCGGTTGCGGCGAGTGCCAGACATCCTGCCAGTCTGCTTGCAAGACAAGCTGCGGTATCGCAAACCAGAAGTGCGAGAGCACAAAGAAGTAATTAAACCTTCAGAATACCGCCGTACACACGGCGGTATTTTTCTTGAGGAGATAAAGATATGGTACATACATACAAAATGGGGGGGCTCAACATCGTCATTGACGTTTTCTCGGGCTCCATCCACGCAGTTGACGAAGTTTCATACGACATAATAGAAGATTTTGAGAAGCTGCCGCGCGAGGAGATTGTAAAAAAGCTCTCCGAAAAGTACACGGAAGTTTCGAAGGACGAAATCGAGGAGTGCTACGATGAGGTTGCGGCTCTTCGCGATGACGGCCGCCTCTTTGCAGAGGACAGCTTCCGCGATATGGCGCAGACGCTCAAGGACAAGACCTCGGGCGTTGTCAAGGCGCTCTGTCTGCACATTGCCCACACCTGCAACTTAAACTGCTCATACTGCTTTGCAAGCCAGGGCAAATACTCGGGTGAGCGCGCAGTGATGAGCTTTGAAACGGGAAAACGTGCGCTCGATTTCCTTATCGAGAACTCAGGAACGAGAAGAAACCTTGAGGTTGACTTCTTCGGCGGCGAGCCGCTTATGAATTTTGACGTTGTGAAGCGACTTGTCGAGTACGCAAGGAGTGTCGAGAAAGCGGCAGGAAAGAACTTCCGCTTCACGCTCACGACAAACGGGATGCTCATTGATGACGACGTTATCGACTTTGCAAACCGCGAGATGTCAAACGTTGTATTGAGCCTTGACGGCAGGCGCGAGATTCACGACCGCTTCCGCGTTGACATGAACGGTGTCGGAAGCTTTGACAGAATCGTTCCGAAGTTTCAGAAGCTTGTAGAAGCTCGCGGAGGCAAGGAATATTATATGCGCGGCACGTTTACTCACGCAAACCCCGACTTTTTAGAGGATATAAAGACGATGCTCGACCTCGGCTTTACCGAGCTTTCGATGGAGCCTGTCGTCTGCGCGCCCGATGACCCGTCAGCACTCACAAAAGAAGACATCGAGATTGTAAAGCGCCAGTATGAGCTTCTTGCGGAATTGATGCTCGCTCGCCACCGCGAGGGAAGACCGTTTACGTTCTATCATTATATGATTGACTTAACGGGAGGCCCGTGTATCTACAAGCGCATCTCGGGCTGCGGCTCGGGTACGGAGTATATGGCGGTTACCCCGTGGGGGGATTTATACCCCTGCCATCAGTTCGTCGGCGAGGAGAAGTTCCGCCTCGGCGATATCTGGTCAGGCGTTACGAACACCGCAATTCAGGATGAGTTTAAGTGCAACAACGTCTATTCCCACCCCGACTGCGAAACCTGCTGGGCAAAGCTTTACTGCTCGGGCGGCTGTGCCGCAAACGCATACCACGCAACAGGAAGCGTCACGGGAGTTTACGAAAGCGGCTGCGAGCTCTTCCGAAAGCGTATGGAATGTGCAATATTCCTTGAGGTTGCAAAGTGCCTCGGTGATGACGAATGAACACACCGATAATTGATTTTTTAAAGAGCTATAACAACGGCGGAAACGTCCGTATGCACATGCCGGGACACAAGGGAAAAGGAAGTCTCGGCTGCGAGAGCTTTGACATCACGGAGGTAGCGGGAGCAGATGTGCTTTATTCCGCCTGCGGAATAATCCGCGAGAGTGAGAGAGCGGCCGCTTCCCTTTTCGGAACGGAGAGAACGGTCTATTCCGCCGAGGGCTCGTCGCTTTGCATCCGCGCGATGGCGTATCTTGTGAAGAAATACGCTCTCGCTTGCGGAAAAACTCCGAAAATTCTCGCGGCTCGAAATGTCCACAAGACGTTCATCACCCAAGCCGCGCTTCTTGATGTTGATGTTTCCTTTATTTATTCTGCCGACGGCGGCGTTCTATCCTGCGAGCTTGATATTTGCGAACTTCGCAAGAGAATAGAAGCGGAAAAACCGACGGCGGTGTATATAACAAGCCCCGACTACCTCGGAAAGTGTGCTGATATTGAGAAAATCGCGAAGCTCTGCCACGAGCGCGACACGCTTCTCATCGTCGATAACGCCCACGGCGCGTATCTTAAGTTTCTCACGCCGTCACGCCACCCGATTGACCTTGGCGCGGATATGTGTTGCGACTCGGCGCATAAGACGCTTCCCGTCCTCACGGGCGGCGCGTATCTCCATATATCAAAGACCGCGCCGAAGTTTTTCGCGGAAGAGGCGGAAGACGCGATGAGCCTCTTTGCATCCACAAGCCCGTCGTATCTCATCCTCGCGTCTCTCGATGCGGCAAACAGCCGCCTTGCAGATACGTTTCGCGATGAGATTGCGGACATTTCGGAGAAAGCAGAAAAGCTTTGCACGAAACTTGCAAAACACGGGCTTGAACTTCTCGGTGACGAACCGCTGAAGATAAGTATCGCGCCCAAGAGCTTCGGCTACACGGGCGTTGAGCTTGCCGAAAAGCTTCGCGAAGAAAAGATAGAGTGCGAGTTTTCTGACCCCGACTTTACCGTCCTGATGCTCTCGGCGGACACGTCCGACGAGGACATAAAAAGAGTCGAGCAGGCGCTTTGCTCCTTTGAGAGAAAAGCGGCGACAGAAGAGAACCTACCGAAAGTGTCGCATCCGACAGCCGTTCTCTCTCCGCACGATGCGCTCCTGTCCCCGAACGAGACGGTAGCGGTTTCTGATTGCGAGGGAAGAATCTTTGCGGATGTCTCCGTTTCCTGCCCACCTGCTATACCGATTGTTATATGTGGGGAGAAAATCAACAAAGAGTTGATAGAATTGCTCAAATACTACGGGGTAAAAGAATGTAAAGTAATAAAACAGGAGTGCTAAAGGCCTTTAGCACTCCTGTTTTTTATCTTCGTGAAATATGCCGATAAAAATTTTTCCAAAACGTATTGACACACGGATATGTTTGTGATATATTTAGGATACATACTAGATGTGTTCGAAAAGGGGGAATGCTGAGGTGATAAACAGCATTGTCAACAGACATGGCAGACTAACGCCATATACCGAAACGGAAATAAGCATCATCCGCTCCGCGATAAAGCTTTTTCTTGAAAACGGATACACGAAAACGACGTTCAAGATGATTGAGGCGGATTCGGGAGTAAGGATAGGAAATATCACGTATCACTTCCACTCAAAGGAAGACCTCTTCAAGGTTCTTGTCGAAGAACTGATGGAGTCGCATATCAACGTTATTGACGAAATATATAAAACTGAAGGAGATCCTCTCCTTGCATTTGCGATTGAAGTCACGGCGCAGATTGCGTTGTGTGAGAACAACCAGAACGTGTGGGATTTGTATTATTCGGCATACAACCTTCCGCACACTTTCGAGCACATAAAGCAATGGGCGGCAGAAAAGAACTACAATCTTTTCAAGGGTGAGCTCCCGACGTGGAATGAGCACGATTTCCGCGTCAAAGAGGTTGTGATCTCAGGAATTGAGTTCGCGGCGCTCAAGACGCTCTGCGACAGAAGCTTCACTCTTGACGACAAGGTTTCGGTAATTCTCGATTCGATTCTGAAAATCTATGAGATTCCCGAAAAGAGAAGAAAAGAGACCATTGAAAAAATTCTCGCAATGGACTACGAAAAAATCGCAAAAGAAATGTTCAGCAAATTCGTAAGCAGGCTTGATAACGACGTGAAAGAATAACCAAGAAATTTTGAAAGGACTGATTTTATGAAAAAGACATTGGCAACCATCCTGGCGATAGTGATGCTTATATCACTTCTCCCGGCATTTTCGGTTTCTGCCGCCGACCCCGACAACGGTGTTGAGTTTACGAAAACCCTCGTTCAGTCCGTGGCAGGTCAGCCGAGAAAAATAAAGCTCGAGGCTTATACAACAGGCTCGACAGCGTCCTCGCAGTCGACGACGCCTGCTGATATCATCCTTGTTCTTGACCAGTCAGGCTCAATGGATGAAACCATCAACGGCCAGACGAAGCTTCAGATTATGAAGGAAGCTGTTACCGCGTTTGCAGACGAGGTTGCAAGCTTCAATACCAACAAGGATAACTCCTACCGCCTTGCAATCGTCGGTTTCGCGAGTGAGTCGGGATATGACGACAACACGGAAATCCTCACCGCAACAAGAAATGAGCAGGTAACTGCCGTTGAGTACCACCGCATAACCGACATCACAACGCTTGACACGGACAATACTTACTACATCCAGTCAGGCGATGAATACCGCCAGATCCGTTACTTCTCTTCGAGCTGGGGAAGTTCTGCAGGCTGGTATACCTTGCAGTGGGGCTCTTTCAGGGATTATAGCGTAGACATCTCAAACACGGCTATCTATGAAAGAGTTGAGACTGTGAACACCGTTCCGGCTCTCGGCGTTTCGTACAACGCTCTTGAGGAGACACACTACGAAAACTCATTCATAATCTGCTTCAAGGACCCCGACGATACACTCGGCACTGACGACAAAATCACCGATGCAATCGCGGCTCTTGACGCAAACGGCGCGACGAGAACTGACCTCGGTATGAATATCGCGGATGCAATATTCGATGCGCAGGCACCGGGTACTTACGACAACCGCAGTAAGATAGTTGTTGTCATAACTGACGGCGTTCCGACAACCCAGAGCGCTTTCAGTGAAACCGTTGCAAACAGCGCGGTCACAGCTGCAAAGCACATGAAGGACACCGGTGCTCACATCTTCTCGATGTACCTCGGCACTCCGTCGGAGAATTCCGTAAGCTTCCTCCAGGCGCTTTCGAGCAACTACCCCGACGCAACGGAATACGACGTGCTCGGCGACAAGGCGGCAGAGTCATACTACTCGGCACACACTGACGCTTCTGCCGTAACAAAGGTTTTTGAAGACATAGCATTTTCAATCACAGCCAACTCAACCCTCAATGAATCTTCAATAACAACAGACATAGTCTCCGATTATTTCCGTCTCCCGATTTCTTCGGGAACAGCATACAAGCCCGAGGTTTATACTGTTGAAAAGACCGCAACAGGCTGGGCAACGGAAGAAGTCCCCTTCCCGACCGCAACGGTTACAATCGAAAACGAAAAAACGGTCAAGGTATCGGGCTTTAACTTCGCATACCATTGCGTGACAACGGAAAGCAAAGTACTGGGCGGAGCAGATTTCGGACGCAAGCTCGTTGTATATATCCCGATAGTCGAGGACGAGAACGCCGACACCTTCGGCGGATATCTCCCGACAAACAGCGGCGCCGCAATCTATCAGGATGCACAAGCGACCACACCGACTGAAACTGCGCCTTCAGCAAAATCAGACGTAACGCTTAAGTACTCCCTCGCAGACGCAGAGTATTGGAAGCATATAGAGACTGCAACCTCGGCAGACTTTGAGTATAACGCAGGAACTCTCAATCCGCTTCTCGATAAGATGGTCCTAACCGACAATATCCCCGACGGCGAAAACAACCTCGGCGTCAATATGGAATACAAGCTTATCGACACGAACCTCACAGCAGGTGACGGAGACGATACGGTTATCGCGACATTGACCGTACCTGCAGGACAGAGCGTTGACGTAACAGACTTTGCAAACTGGACGCTTGAAAACCCTGCAAACGCAAAGAAAACGCTTACGTTCTCCTCGGCAGATGACTTCTCCGTTGAGGCGATGTACGCTCTCGAGTGCAAGCTCACAAGCACAAATGCAGGAGCGGTTGCACCGTACGACACAAAAACAGTTTACTCACTTTTAGACGTTGAATTCGTCCGCCATAACGTTCACATCGTCGGCGGCGTTATCGACGAGGGAGGAACTCTCTCTGTCGCATCAATCCCGGCAGAAGGAGCGCTCATCGGTAACACTTACCGCGAAACGGTAAAGGTTGACGGCTCAACCCCGAAGGACAGCGCAGAGATGGTCTTCGCACCGAAGACAGGCTACGAAATCGCGCAGATTATAAAGAAGACTTCTTCTTCACACGATACTCCGCTTGACACATCAGAAGTGCTTTATGACGTGTCCGACGGAACGAACAAGGTTTCCTACAGCGGTACGGGCGATTTCGAGTATCAGTTTATAAACGTAACACAGGGTATGGCGATAGAGGTCTATACGAAGCTTCTTGACTTTGAGCTTACGACTTCTCACGACGCAGGAAGCGAAATTATGCGCGGCACGACCTACACATACTCTGAAAATCCGCTTGAAGTCTTCTTCTCGGCAGACGAAGGCTACAAGATTGCAAGCATCAAGTTCGGAAAGACCGAATCGGCTGCGACTACCTATGCCGCTGACGAGCTCCTTGCAAAGACACCTGCAGAGCTTACGGCTCTCGGCGTAAACCTCGAAACCGTGCTTGACCACAACGCAAACAAGATAATCGTTGACGGCGACGTTCACGTTTCGAGAAAGCAGGACAACTACGTTGCGGTAACTTCGGTAAAGAGAAGCTATAACCTCGCGTATAAGTACTACAAGCAGGAAGCAGACGGCACATTTACGGAAATCCCTGCAGATCAGGAAAACAAGGTTGTGGCATTCGGCGCAAACCTTTCGGATAACCTTCCGACAAAGGCCGCAGGCGACCAGAAGACAATAGGCACAGACAACTACACATTGGTTGGCTGGTACAGGACATACAACAACGAATTCGCAGGTCTTTCTGACCTCGCCGCAATGAAGATGCCGGCAGAGGACCTTACGTTCCACGCATATTGGGAAAAGAACCCCGATAAGCCTGTAACCGTACCGAGCGGAGCTATAAAGAAGCAACTCCTCGCGGCAGACGGAAACAATCCGTACACAGCAAGCGCTGACCTCACATTTGAGTTTAAGGCAATGTTCCATGAGCAGGATGTAGGAAGCGGTACGGTAACCGTCGCGACAGGCGAGAGTGAGAACAATGCAGGCGCGGCGATAACCGTACAACTCACCGACTTCCAGTACACACGCTACCAGAACGGTGACCCGATTTACATCTACGAGGTTCACGGCGGCGACCCGACATGGATTTACGACGACGTAAGATATGCAATTTACCATAACGGTACAATCGAGAGAACTGACGGAACGGCTGCAACCGAAGTCATCTTCGTAAACCAGAAGGCTCCGTATCTCGTAAACTACGACCTCGCAGGCGGAAATATCGGCGGAAACGGAACAATTCATCCGAAAGTCGTTGACTACGATGATGCAGGGCTCCTTCCGACGGGAACTGCCCAAAAAGCCGGCCACATCTTCGCAGGCTGGAAGAAGGATACGACAGACGTAACCGATACAACAACTTACGATTCTCTCGCAGGTGGTGTAGCGGTAACTGAAATCACACTCGTTGCACAGTGGACACCGAACTACACGGTCAAGTACGACCTTGCAGGCGGTAACATTGGCGGAAACACAACTCTTGCTGATAAGACACAGGTTGGCTGGGATGATGCAGACCTTCTCCCTGCAGGAACCCCTGTAAGATCAAGCCACACCTTCGAGGGCTGGTTCTATGATACAACCACACTCGTTTCCGCAACAACAGCTTATTCCGCACTCGCACCTGACCCTGCAACGGTTGAAATCACTCTCGTTGCGAAATGGACCTACGCCGGTGGCGGCGGTGGCGGTGGCGGCGGTGTGCCGAAGTACACCCTCACCTACGACTCAAACGGCGGAACAGAGTTTGAAAAAGAAAAATACAATCAGGGAACAGTAGTAGATATCAGCAAGGTACCGCAGAAAGAGGGCTATATCTTCGACGGCTGGCACCTTGACGAAAGCTTCAAGGAAGATGTTGACAAGGTCAAGATGACGAAGAACATCACGGTTTACGCCGCTTGGATAAAGGACGATTCTTCCGATAAGGACCCGACAGACCCGATAGAGCCGGGTAAGGTTCCCGATTCTCTCAACGGTGATGACCACTTCGCATACGTCATCGGATACCCCGACGGAAGCGTACGTCCGCAGGGCAACATCACCCGCGCTGAGGTTGCGGCAATCTTCTTCAGACTTCTCAAGGCAAATGTCAGGGACGAAAACCTTACTGACAAGAACAGTTTTGCGGATGTTGCGGCAGAAGACTGGCACAACACGGCAATCTCAACGCTTGCAAAGCTTGGTATAGTTGAAGGAAGAAACGGCAACAGCTTCTATCCTGATGCAGTCATCACCCGTGCGGAATTCGCGTCAATCTGCGCGAGATTCGATGCTTCGGCATTTACTGTGGTGGATAACTTCACAGACGTAAAGAATCACTGGGCAGAGGACGAAATCCACGAAGCGGCAGCTCACGGTTGGATAAAGGGCTATGAGGACGGAACGTTCAGGCCGAACCGCTCTATAACAAGAGCAGAGGCTATGACGATGATCAACAGAGTCCTGAACCGTATGCCCGAAACAGCTGCTGACTTACTTCCCGACATGATCGTATGGCCTGACAACAGCGACAAGTCCGCATGGTACTACCTCGCAGTTCAGGAAGCAACGAACAGCCACGACTTCGAAAAGAGAGACATTTACGAAAAGTGGATCGCTCTCAGAGAAGGTACAGACTGGGTTAAGTATCAGTAAGCAGTCCGGATAGTGGAAAGTTTCCAAAAATATCAAAAAAGGACATAAAAATATCAAAAACCGTCGCTTGAAAAAGCGGCGGTTTTCATATATACTGAAATTAGATACGACAAGGAGGAATTTCCAATGCTTACAAGGGAAATGTATGAAAAATACAGACAGAAAACCATAGAATATCTCAACAAGGCGCATATCGTTATCACTCCCGAAGAGGAGAAGAATATCCAGGTCGCGGAATACGACAAGGGCTGCCCCGACATTATCGGGCTTGAGCTTGTTGTGTATGTAAACACCGAGCGTTGCTGTGCAAAGGAGCTCGTTCTTCTCCCGGGTCAGACCTGCCCCGAGCATCGCCATCCGCCGATTGACGGACGCGACGGTAAGGAAGAAACGTTCCGTTGCCGCTACGGCAAGGTTTATCTCTACATCGACGGCGAGCCGACTTCTCCGCTTCAGGGAAAGATTCCCGAGGGCTTTGAGGATGTCCTCACCGTCCGCCACGAGATTGTCTTAAATCCGGGCGAGCAGTTCACCATTCCGCCAAACACGTTCCACTGGTTCCGCGCAGGCGATGAGGGTGCTGTCGTTTCCGAGTTCTCCACAAAGAGCATGGACGAGTTTGACATCTATACAGACAAGGACATCAATCCGGCAGGAAAAAGGACTATATAAGCTATGAAAAAGTATGATATTGTATCAATCGGCGAGGCACTTATCGACTTTACGGACCTCGGCACGAGTGAGAACGGAATGAAGATTTTTGAGCGCAACCCCGGCGGTGCACCTGCAAATGTTGCCTGTGCCGCGGCGCGACTCGGTCTTTCTTCGGTATTTATCGGCAAGGTCGGCGACGATATGCACGGCGAGTGCATCATCGACGCGATGAAGGCTTGCGGCGTTATAACCGAGTATATGGCCCGTGACCGCGACCACTTTACAACGCTTGCGTTCGTCACGCTTGATGAGAACGGCGACCGAAGCTTCTCCTTTGCGAGAAAGCAGAGCGCGGACGTTATGATAACGGACGCGGATATCTCGCGTGACGTGCTTGCATCGACTTCCGTTTTGCACTTCGGCTCGCTCTCCTTTACGGCAGAGCCGTCAAAGAGCGCGGTTTACGCTGCTATTAAGTTTGCAAAGGAAAACGGTGCTGTTATTTCCTACGACCCGAACTACCGTCCGCTTCTCTGGGACAGCGAGGAGAAAGCAATCGAGGAGATGCGCGCACCTCTTTCGCTTGTCGATGTTATAAAGCTTTCTGATAACGAGTGCGAGCTCGTCTGCGGAACGGCTGACTTTGACGGGGCGGCGAAGGTGCTCCTCAATAAGGGAATCAAAATCGTACTCCTCACCTGTGGCGGTGACGGCGCGCGAATTTACTTCGGTGATGAGTGCGTAATCGTTCCGAGCGAGAAGGTCAAGGTAGTTGATACGACAGGCGCAGGCGACTCCTTCCTCGGCGGCTTTATGTATAAGCTCATCCGCGACGGAAAGGCAGATACGGCGCTCACTCGCGAGACGGCAAAAGCTTACGGCTCTTTTGCAAACCGCGTTGCAGGAAAGTGCGTGCAGAAGCGCGGAGCAATCCCTGCGCTTCCCACACTCGAAGAAGTTGAATAAAAGAGGGGATGTTAAAAACCTCCGCACCGCTCGACGTATCTGCATACTACTTCGGGTTCGGTTTGCACGTTGCGAAGCTTTTTCCCAATCCCCATCGAAAGTCCAAAACCAACGTAGGGGAGGGGTTCCACACCTCCCGAAAAAGAAAACTCAGAAGAGCCGGATTTCCGGCTCTTCTTTTTTGCATAACGAAAACCACGCGCGAGGAGCGTGGTTCAATAGAGGTTTACCGACTTCTGTAATGTTGTAGTATAGCACAAATGATTTCTTGGAAAGCCTTCCCCTTCAAGAGGAAGCTCTGTTAGGGTATATTCCCGGTAGGTAACCCGCTGCAAGAAGAGAGGAAAGGCGTACCCCGGGAGGCAAAATTGTTTCGTGTCTATTATTTTATCACAAGTCACCCCTAAATTGCTACTACTTCCTGATAAATTTATTAATTTTCTTCCAAATAAAAGATAGGTTTCCTGCCATGTACGACCTGTGTACTGTTTTT
>JAFXJK010000026.1 GCA_017532355.1 Oscillospiraceae bacterium | reverse complement strand
TGCGGCGTTGAGGAGAAGCACTCCCTGCTCTGCCCAACGAGTGAGGTTTCCCGATTCGGGTGGTGGGTTTCCTGTTTCGTCGTATATTTCCTTGTACATATTCCGGAGCGACGGGGGAATGGCAACACCGTCCTTTACGGAGAAAGCAAGGCCGTGCGCCTGACCTTCGCCGTGGTACGGGTCCTGACCGAGGATGACGACCTTGACGTCGTTATACGGTGTCAGACGGAGCGCAGTGAAAATATCCTGCATCTCGGGAAAGATTCTGTGCGTCTTATACTCCTCGCGAAGAAATGCGCGAAGATTGAGATAATACTCTTTCTCAAATTCGTCGCGGAGAATGTCGTTCCATTCATTTTTGAGATCTACCATAGAAAAACCTCCTTATACAACAAAAACCGAAGCTGAAATACAGCTTCGGCACGGATCTTGACACAACGATAATTACTTATCCTGGGACAAACCGAATTTTTTGTTGAACCTATCGACACGGCCGCCTGTATCAACAAGCTTCTGCTTGCCGGTATAGAACGGATGGCACTTTGAACAAATTTCAACCTTGATGTTTTCCTTTGTAGAGCCAGTCTCTATAACCTCGCCGCATGCACAGGTAATAGTTGTCTGCTTATAATCAGGATGGATACCTGCCTTCATGAAATTCACCTCTTTCGGTACGCATTAAATAGCACAATAGATAATAACACAAACCAAAGCAAAAATCAAGCTATTTTTTAAATTTTTACAAAAAAAGATAAAATGGAGAAAACTTCGTAAACAAAAAGCGACTTAAGAGGGATGGGAAAGGTCATTACCAGCGCGTTTTGAAAAAGAGTTTGTTGATGTAAGCGCATAGTGCAAAAAGTAAAATTCTCATTTTATCTTATCCTTATATGATGCGGTAAGAATAAGCTCTCCGCGTTCGTTCCAAGCGATTTCGGCCCACTCAAGCACAGCGGCAAATACAAAGACGGGGTCAAATACCGACTCGCCGGGTCTTTTGCCGGCGTAATGCTTGGCGATATATCCGACGACGGTGTTTTCAGTACATCCGTCCTCGCCCAATTTGTTGTTGCGACCGTTGCCTTTTTTTGCTCTTCCACCGTTTTTTAAGAGAAGCTCTACAACAAGGTCGAAAACTTCAAAGCGGTATGGCGGTTTTATCGGGAGTTTGCTGCTCACGAAAGAAATACCATCTGAAGCAACTGCGATGTCGCATGGAAGTCCTCTTGCGGTATTGACAATAACACGACCGCCGTTTTCCTTTAGCTTTGCCTTTATGATATCTGATGCTTTTGCGCTGTTTTTGTCCGTAAACCAGTTTGACATATCGATTTCCTCGCTTTCTTCTTCTTCAACTTCATGATTTAAGAGACCTAATGCAGAAAGGACGGCATCAAGTTTCTTTTTTGCTTGGGGATAATTAAGTCCAAGATTCTCCTGAACGTTTTTAAGGTTGCCCTTATTTCTTAAGAACTCAATGAGAAACTCGTAATTACTTTCATCAAGCCTGTCAAAAATGCTGAGTTCAAAGTTGTTTTTTAACTCGAGACCGCAATTTTCGCAGGTAAGACAAGTGATATTGAGATCTTTTTTACAGACGGGGCAAGTAGAAAGAATTTTTGTCATTAGTGATCACCTCTATTGTTATATTAACATAGTGTTTTGAAAAAGTCAATATAGTATTTAAAAAATTTTTACTATTTCGTTTTAGTGTTGCAAAATAATAAATACGATAATGCGAAAAAGCGTTATGAAGCGAAGCTTGACAAGGTGCCGCTTTCTAAATTATAATATTTACGCGAGTAAGCTATACAGTCGCGTGCGCTATATGCCGAAAGGCGGCGCATGAGGAAAGTCCGAGCTCCACAGGGCAAGGATAACGGGTAACGCCCGCCGAAGGCGACTTCAGGAAAAGTGCAACAGAGAGATACCGCCACTCTCCGTCTCGTAAAAACGGGGCCCCCGCAAAGCCTGCTTTGTGGGGAAAAGGAGAAGCAGTGTCATATAAGAGCCTTGTCGGAAACGGCAAGGCGACGGAATGACACTTGCGACGACGTGGTAAGGGTGGAAACGTGAGGTAAGAGCTCACGGGTGAGCGGGGAACCGGCTCATCATGTAAACTCTATCCGGAGCAACACCGCATAGGAGGACTTAAGGCTGGCCCGGCTGTCCTCGGGAAGGTGGCTAAAGCGCCGTGGCAACACGTCGCGTAGATAGATGACTGTACACGACAGAACTCGGCTTACAGGCTCACTCGCACCATTTACGGAGTGCCAATATGACACTCCGTAATTTTTGTGCGAAAAAACAGAGCAAGGGATGTTCCTTGCTCTGCCGGGTGTGTGAAGAAAAGCTTTTAAACTTTTGTAATTTCTTTGTTTTCTAAATCAAGCCTGTATCTGTCTGGATCCTCTCCCTGGCGTAAGTAGAA
The DNA here is from genome assembly GCA_017532355.1 of Oscillospiraceae bacterium. Next base: position 17,076 of record JAFXJK010000026.1, on the reverse strand, counting down.
AACCGAGTTGGCTGCAAAATTTATTCCAAACGCAGGCTCGTCCAGAATAACCTCTTTCACCTTTCCGTCCTTTGACACTCTGCACAGATGTCCATTGTATTTGCGTTGGCTGTAATATATCCAATCTCCCGAAAGATTCATATTATTGCACGATTCATCGCTTATGCACTCGACCTTGAGAGTTTTTTTATTCATACGGAAAACGTTGAAACTTTCTGTGGTAACATAGTAGATATATTCGTCATCAAAATTGGGGCTGAATGTATATTCGGAGTTAAGCTTTCTTTTATTTTTTCCAGAGGTGTCTATCGCCCATAGGGAATTCCCGTCCTCACTGTTTGTGTAATAAATCGTCTCTCCGTCAACAGAAAACTCGGATATTTTTTCTTTTACAATAAGCTTCTTGTCGCGACCGTTGAGATTGCAGGAATATATACTTCCCCAATCATCGGCGTATTGCTCTATCTTGAAGAAAATTCCGTCGCTTGGCGTCAGCTTATAATATATTCTGTCTCCGCTTATGATGACGTTTGTAGTCTGTTTGAGAATAATCGGACGTTTAAAACCGCCGTTCTTATTCATTTTATAAACGTATCCTGGGTATCCGTCGATGAAATACAGGTGGTCTCCGGAAACATTCAAATAGTTTGCTCCGTATCGACATTCTGCGATTTTTGTCTTTTCCGAAAAGTCTTTTTTGGCTTTGTATATCTCTTTGCCACCATGGTCTGTGGTGTAATAAACAAATTCATCGTCCTCTGCAACCTCACCGTCGAGCAATATATTTCCCGGAGTGTTTCCGAGCGTGGAGATATCGGCTTCTTTTTTCTCACCGCACGAAGCAAGCAAGAGAAGCATCGCAAAGACTATAAACAAAAGAGCTTTCTTCATTTTTCTTACCTCCCTGATTTTGCAAGGTCGATGCCGTACTGGACCCAGTACGGATCGTCTTTATCAGTAGTTTCAAAGTTTTTATAGACCCATTCAGGTAACCCCATTTTGTTTCCAACATACGCCATATTCATATTGCCAAGTTTATCTGCCGCTATCAAATGTCCGTCAAAATACATCCACGGAGTCCAGTTTCGATAGTTGCTTTTGGGAGTATCCATATCCTTACCATCAAAATAGTCGTACTTAACTCTCCAGTCATCATTGTACTTATAGTCCCATTCACCTTCATCGACCATTCCGATAAGATATGTCGAGGAATCTAGCATATAGTTTCCATCCGACATACGATATAGAAAACCAGGAAACCCTTCCGTCATTGTTTTTTGATAATTTTGAGCTGTCTTTGCGTTTTCGTGCAAAAGGTTCATAATTTGGTCGTGTCTATCAACAATGGGTGTTCCTTCACGATGATACCTTCTCACATCTTCTGCAACGCCGTGCAATCTATCCTTTTCGGCAGAATCTGAAGTGGCATACCAACGGTTTCCGAGATCCTGAAGGATTTTGTACGTTTCGGAATCCTCTCCGAATTCTATGGCATCGGGGTTCTGACTCTTTTGGGGCTTGTTCTGCTGGACTCTGTTTTCGGCTTCGAAGGCGTTATAGAAGAGGTTTTTGTCCTCATCTGTCTTGATGTCTCCGCCGAGATGTGCTGTGGACGGGGTATAGCTCTGTTTGGTATTGAGCTGTGGTGCGCGATAGGATGTGTTTGATGAATATGACACCGGCCTTGGCTTTATCTCTTCTTTAGGTTCATAACGCAATGTTTTTGCGATAGGCGTATTCGTAACGCTGTTGAAGCCAATCAGAAAATCATCCGTTTTGTTGGAATCTTCTCTTTTTACTTTATTGCCTGTTCCGAAATCATAATAGTATTCATCTTTCTTTTTCAGATCATTAAAAAAACTCATGTATGTTTCTCCTTATAAAATAAATTTTGTCAGGAGAAATATGGTCAGGTTTATATTACCACATTTCTCCTATATGTTCAAATAAATGTGGTAAAGTTTAATTTAACTTTTTGAAAATATACCTCCTTTTGTGCCGATATCAACACGTTTTATTTCTTAAGATGAATACATTATAGCACATATTTAATTTATTTTTTGACAACTTTTTGACAACTTTTCGACATGCAAAAGCATCCCATTCGACCAGATGGTATTCGTTTGCACAATAAAAGACCGCCCCACTTTGTGAGGCAGCCCGTAAAATACATGCGGTTGGCAAACCGTTTCGGCGCGTCTTGAGGCGCCGCCAACATAATAGCCTTATAGGCTTAGTGCATGCCACCGGTTTTACCGGTGGTCATGACTTGGTAGTATTTTATACTACTTTATCCTACTTTGCTGTATTTTGCTTTCCTTTATGGTATATTATTCCTGAGGTGATATTATGAGAAACTTACTTGAGGAGTTATGGTATGGGAATATTTGCCCCCAGGAGGCATACACGAAGAGAAGCGTTGAGGAAAGAACGGCGCTCCGGTTGATGGACAAAAATCGAACCAAACTTTCGGAAGCATTAACAGATTCGCAGAATGAGCTATTAAAGAAGTATGATGACTCGGTCATAGAGCTAAACTGTATTTTGGAGCGTGAGCTGTTCATATATGCCTTCCGGCTCGGAGGTAAGTTTATGTTGGAATGCTTATCGGAGGAGAGTTAACGTGCGAATCAGCATACTGCAGAATGTTCCGGCGATGCGAAGCGGAGGGGTGTGGGGAGGTTTCCTTCGCCGTACGGGAGTGCGGCGGCGAGTTCTCCCCACAAGCGTTTTTGTTACTTTTGTCGCGACAAAAGTAAGCCCGTCCGGCAGGACTACGAAGCTGATGTTTTGCAAAAGGCAATTTGTCAAAATAATGCCCCCCCGTGCAATTTTGCACGGGGGGTTCTTTGCTTTTATTTAGTGAATCTGTGAGCCTTCTTCGACTGCGTCGTCAACGAAGATGACCTTGCAACCGCCGTCGGGCATATCAGCCGCGAGAAGCATACCGTTGCTCTCAACGCCGCGGAGCTTTGCAGGCTTTAAGTTTGAAACAAGAATTATCTTCTTGCCTATAAGCTCTTCGGGCTTGTATTCTTTAGCAATTCCCGAAACAATCTGACGCTCTGCCTCACCTGTGTTGAGGATGAGCTTTAAAAGTTTGTCAGCCTTGGGAACAGGCTCGCAGGCTACAACCTTTGCAACGCGAAGGTCGATTTTATCGAACTCGTCATATACGATTTCGTCCTTGTAAGGCGCGACTTCCTTCTTCGGCGGTTCATTCTCTGCGGCAAGCTCTTCGAGCTTCTTTGCCTCGTCGATTCTTGCGAAGAGAACTTCTGCTGTACCTACTGTTTTATCGCCGCTTTCAGCAAAGTCGGAAAGCGATGCGATGTCGCACTTCTCTGCACCAATCTGCGCGATAATCTTATCTGCGGTATCGGGCATGAACGGATAGAGAAGAGTTCCGATAAAACGGATGGACTCAAGGAGATTGAAGAGGACGGTTTCGAGGCGGTCGCGCTTCTCTTCGTCCTTTGCAAGAGCCCACGGCTCTGTTTCGTCGATGTACTTGTTGCTGCGACGGGCAAGGGAGATGATTTCCTCGAGTGCGTCCGCAACGCGGTAATCGTTCATTTTTGCTTCAACGTTTGCACGTGCAGCGATTGCAGTTGCCTTGAGGTCTGCATCGCAGTCAGCGCATACGCCTTTGTAAGCGACCTTACCGCCAAAGTACTTATTCGCCATCGCAACGGTGCGGTTGACGAGGTTTCCGAGCGTATTTGCAAGGTCGGCGTTAAAGCGCGCGATAATGGTTTCATAAGTAATCGTACCGTCCTGTGCAAACGGCATTTCGCGAAGGACGTAGTAGCGGACAGCATCAACGCCGAAGTGACGGACGAGGTCGTCAGCATAAATAACGTTGCCCTTTGATTTGCTCATCTTGTCAGTTCCGAAGAGGAGCCACGGATGTCCGAAGACCTTCTTCGGAAGCGGCTCTCCGAGAGCCATAAGCATAATCGGCCAGTAAATGGTATGGAAGCGGAGGATGTCCTTGCCGATGATGTGGACATCTGCCGGCCAGTACTTGTTATAAAGCTCGCCCGAGCCGTCGGGAGAGTAGCCGAGAGCCGTGATGTAGTTTGAAAGCGCGTCAATCCAGACGTAGATAACGTGCTTATCGTCGAATGTAACCGGAACGCCCCACTTGAAGGACGAGCGAGAAACGCAGAGGTCCTGAAGACCCGGCTTTAAGAAGTTGTTTACCATCTCGCGCTTGCGGCTTTCAGGCTGGATGAAGTCGGGGTTTTCTTCAATGTGCTTCATAAGTGCATCCTGGTACTTGCTCATCTTGAAGAAGTAGGCTTCTTCGTTTGCCTGCTTTACGGGACGTCCGCAGTCGGGGCAGACGCCGTTTTCGACCTGTGTGTCGGTAAAGAAGGACTCGCAGGGAACGCAGTACCAGCCCTTGTATTCACCCTTGTAGATGTCGCCCTGGTCATAGAGCTTCTTGAAAATCTTCTGAACAGCCTCGACGTGGTAGTCGTCCGTTGTGCGGATAAACTTGTCGTAGCTTGAGTTCATAAGGTCCCAGATGTCGCGGATTTCTCCTGCAACACCGTCGACATACTCCTGCGGAGTAACGCCTGTTTCCTTTGCAATATCTTCAATTTTCTGACCATGCTCATCAGTTCCCGTAAGGAAGAAAACATCATAGCCCATCGAGCGCTTGAAACGGGCAATGGCGTCCGTGAGGACGACCTCATAAGTGTTTCCGATATGAGGCTTTCTTGATGTGTAAGCAATGGCAGTAGTAATATAAAATTTGTTCTGCTCCATTTTTTGTTTCCTCTTTCTCGAATGTCGTATTATATTAAAGTATAACATAAAAGTGGAGAATTTTGCAACCGTTATATAAAAATATGAAAAATGTCCTAAAAGTTACAAAACTGTAGTTGAAATTGAGTGGTTTAAAAGATATACTATATATGTAAAAGTATTTACTTTTTTTATGATGATGACAGGGGTATGGAATATGATGAATTTTCTTCAGAAGATCAAGGCATCAAAACCGACAATGATTTCGCTTGCGGCAGTGGGAGTTGTTATTGTTTTATTTCTTGCTTTGATTGTCTACACTTATGCATACGGGGGTATTTTCCCCGGAGTAAAGGCAGGCAATCTCGCACTTTCGGGAAAGAGCGAGACTCAGGCCGCGGAGCTCATCATGACTTCCTGTGATGAAGGCTATAAGAATGCAGAGGTCAAGGTAGCCGTTGAAAATTTCGACGAGGTTACGATAAAGGGATCGGAGCTTGATATTACCGTTCCTGCGGAGGAGATTGCAAAGCGCGCGTATGGCGTAGGCCGCGAGGGCGGATTCTTTTCCCGTATCGGCGCGGTTATGAAATGCATCTTTGGCGGATACGACGTAGGGGCTGCGGTAAACTTCGGTGAAGAAGCCTTTGAGGAGGCGTTCCTTGAAGTGTCAAAGTACGATATAGCACCTGTTGATGCGGAATACACGATTGAGGACACGACCTTGATTCTCCATCCGCGTCACGACGGCAATATGATAAACAAGGACGAGTTCCGCGAAAAGCTTACAAACGCTTTTTTAACCGAGGATTACTCAACTATCGCGCTATCTCGTGAACTCGCAACTTCCGTTGCGCTCGACATAGATAAGGTCTATTCCGAGGTTCATACGGAGGTCCGTGATGCATACCTCGAAAAGGGAGAGGATGGCAACAAAATCATCCCTCACGTGCTTGGTGTTGATTTTGACCTTGAAGCGGCGAGAATTGCATATAACAAAACACCGGATGAAATCATAAGAATACCTCTTGAGATTACACAGCCAAAGATACAGACAAAGCATCTTGAAACAAACCTCTTTAAATATTGCCTTGCAGAGGTCGAGACGCATTTCAGCCCGAAAAAGGTTGAGAGAACGGCAAATGTCCGCCTCGCGGCACAGCTCGTAAACGGAACGATTCTTAACCCGGGTGAGGAGTTCTCATACAACAAGACGGTCGGACCGAGAACTACTGCCAGAGGCTTTAAGGCAGCGGCGATTTTTGCGCAGGGCGAGGTTGTTGACGGCATCGGCGGCGGTATCTGTCAGGTTTCGTCAACCATCTATATGGCTGCACTTCGCGCCAATATGAAGATAACAGAGCGAAGAAACCATGCGTTTTATGTTGACTATACCCCCAAGGGCGAGGATGCAACCGTTGTTTACGGTTCAATTGACTTCAGATTTGTGAACACAAGCGAATATCCGGTAAAGATTGTTGCGACCTCGAAAAACAACTATATAAGAGTCAAGATTATGGGAACGGAGCCTGATGAAAAGGTTACCGTAAAACTCACAAAGAAAACTCATTCCACAAGCGCGTACCCGACACGTGAAAAAACAAGTACTGCTCTTGCAAAGGGCGTTCGCGAGGTACAGCAGAAGGGACAGCAGGGCATTTCAATGAGCGTCTACCGTAACGTTTATGACGCAAAAGGAAAGCTCATAGAGTCCTACCTTGAAAACAACTCGAAATACAAGCCGATGCCGGAGATAGTTCTCGTAGGAACCGGCGCGGCAAAACCGACGGTTGCACCTGCACCGTCCGAAGAAAAGGAAGACCCGCCGAAGGAAGAAACACCAACTCAGACTCCGACTGAAAATGCAGCACCGGAGACACCGTCCGCTGAGACACCTGATGTGCCGCCGGTGGATGCTCCGGTTGATGAGCCTCCGGCAGAGGAAAAGCCTGCAGAAGAGAAAACTGCAGATGAATCTTCTGAAACTCCCGATTGGATAACGCAGTAATTTTAAATTTGGAGCAAAAACATGAAAAGAACTCTTGTCAGAAAAAGAATAAAGGCTCAGGCTATGGTAAGCTTGCAAGGAAGCTGGCTGAAAACATTTGGTATAATTATTGCGCAGCTTGCGCTTTCTGTGCTGATACTCTCTTTTTTACCGCTTCATATACCGACGGTTGATGAACTGCTTGGTGTGCAGGGTGACGCGATGCAGATGCTTCGCCTTTTTGTGCCTGATGTCATTACGAAAAAGACTATCGCATCCGTCATTGTAACTCTTGCTCTTTACGTTATTGTTATGGCACCGCTTTCGGTAGGAATCTGCCGTTTCTTTCTGAAGGTTGCAAGAGGGGAAAAGACGAAGTTTTCGGATGCTTTTTCACCTTTTACAAGCCTCAAAACGGTTTTTTCGTCCGTTTGGCTTGAGTTTCTCATTGCCTTTATGTCAGCGTTCTGGTCGTTTCTGTTTATGCTTGTGCCAACCTTGCTGATTGTTTTATGCGCAAAAGCAGGGCTGTATTTTGTGGCAAATATATTGCTTCCTCTCCTTCCTGTTTCGGCACTGTTTTCGATTTTGTGGAACAGCAGATATGTTTTTGCAAAATATATTTTCGCAGAGGGCAAGTCGGGCGGAGCTTTTGCATCGCTTCGCGAGTGCATTTCGCTTATGCGCGGCAGAACGGTTGAATGTATCTTCCTACGTGCATCGTACCTCTTGTGGGATATTGCGTCAAGCTTAAGCTATATTTTACCGCTTTCTTACGTCTATGCTGCGCTCTCCGGAACTGTCTATGCAGGGTATCTTTTCTATCTTCGCGGAGACAAAACCCCGGGTGACACTGCAGAAGCTCCGACGTTTTAAAAAATTTAAAGCAAAGCTGATTGACAAATCAGAATTATGGTGGTATAATCACTAAAAAAAGGAAAGGCGAGTTTTGTAATGACATATTCTCTCAGAGCATCTGCAATATTTTATTACTTTTACTTTTACTTTTTTGCTAACAAAAAGTAAAAGTGATTTTGCGTGCTCAGAAAGAAGTTTTTATAAGACTTTTAAAGGCTTTGCAGTAGAATCACTGTAAAGCCTTTCTTTATTTTCAATTCATTTTCTTCGAGGAGGAAAAAACATGATTGCAGTACTTAAAAGAGAAGTTCCGAAGGCGCAGGTTGATAACCTGATTGCGTGGCTCAATGAGCAGGATATCAAAGTTCATCTCTCTGAAGGTGAATTTCAGACCGTCCTCGGCTTCATCGGTGACACGTCAAATGTTGATGTTGAGCTTATAGAGGGGCTTGATATCGTCCAGAGCGTAACGAGAATCACCGAGCCGTTCAAGAGTGCAAACAGAAAGTTTCATCCTGAGAATACCGTTGTTGATATAAATGGCGTGAAAATTGGTGATGGAAACTTTGCTCTCATCGCAGGTCCGTGTTCCGTTGAGTCTGAAGAGCAGATTCTCGGCATCGCCGAGGCGGTAAAGGCATCAGGTGCTACGCTTCTTCGCGGCGGCGCTTTCAAGCCGAGAACTTCACCTTACGACTTCCAGGGCCTCAAGGCAGAGGGCATAGATTTTCTTCTCGAAGCAAAAGAGGCAACGGGTATGCCGATTGTAACGGAAATTATGAACGCAAACCACCTGCACATGTTTGAAAATGTAGATGTAATCCAGGTCGGTGCGAGAAATATGCAGAACTTCGAGCTTTTGAAAGAGCTTGGCAGGACGCAGAAGACAATTCTCTTAAAACGCGGCCTTGCGAACACGCTTAAAGAGCTTCTTATGAGCGCTGAATACATAATGGCAGGCGGAAACGAAAACGTCATCCTCTGCGAGCGCGGTATTCGCACGTTTGAGACATATACGAGAAACACCCTTGATTTGTCTGCGGTACCGATGCTCAAGGAGCTTACGCATCTTCCCGTTGTTGTTGACCCGAGCCACGCAAGCGGAATTTCGCGCCTTGTTCTTCCAATGGCGCTTGCCGCGGCAGCTTGCGGTGCGGACGGCATTATGATAGAGGTTCATAACGACCCGAAACGCGCCCTCTGTGACGGCGCACAGTCGCTTACACCTGAGCAGTTTGACGAGGTTGCAAGGAAAGTATTTGCAGTCCGCGAGGCGGTGGCGAAATGACGATAGGAATAGCAGGCCTCGGCCTTATCGGAGGCTCGCTTGCAAAGGCGTATAAATTTAATACCGATTACACCGTGCTCGGCGCGGACAGCGACGAGGTTACGTTTAAACGCGCGGTGCTCGTCAACGCGCTTGACGGAAGACTTACTGAGGAAAACCTCTGCGAATGTGACTTTCTCTTCCTTGCGATGTACCCGTCAACGGCACTTCAGTATATGGAAGAAAATGCAAAGCTTTTAAAGCGTGATTGTTGCGTCATTGATTGTTGCGGCGTAAAGGAAAGCGTGTGTCCGAGACTTTTTGAGCTTGCGGAAAAGTACGGCTTTTCATACATCGGCGGTCACCCCATGGCAGGCCGTCAGTTTTCGGGATTCCGCTATGCGACGGAGACTCTTTTTAAGGGTGCTTGTATGATTCTTGTTCCGAAGAAGGGCGAGGACATTGCGTTTCTCGAAAAGGTCAAGAATGTGCTCAAAGGAGCAGGCTTTTCTCACATCAGCATAACGACGGCGGAGCGACATGACGAGATTATAGCCTATACGTCTCAGCTTGCCCACGTTGTCTCAAATGCGTATGTGAAGAGTCCTCGTGCCGAGGGACATAAGGGTTTTTCTGCAGGAAGCTACCGTGATTTGACGCGTGTTGCAAAGCTTTCTGAAAGTATGTGGACAGAGCTTTTCCTTGATAACCGGGGAAACCTTATTTCGGAAATAGATTTTCTTATTGATTCCCTCACGGAGTACCGTGATGCGCTTGCAAGAAACGACGCGGAAACCCTTATGAGGCTTCTCCGCGAGGGACGTGAGCGCAAGGAAAGGATAGATGAAGAGTGGAGAGAATAAGCGTTTCTGCTTCCAAAAAATATGATATTCTGATAGGAGAGGGACTTCTTCTGAAAGTCGGCGAGCTTGTTCGCGAGATTACTTCCTGCAAAAAGGCGGCGATTATATCGGACTCGACAACAAACCGTCTTTTTTCGGAAACCGTAACGGCGTCACTTGAAGAGTCAGGTTTTTCGGTCTGCGAGTTTACAATCCCTGCAGGCGAAGAGTCGAAGAGCGCGGAAAACTACGTCCGTCTTCTCAATTCTCTCGCAGAGGAAAAGTTCAGCCGTTCTGACCTTATCGTTGCGCTTGGGGGCGGAGTGGTAGGAGACCTTTCGGGGTTTGTGGCGGCGACGTATCTTCGCGGAATCTCGTGCGTGCAGATTCCGACGACGCTTCTCTCCGCGGTTGATTCTTCGGTAGGAGGAAAGACTGCGATAAACCTTGACGCAGGCAAAAACCTTGCAGGAGCCTTCTTTCAGCCGTCGCGTGTCATCTGTGACACGGCGGTGATAGCGGCTCTTCCAGACGATGTTTTTGCCGACGGTATGGCAGAGGTTATAAAGTACGGTGCGATAAGAAGTGAAGAGATTCTCGACCTTGTCTGTGACGGCGCAAAAAAGAACCTGGAAAAGATAATTTGTGAGTGCGTAAAGATAAAGCGCGACATCGTTGCAAATGATGAATTTGACCTTGGCGAGCGCCAGCTTCTTAATTTAGGACATACGCCTGCTCACGCAATAGAAAAAAACAGTAACTTCAAGGTTTCCCACGGAAGTGCGGTTGCAATCGGTATGGTGCTTATGGCTCGCGCGGCAGAAAAACTCGGGCTCTGCGAGAGCGGCGTTTCAAATGAGCTTCTGGCTCTTTGTAAAAAATGCTCGCTTCCGACTGTCTGCGATTTTTCGTCGGCAGAGCTTTCTGCGGTTGCGATGTCCGATAAAAAACGCTTTGGCGATGAGATAACGCTTGTTGTGCCAAAGAGCCGTGGCGAAAGCGTGCTTCTGAAAATGCCGTCAGGAGAGGTTGAAAGCTTTTTTGAGGCAGGACTGGAGAGATAATAAATGAACGTTTCGGTTTCGTGTAAAGAACCGCTCGGAGAGGTCACGGTTATCCCTTCCAAGTCGGTTGCACACAGAGTTATAATATCGGCGGCGCTTTCGGACGAGCCGACGGAGATTGTATGCAAAGCGTCCTCGCGTGACATCGAAGCGACGCTTGACTGCGTTTCTGCTCTCGGTGCAAAGGTTGAGCGACGTGGCGGCTCGATTTTTATAACGCCGCAAAAGGGTGAAGGCAGAGCACGCCTTGATTGTGCAGAATGCGGCTCAACGCTTCGCTTTCTCATCCCCGTTGCGGCAACGCTCCCTCGTGAGATTGAGCTTTGCGGAAGCGGACGGCTTTCGGAGAGACCGATTTTGCCGCTTCTTGAGTGTCTTTCTGCAAACGGTGCCGAGTTTTCGTATAGCGGAACTCTTCCGTTTACTATGCGCGGAGGGCTTAGGTGCGGAACCTTCAGGATAGCGGGAGATATAAGCTCGCAGTTTATATCGGGTCTTATCTTTGCGCTTCCAACGCTTTCGGGCGACAGCGTGGTTGAGATCGAGGGAAAACTCGAGTCTTCAAAGTACATAGATATGACGATTGATGCTGTTTCCGCTTTTGGAATCAAAGTAGAAAGAAACGGAAATACAATAAAAATTCGAGGTAACCAGAAATACACCTCGCCCAAAAAAGTTGTCATTGAGGGAGACTGGTCAAATGCCGCTTTCTGGGCGGTGCTTGGCGCATTCTCGAAAGAGGGGATAACGTGCCGCGGAGTGAACAATAAAAGTCTTCAGGGTGACCGTGCGATACTTGAAATTCTCAAGAAGTTTGGCGCGGGTGTTGAAGTGCAAGAGGACTTTTTCACGGTAAGAAAGGGCAGCCTTTGCGCGTGCGATATTGACGCGGCGGAAATCCCCGACATTGTACCCGTTCTTTCGGAGCTTGCGGCAGTTTCCGAGGGCGAGACGAGGATATACAACGCTTATCGCCTGCGCATAAAGGAAAGCGACAGAATAGAGACAACGGTCGCGATGATAAATGCTCTCGGCGGCGATGCAAGAGTCGAGGGCGATGATATTTTTATTCGCGGCAAGAAAACTCTTTCGGGCGGATGCGTAAATGCGGAAAACGACCACCGAATAGCAATGAGTGCGGCGGTTGCGGCGGCTGTATGCGGCGGCACGGTAGAGATTATCGGTGCCGAGGCAGTAAACAAATCATACGGCAACTTCTATGAAGAATACGAAAAACTCGGCGCAAATTTAAAGAAATCGGAGGAAGAAAAATGAGTTCAACTTTCGGTGAAAATTTAAAAGTTTCAATTTTCGGGCAGTCTCATTCCGAGGCAATCGGAGTGGTTATTGACGGCTTCCCTGCAGGATTTGAAATCGATTTTAAGAAGCTTCTTGCCTTTATGGCGCGTCGTGCACCGGGGCAGGGTGGACACACCACCTCGCGAAGCGAGGCGGATGCTCCGCACTTTCTTTCAGGTGTTGTAAATAACGTTACGACAGGCGCTCCGATTTGCGCGGTGATATATAATACAAACACGCGTTCAAAGGATTATGACGCGCTTCGTGATATTCCTCGCCCCGGACATTCCGATTTCACGGCGTATATGAAGTACGGTACAGCTCACGATATCCGCGGTGGCGGTCAGTTTTCGGGACGACTCACCGCGCCGCTCTGCATTGCAGGCGCGCTGTGTTTGCAGTATCTTGAAGGACGCGGAGTGAAGATCGCGGCTCATGCCGAGAAAATCGGAAAGGTACAAGACCGTCGCTTTAATCCGACAGTCCCGGAGTTTTCGGAGCTCTGTGGAGACAGCATCACCGTTCTGTCTCCCGATGCGGAGAAAGCGATGATAGATGAAATTCTTGCGGCAAAGAAAAAGACGGATTCTGTCGGCGGCATCATAGAGTGTGCGGCGACGGGCGTTCCCGTAACTCTTGGCGAGCCACCCTTCGGCGGAGTTGAAAACAGAATTGCAAGTATCGTTTTCGGTATCCCTGCGGTCAAGGGGATTGAGTTCGGTGCAGGATTTGAGGTTGCCGATATGTTCGGTAGCGAGAACAACGATGCGTTTATAATTGAAAAAGGAAAGATAAAGACGGAAACAAACAACCACGGCGGCGCGCTTGGAGGAATATCTTCGGGTATGCCGATAATTTTCCGTGCGGCGGTAAAACCGACACCGTCAATAGCAAAGGCGCAGAAGAGCGTAAGCCTTTCTGAAATGCGTGAACGTGAGCTTGTGATTGAAGGTCGCCACGACCCGTGCATCGTGCCTCGTGCAATCCCGGTTATGGAAGCGGCAGCGGCGATAGCAATTTGTGATATGATGTTATAAAGGAGAGAACAGAAATGGATATCAAAGATCTTCGCAAAGATATAGATAAATATGACCGTGAGATAGCAGAGCTTCTCACAAAGCGTATGGAAACTGCGTCGAAAATAGGCGAGTATAAGCGTGAAAATAAGCTTCCCGTGTACGACGCATCCCGTGAACACGAGCTTCTCGAGCGTGTTTCAGGATATACGGAAAAAGAGCTTTCACCGTATATGAAGGTTATTTATCAGACGATAATGGACACCTCACGCTCGTATCAGAGAAAGCTTCTCGCAGGAGAAAGTGTGCTTGAGAAGGCAATGTCTGCGGCAATCGAGAAAACGGACAAGCTCTTCCCTGAGAGTGCGGTGGTCGCATGCCAGGGCGTTGCAGGCGCATATTCGCAGATTGCATGTGAGAAGATTTTCAAGAACCCGAGCATTATGTATTTCGCAAACTTTGAGGACGTTTTCCGTGCGGTAGATAAGAAACTCTGCAAATACGGTATTCTCCCCGTAGAGAACAGTACGGCAGGCTCGGTCAACAAGATTTACGACCTTATGGCAAAGTACAAGTTCCACATTGTCCGCGGCGCGAGAATTCAGGTAGGCCATACTCTTCTTGCAAAGCGCGGAGCGGAGCTTTCTCAGATCCGCGAAATTTTCTCCCACGAGCAGGCTATAAATCAGTGCAGCCAGTTCCTTTCGGAACACAAGGAGATAAAGGTTACAGTCTGTGAAAATACGGCAGTAGCGGCAAGAATGGTGGCAGAGAGCGAAAGGGACGACATCGCGGCGATTTCCTCTCCTGCGTGTGCTGAGCTCTATGAGCTTTCTGGCCTTTGCGACAACGTCTGCGACCATATCGGAAATTACACTCGTTTCATCTGCATTTCAAAGGACCTCGAAATTTATCCCGGTGCAGACAAAACAAGCCTTATGTTCAAGATTCCGCACAAACCCGGTTCACTTTACCGTATCCTTGCTCGCATCAACTCGCTCGGAATTAACCTTGAGAAGCTCGAGAGCCGTCCGAAGCCGGGAAGTGACTTTGAATTTATGTTCTATTTCGACCTTGGCGCGTCTGTCTATTCTCCCGAGCTTTTTGAGCTCATCTGCGATCTTGAGCGCGATATAGACGGTTTTAAATATTTCGGAAGCTATACGGAAATTGTTTAAGATGAAGAGAGATATTGAGATAAAAGTAAATGAGGGCGGAAAGCTTCTTGCTTTCCTCTACAAGGAGCTCTCGCAAATAGCGAAGGGTAAGGTTAAGTCATACCTTGAGCACAGGCAGATCTCCGTAAACGGAATGGTGACGACGAAGTTCGACCACCCCGTGAAGTGCGGAGATACGGTTAAGATTTCGATGTCCGAGGGGAGCGTTAAGACTCACGGCATTGAGATTATATATGAAGATGAGTACTTAATCGCAGTGAACAAGCCTGCAAAGCTCCTCTCCGTCCCGACGGACAAGGAAAAGGAGAGATGCGCTTATACGCGCCTGCGTGATAACCGCCGCGGCGAGCTGTATGTAATCCACCGCCTTGACCGCGACACATCGGGTGTTCTTCTCTTTGCAAAAAAGAGAGAAATCTGCACGCAGATGCAGGATAATTGGAACGACGTGGTAACACTTCGCGAATATATGGCGATATGTGAGGGGCATTTCGAGAGAAAGAAGGGAAGATGCGACACCCTCATTTCCGAAAACTCCGTCCACGTGATGTTCTCAGGGCGTGAGGGAAAACGCGCGATTACGGACTACGAGGTTATAAGGGAAGCGGGAGAGTATTCTCTCGTCCGCGTAAAGCTTTTAACCGGGCGTAAGAACCAGATAAGAGTTCACATGAAGGAGCTTGGAAACCCCGTTGTCGGCGATAAGAAGTATGGTAGCGAAACAAACCCCATCGGTCGCCTCGGGCTCCACGCGTCTTCACTCGGCTTTATCCACCCCGTAACGGGTAAGGAAGTAAAAATTTCTGCACGTTCCGAGCGCAAATTCGCTCTGCCTAAATAAAAAAGCGCCTGCCTTGCAAAAACAAGGCAGGCGTTGCTGTTTTCAAACCAGATCTTCGGCAAAGATAAATTCGTAGCCGTTTTCAGAAAGTAGTTTTGCGCTCATCATGACTTTGTTTTCATAGTCCGGCTGATATGCAAAATATTCGGGATAGAAATACTGCTCGTGAGAGCCGTAGCAGTAAAAAGCAATATCCATATGCGGAGTCATTGCTTCGATGAGATTGTCATCACGAAGAAGATTCAGTACCACACCGTTTCCGAGAAGGTCTTTGAAATAAAGTCCTGTTTTCTCGTCACAAATTACATCCGCATTATCGCGTGTTAGGTTTCTCTGTTCTTCGGTTATGTGGTTATATCCGCAGAGAGATTTTGTAATTGCAGCGTCCTTCGTCTCTCTTATGAAGATTGCGGTTTCCGGCTTTCTGTTGCAGAGAAGGCGTGCCGCGTGTCCGTAGGGGAGGGAAGACGGGTCGTTGTTGTATTCGATTTTTCTGCCGTAGGTTGCGCTTAAAAGTTTGATTCCACAGTCGCGAATCGCAAGGCATGCTTCGCGGCTTATCGGGCGCCAGTGGGGAGTTGTCGCCTTTGCAAGATTCTTCTCACTTGCAAAACGGAAAACTTCCTTTTCTACCATCTTGAAATCATCATATACATCCTGATAGCTTGCGTTTATATATGGATAATCCGGAAACTCCTTTCGCGAATGAAAAGCAAGTTTCAGCCAGCTTGCTGCGTCTTCCCACTCTTTTTTATAGGCATCCGTCATCTCGGCGAGAGTGAAGATGTCGTTTCCGTAATAGGTATCCGTCGAATAAAAGATGTTGAACTGAACCTTAAGACCGTATTTCTCGTGAGAATCCTTGAATATTTTGAGAAACGGATGATCAAACATACTGTTCGGGCGATTTCTCGTAAGGTCTCTGAAAACCCAGATAACATCGTCAATAAAGAAAAAAGCCTTTTTGTTCATTTTCGTCCCCCCATATTACCTGTATTTTATCATAACGGATGACGATTTGAAAGGGCTTTTTTGATTGCAAAAAGCTTTTCTACTTTTTTCACAAAAAAATTCGCATATTTTTACTAATTTTTTCAAAAAAGGTAGTTGTAAAACGGAAAGAAATGGTTTATAATATATAACAAATGAAAAATTTTAGGAGGAAAATGAAAATGAGTATCAAAGTTGGTATCAATGGATTCGGCCGTATCGGCCGTATGGTTTTCCGCGCAAGCGTAAACCATCCTGAAATCGAAATTGTCGGCATCAACGACCTTTGCCCGGCAGACTACTTGGCATACATGCTCAAGTACGACACAATGCACGGTCATTTTGAAGGCACAATCGATTCTACAGAGAACTCCATCATCGTTAACGGCAAGGAGATTCCGATCTCTGCTGAGCGCGATCCGGCTGCTCTTCCGTGGGGCAAGCTCGGTGCTGAGTACGTTGTAGAGTCAACAGGTCTCTTCCTTTCAAAGGATAAGGCTGAGGGCCACCTTAAGGCTGGTGCTAAGAAGGTTGTTATGTCTGCTCCGTCTAAGGACGACACTCCGATGTTCGTTATGGGTGTTAACCACGACACATACACAACTGACATGAACTTCGTTTCTAACGCATCCTGCACAACAAACTGCCTCGCTCCGATCGCTAAGGTTCTTAACGACAACTGGGGCATCACAGATGGTCTTATGACTACTGTTCACTCTGCTACTGCTACACAGAAGACTGTTGACGGTCCGTCTCTTAAGGACTGGCGCGGTGGCCGTGCTGCAAGCGGCAACATCATCCCGTCTTCCACAGGTGCTGCAAAGGCTGTTGGTAAGGTTATCCCGGCTCTTAACGGCAAGCTCACAGGTATGTCAATGCGTGTTCCGACACTTGACGTTTCTGTTGTTGACCTCACAGTTAACCTCGCAAAGCCGGCTAAGTACGACGAAATCTGCGCTGCTATGAAGGCTGCTTC
>JAFXJK010000025.1 GCA_017532355.1 Oscillospiraceae bacterium | reverse complement strand
CATAAAACAAAAGAGCAGGCTTAAAACCTGCTCCATACATAACGAAGAAACTCGAAATTGCAAAAAAATCGAGTGTCCATAACTCAAATCCGTTATGAACACTCGATATGGTGCGGGTAACAGGACTTGAACCTGCACAGAGTTGCCCCCATTAGAACCTGAATCTAACGCGTCTGCCTATTCCGCCATACCCGCATATTAAGTTTTACCGAGCGTTATTATAGCATAGTTTTAAAAAAGTATCAACTCAAAACTTGAAAATTATTTTACCAAAGTGTCAAATAACTCGACCTTCCTCTGCATATATATTTTAAGAAAGCCCATCTGAGGAGGAAGAATATATGTATATAGAAGAATTTTTGCCCGAAGGCGCGCTCATAAACACAGAAAAAAACAAATACACAACTTCATCGAAAGAAGCATTAAAAACTGCACTTAATAAGAAAACAATAGTAGAAGGAACTGCCATACTCTGCGACGCCGAGCATAATCTTACCGTCGATTTCGGCAGCGCGCGCGGAATCATTCCTCATAACGAAACCGCTCTCGGAATTGATGACGGAAAAACACGCGAGATCGCAATTATATCGCGCGTTGGTAAGCCCGTTTCGTGCATTATAACCGATACGGACGAGGATGGTAATTTTATCCTATCGCGGAGACAGGCTCAGGAGATGGCACTTTCTTCTTTTTTTGAGACGATGCGACCCGGCGATGTCATCCCGGCTACGGTAACTCACCTCGAACCGTTCGGAGCTTTTTGCGACATTGGCTGTGGCAATATCTCTCTCCTCGGAATTGAGTCCCTCTCAATCTCTCGAATATCGCACCCGAGCGACCGTTTTTCCGAGGGAGATAATATATTTGCCGTCATTTCACGCCTGGACGAGGCTAACAAACGAGTTTTTCTCTCTCACCGTGAGCTTCTCGGCACGTGGGAAGAAAACGCAGAGAGATTTGAAATCGGGCAGACCGTGCGCGGAATAGTCAGAGGAATAGAAGAGTACGGAATATTTGTTGAGCTTGCGCCAAACCTCTCCGGGCTTGCAGAATTTCGCGATGACGTTGAGGTCGGTGATTTAATTTCCGTCTTCATCAAAAACATCATCCCCGAAAAAATGAAAATCAAGCTCGTTATAATTGATAAGCTTGAAAACGCATTCTGCCACAGAATCAAACAAACAGATTACTTTATCTCCTCAGGACACATTTCAACTTGGTGTTACTCTCCCCCGTATTCGGACAGAGTTAAAGGAGAAAGCGTATTTTAAAAAAGTTCCCTCACGATTGTGAGGGAACTTTTTCATCTTCGTAGAACGGCTCATCGTCATAAATAAAGCTGTGCAGTTTTTCTGCAGCCGCTTCAAGGTCATATTCCATCGCGTAGAAAGAGTTTGTTTTATATGTCCCGTCAATCGGGAATCTTCCCTCTTCAAAACCGGGTTTTCCCGAGAGCAGTACGAAGCCTGCAATTTTCAGGATTTCCTCGTTCGAGAGAGATGTTTCAACCATTGGAAGCAGAGAATTTATGAGTGCAGGATACTTCGTGATATTCATATCAAGAGCTTTGTCAATAAGCTTTCTCATAACCTCACGCTGACGCTCTGTACGCTCAAAATCAGCGTTTCCGACATAACGTATTCTCGTATATGCAACGGCCTGATAACCGTGAAGCGTGACACTTCCCGATTCTTCTATGAGTTCCGGCTTGACACCTGCTTCATCTGCCATTTCCTTTATATATTTATTTGCGTTTCTTCTTTCGGCCTCGGTGATTTCAACCTCTACTCCGCCAAGCGCATCAACAAGCTCTGCAAGCTGATTGAAATTAACCGTGACGTAATCGCTGATATTCATTCCGAAATTGCGATTAATTGTCTGTATTGCAAGCTCAACTCCGCCGATGGCATAAGCGCTGTTAATCTTCTTTTTTCCGTACCCTTCAATATCCACAAGACTGTCACGCATAATCGAAACAGCCTTTATCTTTCTGTGCTTTCTATCGACAGATACAATCATCATTGCATCCGAACGGCCTGATACATCCTCTGTTCTGCTGTCGACGCCAAACACGGCTATGTTTATCGCATTTTCCGGGAGCATCTCATTTATTCCGAGGTTGTGGTCGCTGAATGTACCGTCACCGCGATTTATGCTGTTGAGCATGTAGGTCAGGAAAAAGCACACTATTGCAAGCGTAAGAAAAACACCTGCAAGCACCCACATAAGTATTCTTGTTCCTTTTTTACTCATCAAGGTCACTTTCCTTTATATTTTTAATCCGACTTATTCTAACATATACAGACAAAATATTCAACTTTCTGCAAGTAACTTTTTTATTAAAATATCTTTGCTAAAGCCTTGAAAAAGAATACAAAAAGTGGTATTCTTTATAATAGGAAAATTTGTCCGTGAAATTTATGCGGAAATTTTTAGGAGGTCATTTAAAATGAACGAAGTTTTAAAGCAGATTGGCGCATACGGCGTTGTTCCTGTTGTCAAGATTGACAACGTCGAAGACGCGCTTCCGCTCGGCAAGGCTCTCATTGACGGCGGTCTTCCGCTCGCTGAGATTACTTTCCGCACAGCAGCTGCAGAAGACGCTATCCGCGCTATGGCAAAGGCATATCCCGAGATGCTTATCGGTGCAGGTACTGTTCTCACAACCGAGCAGGTTGACAAGGCAGTTGCAGCAGGCGCGAAGTTTATCGTTTCTCCGGGTCTCAACCCGAAGGTTGTAAGCTACTGCGTTTCAAAGAACATTCCGATTACTCCGGGTTGCAGCAACCCGTCCGACATTGAAGCTGCTATCGAGCTTGGTCTCGAAGTCGTCAAGTTCTTCCCTGCTGAAGCTTGCGGCGGACTTGCAGCTATCAAGGCTATGAGCGCTCCGTACGGCGGCGTTAAGTTCATGCCGACCGGCGGCATCAGCGAAAAGAACATCAACGACTACCTTGCATTCCCGAAGATTCACGCTTGCGGCGGAAGCTGGATGGTCAAGGATGCTCTCATCAAGGAAGGTAAGTTTGACGAAATCACTCGTCTCACTCGCGAAGCTGTTCAGAAGGTTCTCGGATTCAGCCTTGCTCACATCGGCATCAACTCCGAGAGCGAAGCTTCTGCTCTTGCTATTGCAGAGCTTTTCTCCAAGGCTTTTGGCTTTGCTATCAAGAACGGCAACAGCTCTGTTTTCGCAGGCGAAGGTGTTGAAGTCAACAAGGCTATCGGCCGCGGTAAGCTCGGACACATCGCTATCAAGACATTCTCACTCGAGCGCGCTATGGCATACCTTGAGAGAATCGGCTTTGAAATTGACGCAGAGTCCGTAAAGCCGGGCATTGCAGCATACCTCAAGGCTGACTTTGGCGGCTTTGCTGTTCACCTTCTCCAGGCGAAGTAATCATCCTACATACGATAACCGGAGAGCCTTATGCTCTTCGGTTATTAAAATTTATATTATGCAAAACTTTTTGAATAAATATTAATTTAAGTATTGACTTTACGCGAAAAGTGATGTATAATATTCACATAATATTGAATAAATATTTACGGAGGAAATAGAAATGGATAAGAAAGACATCAAAAAAGTAGTTCTCGCCTATTCCGGCGGCCTTGATACCTCAATCATTATTCCGTGGCTCAAGGAAAACTATAACAACTGCGAAGTTGTTGCAGTTGCCGGTAACGTTGGTCAGGCTGACGAGCTTGACGGTCTCGAAGAGAAGGCTCTCAAGACAGGTGCTTCAAAGCTCTACGTTCTCGACCTTACAGATGAGTACGTTGACGACTACATCATCCCGACAATGAAGGCAGGCGCAGTTTATGAGGAATATCTCCTCGGCACAAGCCACGCTCGCCCGTGCATTGCTAAGGCTCTTGTTGAAATCGCTCTTAAAGAAGGTGCAGACGCTATTGCTCACGGCTGCACAGGCAAGGGTAACGACCAGGTCCGCTTCGAGCTCACAATAAAGCACTTTGCTCCGAACATGCCGATTATAGCGCCGTGGCGTGAGTGGGATATCAAGTCCCGTGAAGAAGAAATCGACTATGCGGAAGCTCACAATGTTCCGCTTAAGATTAACCGCGAAACAAACTATTCAAAGGACAAGAACCTCTGGCACCTTTCTCACGAGGGTCTTGACCTTGAGGATACAGGCAATGAGCCGCAGTACGAAAAGGAAGGCTTCCTCGAAATGGGAATCTCTCCCCTTCAGGCTCCGGACAAACCCACCTACGTTGAAATCGACTTTGAGCAGGGCGCTCCTGTTGCTCTCAACGGCGAGAAGATGAGCGCAAAGAACATCATCCTTGCACTCAACAAGCTCGGCGGCGAGAACGGCATCGGTATCCTCGATATCGTTGAGAACCGTCTTGT